>JAQICC010000107.1 GCA_027858735.1 Salinivirgaceae bacterium
CTGAATGAATTTTGTTACAAATACAATCGTAGGTTTTTCGGAGAAAAAATATTTGACAGACTATTAATAGCCTGTATACTAGGTCTGTAAATTTGGGTAAAAAAGCGGATAGTCATTTAGTTTTATGCGGTATCATTACAATCTGCGCTACCTTACTAATTATATCAACTTCTATGTTTATTGAAACGATGTCATGTTCAGGGCCGATGTCATGTTTCTGCAACGGCATTTAAGAGATTGTATAAAAACTGATGCAAGTCGCTTTTATCATTAGCAACGGCATGAATGCCGTTGTTACAATGCACAATAAAACTGGGCTTTAGCCCACAATAAAAGGGGTTTGGACTAAAGCCTAGCTTCATACCATCTGATAATCTCTGGCATAAATACCAGAGCTAATTATTGCTTTTCCCAATTTCACACATTCTCTTAAGTATAGAGACTTCAAAAAAAATTACAATAAAAACTCTCCTCTGGCACTGCCGGTTCCTATACTTTATAATCAGGCGATTGATATTGTAAGCTGGTATATAGACTTAGTATATATTTTTCTGATGGAACCTTCCCCCTTAGCGCAATACTTTCATGAATTTTACCATGTAAAATATCGAGTTGCTTGTTCGTAGGAAATTCACCATTTTTATTGAAAAAATAGGCCAAAGAGGCTTTACCACTATGTTTCCCTATTACAATCTGATTAGAATGGACACCTATCAGAGATTCATCAATTGGCTGATATGTTTTTTTATTGCTTAATACACTTCGTACATGCACCCCTGTTTCGTGAGTAAAAGCATTCGATCCACATAGCGGTTTGCTAAAATGCAATGGCCGCTTTGAAGCCTCTGCAACAAAATTACATAGCTCATTTATTATTTTTGTATTGTACCTGGTTCTATTGTAATCATTTAAATAATTAGCCATTATCAGTTCTTCAATAGCTACATTTCCTGCTCGTTCACCTAATCCATTTATAGTTCCACTAATGCCTGTGGCTCCATTTTTTAATGCCATAAAAGCATTGGCCGTTGCCATACCTAAATCATTATGTGCATGAAACTCAAAATCGGTAAATGGAAAAACAATACGAAGCTCGGTGAATAATTCGACCACGCTTACTGGATTAAGTACACCTACTGTATCTGCTATACGTATTCTATCAGCTTTCGCTTTTACTGCAATCTCAACCACATCTTTCAAAAAAGCCAACTCACAGCGTGAGGCATCTTGAAAACCAATATAAACAAACTTAAATTTATTGCGAGCATAGTTTACATATTTGCTAATATTATCAAGTACCCAATCGCGCCCTTTGCCTATAGCACCTAGCTGAATATCCGAAACAGGAAAAGAAATACTCACAACATCCGTTTTACACGATGCAGCCATATCAATATCCGATTCAAGTGCTCTACACCAACTTATAGTTTTAAAACCAAACCCTCCAACTGCAATATCACGAATTATTTTTTGCTCTTGTTCTCCCATAGCAGGTGTTCCAAGCTCAACTTCATCAATACCTAATTTATCAAGCAGTCGAGCAATTAACATTTTCTGACCAGTATTAAAAATAACTCCTGGAGCTTGTTCTCCATCACGTAAGGTGGTATCTACAATGTAATTTTTCATAGCTTGTTTTTTTTGGTTGTGAGACTGTCAAAATAATCGTAGTTAGTTTATTATTTATAATCTATCACCCGCCTTCTTAAGGAAGGGCTAGGGTGGATTATTTATCAAAAAGAACCTCTTTTAAGAAAAGAATTATGGCCAGAGTATTGATTTTACAAACTTATAACAGAAAACATTTTACTCTCAATACTCAAGGCTCATAACACATTGATAGTTATGTATCACGCATTTAATAATACATAACTAAAGCCTGTCTATAAATTCCATTTTCATCGTTACGCCGGCCAGTAAAATACTCATTTACACATGTTAAACTCTTTTTTTTACTGGCTTCGCAAGCCTCGAAAATGAAATCTCTAGCTCAGTCTCTTTAAAGTGTTGACTTTATGGACAGACTCTGACTAGTCGGCAATCAGATACTCTGCAACCGATTTGCCTTCTTCTAGGGCATCTAGAATTTCATCAATTTTTTCTTCATTAATTGCTCCATACCAAAAATTCTGTGGGTGAACAACCATAACGGAGCCTTGCGAGCAAACATTTAAACACGCTGTAGTTGAAACTGTTGCATCTAAACCACGATCAGCACATTCTTCTGATATATATTGCACAAAATCTGTAGCCCCGTTTTTATTGCAATATCCTTGTGCATCGCCAGAAACACGGTAACTGTTGCATACCAAAATGTGGAATTCAGGTTTTTTCATAATCGTATATTTTAAAAATTAATTTTTGTGTGTATTTTATTTATTCATTTTACCTATTGCGATGCATGAAAGCTCTGTATTTCAAATTGACCTTTCTACTTGCATCGCTTTTAGAGCTTTGCGCTATTCTTGGGGCGTTGCCCCAAGTTGCGGAATTACGCCCCTTCAGGGCTTATCAATTGATTCTATCATGAACACATGAATCATTATCCGCAACCGGCACCAGTAACGGAACATTCGCTGCCGCAAGCAAAAGCATCACGCTTTTTAATACTTTTAATTTTCTTTCCCTTATAAATGGTATCCAATCCTTCATCAATTAGGCCACTCATTTCAAAGTTGCGGAATTACGCCCCTTCAGGGCTTATCAATTGATTCTATCATGAACGCATGAATCATTATCCGCAACCTCCACCTGTACCGGAACATTCACTACCACAGGCAAAAGCATCACGCTTTTTAATACTTTTAATTTTCTTTCCCTTATAAATGGCATCTAAACCTTCATCAATTAAGCCGCTCATTTCAATTACCTCAACTCCACTTTTACTAATAAAATTATATGGAGTTGAACCAACACCAGAAGTCAATAGGGTTCGGCAATCATCAATGGTATCCAGAAGGTTTTTCCAACGATCCATACCGGTTCCGCGAATGGGAGTTTTGCGTTGCTCTACCATTCGGTATCCCGAAGATGTTTCTTTATAAATGTATAAGCTCTCGGCCTCGCCTAAATGTTGATTTACCAACAAACCTTCGTGACTGGCAACGGCAACGAGATTTCTTTTTTCATTACCATTGTTAGACTTTATTGCAAAATCACGCAACATTTGAGTACTTTCTTTAATATCCTTGCCTAACAAACCTGCAGCATCGGCTCTGCAACGTGCACAATGCTCCATGGGCTTAATGTAATTCGAGGCCATTTTGCGCAAATCTTTCATTAATGCTGGCGATGGCTCTTCAAAATCTTCATAAGGAGTATCTTTAACAGGATACAAGGGGATAATATTCATTACATCGGCACCAAAAGTCGAAACTTCGTAAGCTAATTCGGGTAATAAAGGCACGTTAATTTCACTAATAGCAATACTATTTATTTTTACGGTAATGCCTTTTTCTTTAAGCAATCCAATGCATTTTATCTGCTCATTTAAAAGTATTCTTGATCCTTCGGCTCCGCGATAAACTTTTTTACCTACACGTACCCAGCGGTAGATATCTTTCAGCATATCAACATCGGTACCATTCATTGTAATAGTTACATGACTAACTTCTAGCTCGGCAATTTCGTCAACATAAGGAGCTAAATTCAAGCCATTGGTTGATAGGCAAAGTATCATTTCAGGAATCTCTTCACGCACTAAACGCAAGGTCTCCATAGTTTCTTCAGGGTTTGCAAACGGATCGCCAGGACCGGCAATTCCCATTACAATTAACTCAGGATGATCAACTCGTAAAGCCTTCAAATAATCTACAGCCTGGCGTGGTTGTAAAACTCTTGTAGTTACTCCTGGACGTGACTCATTAACACAGTCGTAATCGCGGTTACAATAGTTACACTGAATATTACATTTAGGCGCTACAGGTAAATGTACTCTACCAAATTTCCCTTTGGCCTCTTTATTAAAACACGGATGATTTTCGATATTTACCATAATTTCTAGTTGTTGAGTTACGAGTTGAGAGTTTGGAGTTGAGAGTTGAGAGTTTTAATAAATCCTCATTTTCAACTCTTAACTCTAGTTCACTTTAAGTACTCTAATCACTCTGTTATTACATATACTTGTAGCCTACAGGGCTGTGCTCTTGTTTATACTCAATTAATGCATTTGCAATATTTTCGAACAAGCGATGCGCTCCTTCGTAACCCACATGCAATACCCGCTGGCCACCCAAACGATCATGAATTGGAAACCCCACGCGAATCAATGGAATTTCAAGCTCTCGAGCAATGTAATACCCTTTACTATGACCTATCATGATATCAGGCTTTACCTGACGACATACTTCTGCAATATCCTCAAAGTCTGCACCTTTCATTATATGCGGATCATGTTTAGAATGAATCCTACTTTTTAGTGCATCTCTAAAATGATTACTTTCACCACCCGAGGCTATAATAACAGGTTCAACACCTATTTCAGTTAAAAATTCGGTTAAGCCAATTACGAAATCCTCTTCGCCGTAAATAACAGCACGTTTACCAAATACGTATTTATGACCATCGGTGTATGCATCAACCAAACGACCTCGCTCTTTTTCATATTTCTCTGAAATAGTTTTGCCGGTCATTTTCTCAATAATTTCGAACATGCGATCTGTGGCATTTATTCCGAAGGGCAAACCAATTGTGGCGCCAGGCATGCCAAACTTATTCTCAAGAGCTGCTCCTGGGGTATTTATGTTTTTCTTTTTTACAGCATTGGCTACCATACCTGAATTCAGCACTTCACCAAATTGTAAGTAACATTTTGCCCCCCCTAATTGCATTAACTCTTCTGGCGTTGTGCCCCCATCAGGAATACGCTTATATTCATCCCAATGAGGGTTATCCAATGTTTCGGATAAATCCGGAACAAAGGTGGCTTCAATACCTAGGTCATCAAATATCTCTTTTAAATATCTATAGTCCGCGGGCGATAACAAGCCTGGTAACAACACTATTTTTTCATTTTTTTCTGCAGTACCAGCTAATTGATTAATGATTGAAACTACGGCCTGATGAAATCCATCAACATGAGTTCCACAATAACTTGGAGTTGCAGCATGGGCTATACCAACACTTGCCAACTCGGGTATTTCATTTCTAAATTCTTTTAAAATATGTGGTACATCATCGCCTATTGTTTCGCTTAAGCATGTGGTTGATATGCCAATTGAAACCGGCTTATATTGATTTCCAACATTTTCTAAAGTTTTTTTTAGGTTGGGTCCTCCACCAAATATGGTCGATTCCTCACTAAAGTTTGATGACGCTATATCTACCGGTTCTTTAAAATGGCTAATCAAATATCGCCTTACATAGGTGGAGCAACCTTGGCTCCCATGTATAATGGGCACACAGCCTTGAATACCTTTAAATGCCATACTTGCACCTAAGGGGGCACATAGCTTGCAGGCATTGCGCGTGGCTGTAAATGCTTTGGTTTCTATAAGTGGTTTGGTCATTTTGTTGTTATTTGGGATTTAGTTTTTCAAATGTTCCATTCTCCAATCTTGATAGCTTTCTATTCCAATTTTACAAGTCTTCAGTTCTCAGTCTCCTGTCTGCAGTTTACATACTGCTTACTGAGGACTGAAAACTGCCTACTGGCGCTTCGCGCCTTTCCTTGTAAACTGCCAAACTGGGCTCATGGCTGTGGCATAAATTTCTTTTGCGAAATTTAGCATGCCTTCGTATCCTGCAAGCGGCTCTTTACGCTCATGGTTGTGGTCACAAAAACCCAATCCCATTTTATGTGCTATAGGGCGTTCTTTTACCCCTCCAATAAAAATGTCTGAATTGGTTTCTTTTACAAACTGCGAAAGTTCGTTAGGATTAGAATCGTCAACAATAATAGTTCCTTCATCACAAAGTTCTTTTAGCTGCTCGTAATCTTCCTTATTTCCCGTTTGCGAGCCTACTACAACAGTTTTAACTCCAATAAGTCGTAATGCTTTTACCAACGATATGGCTTTAAATGCGCCACCCACATAAATGGCGGCCTTTTTGCCTTCAAGCTCTTCACGATACTTCTGCAATGCTGGAATTAAATCATGCAATTCCGATTTTACCAACTCTTTAGCCTTGGCAAATAATTCGTCGCTTTTAAAAAAACGCGCCACTTCGTATAAAGCATCACTCATATCTTCAATACCGAAATACGAAACTTTCATAAAAGGCACATCGTATTTTTCTTTCATTAACTTGGCAAGGTGCATCATTGATCCTGAGCACTGAACAACATTTAACCCGGCTTTATGAGCTTTTCTAATATCATCAACACGACCATCACCAGTAATGGTTGCATTTATATTAACCCCCATTTTTTTGTAATATTCGGTTAATATCCAAAGCTCACCGGCCAGATTAAAATCACCCAAAATATTTATACTGTAATCGGGAACTTCTGAAATATTATCGGTTCCCACTAACTTATCAAGTGCCTCGCAAGCTACTTTATAACCGTCTTTTTTTGTACCGTTAAAACCTTCACTCATTACCGGCAAAACATCAATGCCTTTTTCGGCTGACACCTTGCGGCATATAGCTTCAACATCGTCACCAATTACACCTACAATACATGTAGAGTAAACAAATGCAGCTTTGGGCTCATGTTTATCTATTAGTTCGACTAAAGCCTGATACAATTTCTTTTCTCCACCAAATACTACCTCTTTCTCATGCAAATCAGTGGTAAAGCTCAATCGGTAAATTTCTTTACCTGACGAAAGCGATCCTCTTATGTCCCAAGTATATGCAGCACAGCCTATCGGTCCGTGAATTAGATGCAAGGCATCGGTAATTGGATAAAGCACTACACGCGAACCGCAAAAAACACACGCCCTCTGACTTACTGAACCTGCCGTACTTTTCTTCTCGCAAGCTAAAGCTAAAGTTCCTTCAGCTCCTGCTTTTACTACTTGGTTTCTTCTTTCTTTGATAATGTCCATAACTTGATGTTGGTTGTGACAGCAACCTTTAAAATTATTTTATCTGCGTTAAACAAAAATTTTAAAATTCTCATTTACACTAGTAAAATAAATTTTTAAAGAACGCCTTATTATTGATTCAAATTATTTCCTGATTCCCCTATAAATATTACCCTTGAGAGAACTTACTCAATTGAATTTTTACCAGGTTTTGTAAGAACAGTTCTCGTGCAAACTTTTGAGTTTGAGTAAATGGAGTCTGCCTAGAAAAATACTAGACAGACATCCTCTAACTAAATCTAAACTATGAATGACAAGGAACTATGGTACTTTTATACTTGGTTTTGGTCTGGTGACATCTTCAGCTAAAAGATGCCACCGCACAACCAAACCAAGGAATGTATTTCTACATTACTAGCTCAAACTTTTCTTCGATGCAATTCGCATCTTGATAATCCATTAATAAATTCAATATATCTTTTGCCAAACTTAAGGTTCCCATGTATCCAACTGTTGGGAAGTAACTGTGGCCAATACGATCTAATATGGGAAATCCGTAGCGCAAGAATGGAATATTCTCGTCGCGTGCAATATATTTTCCGTAGGTGTTACCAATAATTAAATCTACAGGTTCTTCTTTAATCCAAGAGTGCAATTTGTACATATCGGCTATTGAACCATTAGCGAATTTAGCTCCAGGAACTTTTTCGGCAAGAATGGCCTCCATACGCTTAGCAAATTCTTTTCCAGGTGTGCCAGAAACAACAGCCATAGGCTTCATTCCTAAGTCAACTAAAAATTCACATAAAGGAATTAATGTGTCAGGGTCGCCATATACCGCAACTTTCTTATTGTAGAAATATTGTTGCATATCGGCCAACGCGTCAACCAAGCGACCCCTTTCAACATTAACCTCTTCAGGTATTGATACTTTAGCAGCAGATGAAACTGCCTGTATAAATCTATCTGTAGCTTTTACACCTATTGGAACATCAGTTAATTTAAATGGCACTTTACATTTGTTCTCTAAATGAATAGCAGAATCGCGAGAACAAAAATGTCCGGTTGCAACTGTGGCCATGCTATCGCCCATTGATGCCATTTCTGATATTGTTGTACCCCCATTCGGATACATTTGAAATTTACCGGTCATTGGTGCATCTAAAACATCTGAGGTGTCAGGTAACATCACATAAGGCACTTTCATTATTTTCATGATGCGTTTAATCTCACGCATATCTGAAGGCTCAACCCAACCTGAAATTAGGTTCACCTGACGCTTTTTTTCACCAGTATTAAAGGCAAACTTATCGATAAAACCTTTAACCATGTTAGAGTAACCTGTTACATGCGACCCAATATAACTTGGTGTAGATGCTTGAACTAAATGCTTACCTTCTGGTACCTTACCGTCAGCAATGGCTTTTTCAGTAATTTGCTTTAAGTCGTCACCAATGGTTTCCGACAAACAGGTAGAATGTACTGCAATAATTTCCGGCTCGTAAATTGCAAATATATTAGAGATACTCTGTAATAAGTTAGCCTGACCTCCAAATACCGATGAACCTTCAGTAAATGAACTTGTTGAAGCCATAACCGGCTCTTTATAGTGACGTGTTAAAGCGGTACGGTGATAAGAACAACACCCTTGCGAACCGTGACTATGAGGAAGACATCCGTGAACGCCTAACGCTGCATACATGGCCCCTACAGGCTGACAAGTTTTTGCTGGATTTATAGTTAACGCCTTGCGATCAACTGCTTCCGAAGCTTTTTTTGTATGACGTAATAACATAATTTTAATTTTTAAGATTTTTAATTTAAAGTCCTCAGCCTGATTGACAAATACTGCAGACTGTGGACTGTGAACTGCTTCCTGAATACTACTCCATCACCATGCTACCAACCATCTCTGGCTCATTTTTCCATGGTGCATCAATCATTTTCCAGATATCGGTAGTTAACATACGTTCCATTTCGCGGTAGAAGTTAATTGCTCCTTCAAACCCTGCATAAGGTCCGCCGTAGTCGTAACTATGTAGCTGTTTCAATGGAATACCATGTTTTTGCACTACATATTTTTCTTTAATACCTGCACAGAAAATATCTGGTCTGTATTTCTCTATTAATTTTTCTGATTCCCAGTGAGAAATATCATCAATTACGAGAGCTCCCTTTTTCATTTCTGGCATCATACCTTCGTAATCTTCAAAATCAAATTTAGCACCTTCAAGTTTTGCCTTTTTATCTTGTAGTTCGGAACGGAATGAAGCCTCCTCCTTTTCTACTTTAAGGTCTTCAATATTACGTGTATCTGCATCAATTTTAATGCTTGGAATCACTTTACGTCCTTCGTAATCGTCGCGGTGCGCAAACTCGTAACCCGCTGCTATGGTTTCCATACCAAGTTCGGTAAATAATTCTTGGTAATGGTGAGCTCTTGATCCTCCAACGAACATCATGGCTGTTTTACCCTCTAGCTTAGGACGAACTTCATCAATAACGGCCTGGACTTTTGCCATTTCACGATCAATTAAAGCTTTGGTTGCTTTAATCATAGCTGCATCTTCGTAATATTCAGCCATTTTTAGTAATGATTTCGCTGTGGCTTTAGCTCCAATAAAGTTTACCTTAAACCATGGAATACCGTATTTCTTTTCCATCATCTCAGCTATGTAATTGATAGAACGGTGACACATTACAATGTTCAAATCAACTTTATGCGAGTACTCGTAACTTTCAATGGTTGAGTTTCCAGAGAAAGAAGCAACAAGATCAATACCCATTTCTTCGAAGTAATTTTCCAACACAAAGGCATCACCACCAATATTGTACTCACCCAACATGTTCATTTTGAATTTTCCTTTTGGCTCGGTTACATCATCGATACCGATAACATTCGAGAAAATTTTATTGTTTGCAATATGATGACCAGCCGATTGGCTAACTCCTCGATATCCTTCACAAGAGAAACCAAAAATGTTTATACCTAATTTTTCTTTCATTTCGCGTGCAACAGCATGTACATCGTCACCAATTAAACCTACCGGACAAGTTGAGAAGATTGCAATTGAGCGAGGATTAAATTCATCAAAGGCCTCTTGAATAGCTGTTTTTAACTTAGCCTCGCCACCGAATACAATGTTTTCGTCTTGCATATCGGTTGAAAGAGCATAGGGTATAAAGTTAGGATCGTTCTCGGTTGGAGGAGAAGTTTGATTACGACGTGTTAACCAGGCATAAAAACTACAACCAATTGGTCCGTGTACAATATTTACCACATCGCGTGTTGGTCCCAAAACCACTCCTTTACACCCTGCATAAGTGCAGCCTCTTTGTGTAATAATGCCCGGAATGGTACGTACGTTTGCTTGAATTTCAGGCACTGTAGTTGGGTCATTAACCAGAAAACCCTTTGACCTTTTTTTGGCAATCTTACCAGGGTACTTTTTTAGTATCTCCTCTTTTAAAACAGAAGGATCTGGCATTTTTGATTTACTATTATTTATTGACATAACTATTCTTTTTAATCATTAGTTAATTGAAACCTGGTTTAGTCAAGTGCTTCAGAACCGCTTACGCCAGTTCTTACTTGTATTGCGTCCATTTCAGGAAGAACGAAAATTTTCCCATCGTCAGGCTCACCAGTTCTATTTGTTTCCATGATGGTATTTACCGTTAGCTCCACATTATGATCGCTTACCGTTACATAAAGCACACGCTGTGGACGTAACCGCGGCTCAGTTCCCAAGTACTCAACCGCTTCAGGAATATTCTCTGAAGCAGCATCTATAATTTTTTTCTCAACCAAGCCTTTACCCCGGCCATAAGCTCCACCAATAGCAGTCATCATTGGCATTCCAGCATCCGATAACGCTTTTTTGGTTTCGTTCATCAGGTTAATTCGTATTATTGCAATTACTGTTTTCATACATGAAATATTTAAGATGTGAATTACAATTCTTTAGTTCCACGACTTATGGTATAAGCCTCTTCAACAGGTGATATAAATATTTTACCATCACCATATGCTCCACCCCCTTCTGAGCGTGCAGATTCTAATATTGTTTTTACTGCAAAATCTTTATCTTCATCTTTAACAACCATCATTAAAATTTCTTTTGGCAACTCATCGTAGGTAATATCACCAATTTTAATACCTCGCTGTTTACCACGACCTACCACAGGCATTTTTGTAACGGCTACGTAACCACTTTCAAAAAGTGCTTTTAAAACTTTTGAACTTTTCTCTGGACGTATAATTGCTCTTATTAATAACATAATCGTAAGTTTTATTTTAAATTAATTTTATGGTTTGTGTAAATTCCAATCATCATATTTTTAACCTCAAATTGCGCATAACAACATTTGTAAGTAAGATTTAAATTGCGTTTCATGGATTTATTGATTTGAAATAGAAAGCTTCATTTCAAGGCTTGCGAAATAATAACTTAAGGGAGTTTACTTTTGCAAATAACCTCATATTAAGCACGTTTAAGGAGGCAGTTAGACCTTCTAAACAAATTCTAGTTCGCAATTCCAAAATCAATCAATAACTTTTCTAAATCTTCAATCTCAAGTGGAGTGGGAATTACAAAATTGTCATTTGCGTCAATAGACTGCGCTAATGTGCGATACTCACCAGCCTGAGCATGCTCAGGAGCAAATTCAATAACTGTTTTTCTGTGAATCTCTGCTTGCTGAACCATATTGTCACGAGGTACAAAGTGAATCATTTTAGTCCCTAATTGTTTTGCTAACTCTTCAATCATTTCTTTTTCGTTATCCACTTTACGAGAGTTGCAAATTAATCCTCCTAAACGAACAGTTCCGCTTTGTGCATACTTTTGAATACCTTTACAAATGTTGTTAGCAGCATACATTGCCATCATTTCACCTGATACTACAATGTAAATTTCTTCAGCTTTACCATCACGAATCGGCATTGCAAATCCACCACAAACCACATCACCAAGCACATCGTAAAAAGTGTAATCAGTTTTGTATTCTTCATCCCAAGCTCCTAACTGTTCTAATAAATTAATTGAAGTAATGATACCACGGCCAGCACATCCAACACCCGGTTCCGGACCCCCTGATTCTACACAACGGACACCGCCATAACCTGGTTTTACAACATCATCCAATTCAACATCTTCACCTTCTTCACGTAGGGTATCCAATACTGTTTTTTGTACTAATCCTCCAAGTAGCAGGCGTGTTGAATCTGCCTTAGGGTCACAGCCTACTACAAAAATATTTTTCCCCATTTCAACCAAACCAGCTACAGTGTTTTGCGTTGTTGTAGATTTTCCGATTCCACCTTTCCCGTAAATTGCGATCTTTCTCATAATTCAAAATTTTAATCGTTGTGTAAGTTTTTATTTTCTAAAATTCTATTTCTGTTTTTTGTTTGTTTGATCTCTTAATTGCCAAAGCTGTGCCATTGCCTAAAAGCTATAACATATTACATCGTTTGCGTAATTACATATATTACTGATAATATGACGATTAAAAGTTTTCTAAAAGTTTTTTTGGCACATGTAGCACAGGTTGAATTCTCCTACATTTCTGTCGGAATCTATCGCAACTTTCACATAAATGTTGATTATTACATGCTTGTTAAACGGGAGGTAATCTCTAAAAAAACAGGATCAATTATAAAATAATACATCCTTTTTATAGTTTTTCTTGGCTCAATGTTTTGGCCAACTGCAATCATAATAGTACTAAAAACAATAATAATTAGGCAGAAACACTTTATCAGTAATATTGACTTTAAAATGATAATTGACAAAAACTAAACTTAGCATGGCATTCCTATTGTATCTTAAATAGGATGTTCTTTTTAAAGCAATTATGCTACATATAGGTAGAATTGACAGCTATTAAACAGGCTTAAATCTTGATAATCATAAAATAATTAATAACTAAAATATACTACTATGAAAATTGGAATTCCTTTACAAAAACAAGCCCAATTAGATGATTTAAAACTTGATATGAATTTACATGGCAGCAAATACTTTGGTATATACAATACCATAAATAAAACCATTAAGACTTTTACTGTCAGCAGCATAACAGGTATTTATTTGGAGAATGGGTTCATTAATTTTATAAAATCTGAAGGCATAAATTGTATAGTAAGCCCAAACTGTCAAAGCATGACTGCCAAGTTTTTTAAAGATAATGACATTGCAATTTACAAAGCATTCGGAACAGATTTAAAGCAGAACATTCGGCTCTTAGAAAATTCTGAATTGTTTTGTTTTAATGAAGAAAGTATTATTCAAAAATCTAATTGTTCTTCAGAATGTAAATCTTGCTCCAGCTCATGTAACGAAGAAATTCAGCACATTGTGGCAATTTAGAATTTAACTTTAGTAACGACCCCAAAAAAAATATTATGCCTATTCAAAACGCAATTAATTTCATAAAAAATGCAAGTATAGATCCCAAACTTAGGTCTTTCTTAAATAATCAAAGCTCACATGATATACCAGATATTATGCAACAGCTAGGATATAACTTTACCGCGTTCGAGTTTGAGGAGTCAATTAACATATTGCACGTTAAATGCCAATTCGAAGAACAAGCCAATCAATTACATGAAATAGTTACTTGGTTTCGATTATTAACATCTTAAAATAATAATTATGAATACATTAAAACGCCCATTACCATTAGCAGAAGAGCTCATAAAATCAACAGGATTAGAAATGACCCATGCTTATGATGATCTTATTTTTGCCGAACATAATCCTTTCTTATTGAGATTTAATGATAAATATCCCGATCAGATATTTATTCATTTTAATAGTGAATGCAATAAATCTGATAAGATAAAACTCTTAAAAACAATGGAAATAAAAGCGTCAAAAATTGGATTAAAAATATGCTTATCACAAAATTTCAGCATCAAACAAAAAGTAAACTCAGAAGAAATAGAAATTACTTTCGAGGCTATTTTATAAAATATAACACTTGAAATCAATTACAAAACTCAAATATCTTAATTCATTTAATATTAATGCAGCTAATTCTTTAATTCTTGACAATTAATTAAAGATTAATCATAAATTTGCAGCATATGTTTTTCAACACATATACTAACAAGAAAAAAACAGAGTGCAAAACCAATATAAACGCATAGCAATTAAGGTAGGTAGCAATGTGCTTACTAAAGATGATGGAATGCTAAATATTAAGCAGATCAATCATTTGGTAAGTCAGATTTCGTTGTTGCACGAACAAGGCATTGAGCTTATTCTAATTTCGTCGGGAGCAGTTGCTGCCGGGCGCAGCGATATTGAAATTTCAAAAAAAACCAGTTTGGTTGCTTCAAAGCAGGTATTAGCTGCCATCGGTCAGGTAAAACTCATGTCCCTTTATCTCGACTTGTTTAGTAACAACGATATTCAAAGTGCGCAAGTATTAACTACCAAAGAAAATTTCGGCGACCGCAGGCACTACCTAAACATGAAGAATTGTATTTCAGCCATGCTCGAAAATAACATTATCCCTATTGTTAACGAAAACGACACCATATCGGTAACAGAGCTTATGTTTACAGATAATGATGAACTTTCAGGCCTTATTGCTTCAATGATGGACTGCGATGCTTTGCTAATCCTATCGAATGTTGATGGAATTTTTACAGGTAAACCTGGTGACAAAGACGTTGAATTAATACCAACAATTGACGAATCGACCGGTGATTTGGAACAGTATATTTCAACTATCAAATCAGGCTTTGGACGTGGTGGTATGCTTACCAAATGCACCATTGCCAAAAAAATAGCCAGTGAGGGCATTGAAGTAATTATTGCAAATGGCACACGTAAAAATATCATTCACAATATTCTCGAATCAAATGAAACACCATGTACTCGATTTGTTGCCAACAAAATAAAATCGAATGGCGTAAAAAAATGGTTGTCGCACTCCGATACTTTTGCAAAAGGCATTGTAATAATAAATAAAGGTGCAAAGGAAGCCTTAATGGGCAGCAAGGCTACCAGTTTATTGCTTATTGGAATTGAAAGAATTGAAGGTTTATTTGAAAAAGGAGATATTGTTCGAATTTTTGATGAAAAAGCGAATCAACTTGGTATTGGAAAATCGCAATACGATTCGGTTAAGGCTAACGAGCTAAAGGGTGAAAAGCGGAAGAAGCCTTTTATTCATTATGATTATTTATTGTTAAACGAAAATTAAAGTCCTCAGTCTCCAGTTCAGTATTCAGTTAAAAAAACTGGCTGCAAACTAAAGACCGAAGACTGAATACTAAAAAACATGAACTGTACACCAATTTTTAAACAAGTACGAAAAGCAAGTACTACATTAAATTTACTTAGCGACGATCAAATACAAGCTGTACTTTATGATATAGCTGACTTGGTTGATCAAAACATTGAGTTAATCCTTACTGAAAATAAAAAGGATTTAGACCGCATGGATACCTCAGATCCTAAATACGACCGCTTAAAATTAACAGAAGAGCGTATTTTAGGTATTACTGGTGATATGCGAAATGTGGCAGCATTACCTTCACCGCTTGGTAAAAATTTAATGGAAAGCGCAACAGAAGCAGGTTTAAATATTTCTAAAGTATCGGTGCCCTTTGGTGTAATTGGTATTATTTATGAAGCCCGACCTAATGTTACTTATGATGTGTTTGCCCTGTGTTTAAAATCGGGTAATGCCTGTATTTTAAAAGGCGGTAGCGATGCTATTTATTCAAACACCGCATCGGTTGGTTTAATTAAACAAGTATTGGCAAAACACAATATCGATGAAAATGTGCTTACACTTTTACCTTCAGGACGGGAAGAAACAGCCCAAATGTTAAATGCAAATGGTTATGTTGACCTTATTATTCCTCGTGGTAGCCAAAGCTTAATTAATATGGTACGCGAAAATGCGACCGTACCTGTTATTGAAACTGGTGCCGGAATTTGCCATACATATTTCGACGAAACAGGCGATACCGCTAAAGGAACCGCAATTATAAACAACGCTAAAAACCGCAGAGTTAGCGTATGTAATGCACTTGACTGTTTGGTATTGCACGAAAGTCGTTTAAATGATTTACCTGAATTACTAAATCTTTGCCCAGATTTTTCTACTATTGTTTATGCCGATGAGCAGGCTTACAGTGCATTAGAAGGCAAATATCCTACAGTTTTGCTTAAAAAAGCAACACAAGAATCATTTGGTACTGAATTTTTAGATCATGTTATGTCGGTTAAAACCGTTGCTTCATTCTCTGAAGCGATTGACCATATTGCCGAATACAGCTCAAAGCATAGCGAAGCTATAGTATCGGAAAACAAAAAAAATACGGACTATTTCACCAAAATGGTTGATGCTGCAGCCGTTTATGTAAATACCTCAACAGCATTTACCGATGGAGCTCAGTTTGGTTTAGGAGCTGAAATTGGAATTTCAACTCAGAAGCTTCATGCTCGCGGACCAATGGCTTTGGAAGAACTTACTTCGTATAAATGGATTATTGAAAGTGATGGGGTGATTAGAAATTCTTAATAATTACATTCAAAAACTATAAATTATAAATATCGGATTAACAAACAGAAGCATTAACTATTTCAGGATTTAAACTGAACAGAAGTTAATGCTTCGTTTATTACACACAAATACTAAGTAGTCTCAGCAAGAAAACTCCAATAATTTCGTTACTCTTGCATTTCAACCAGTCATCCCGAGATTTCGGGACTCCTGATTTTCAATGCTGCGAATACCGAATTCTATGGATAATCCAAATTTTCTTTTAAAAATTATTATACTTTTATACATGTTATCTGAAGAGGACATGAGCTCTGCTGAGGAGCAACTCA
>JAQICC010000129.1 GCA_027858735.1 Salinivirgaceae bacterium
TTTCAATTGGTTTTTAAGTAAAAACTACGAAAAACTATTTTTAAGCTGGAAATTTAAACTAGTAGTTCTATCTGTTTCTTTACTATTAATAAATGATTGTAGAAATTCTATCAATAAAAAGTATGATGATTGGTTTTATCATGATTCCCGAAAAATAGTTGAAAAAGTTGGTGATATTAATCCTTATTTGAGAAGCCTTGGAATAGCTCGTGAAGATAGAGTGTATTATTCACCGGATCCAAGTCACAATATATCACTATATTTAATGGATCAGATCGGAAATACGGATTATAGTTTACCATTTAAATCAAGAGTAAAAAATATAGAGTACCTTAAAGCAAAGGGAGTAAAATATTTTATTCTAGGAGATTTGAAGTTGCTTGAAGACGATGTTTTAAATAATTATTTAGGTAATCAAGAGATTATTGGAAGATATAAAGATGTTAGAATTTACAGAATTAATTAATAATACAAATATTTATTTTTAACCATTAGAGGGTCCAAATGTTAAGAAACAAGACAGTAGCTGTTATTATTCCAGCCTATAATGAAGAGAGTCAGATAGAAATGGTTTTGTCATCAATTCCAGATTTTGTTGATAGGATTATTGTTGTGAATGATGGCTCAAAGGATAGGACTTCAGAGAAGGTTAAAGCTTTTATAGATAAAGATAAAAATGATTATTCAAACGAAAATATTGGTTCTAAAACAATAGATAAGAATATTTATAATACGGTCGATTTTGCCTTAAAAGAATTACTAATTCAGGAAGAATCAAAGTATCATCCATCTGAATTTTATAATCTTAGCCCAGAAAAATCAAGAGTTATTCTCATCAATCATATAAATAATGGAGGTGTTGGAGCATCTGTAGCCAATGGATACAGATGGTGTCGTGACAATGAGATAGATTGTGTTGCAAAAGTAGATGGTGATGGCCAGATGGATCCATCAGAACTTGAGGCAATCTGTATGCCAGTCGTTGAAGAAGGAGTTGATTATGTAAAAGGCAATCGTTTAATCTATCCAGGCGCACAATTAGTTATTCCAAAAGTTAGGTATTTTGGAAATTCAGTACTTTCTATACTCACAAAGCTAGCTTCGGGATATTGGCACGTTTCTGATACTCAAACTGCATTCACCGCAATCTCATTGCGTGCAATAAAGTTAATTAAGCTTTATAAGTTATATCCAACCTACGGATACCCCAATGATATTTTAGTTAAGTTAAATACAAATTTTTGTACAATTAAAGAAGTAGCGATTAAGCCTGTTTATCAGATTGGAGAAAATTCAAAAATGAAAATATTTAAGGTTATACCAAAAATTTCATTTATTCTTTTAAGAGGCTTTTTCCGTAGATTGCTACAGAAGTATCTCTTAAAAAGCTTTCATCCATTATTTCTATTATACCATATTGGTTTTCTTATGCTAACTATCTCTATTCCTTTTGGAATAAAAGTGTTGCATAAAGCTTTTATAAAGGAGTTAGCGAATCCAGTTACTGTTTTGGCTTTTGCATTTCTGTTTATTAGTGGTTTTCAAGCATTGCTTTTTGCTATGTGGATGGATATTCAGGATAATGAACGATTACAGAAGGATTAATTCAAAGGTCTCTATTTTGATTAATACAACGACACATACTTGATGAAGAAAATAGTGATAACAGGTGGCTCGTTAAATGGGAATAGTGGTGCCGAAGCTATGTTAGTAACAACTATTCAACGTTTAAAAGAAAATATTCCAAATGCTGAGTTTGGAATATTTACACCCTATCCGAAAGATGATAGAATTGTATGGCAAGAAGTTAAGGATATATATTTATTAGATTCATCTCCAATAAAACTGGCATTCGTTATTTTTCCCTTATCTATTATCGGAGGAGTTTTAAAATTTTTTAAATTAAATTTCTTTAGAAAGGTTTTTCCTTTTCCAATTAGGTTTTTATGGGAAGCTTCAGTTTTAATAGATGTTGCAGGAGTAGCTTTTATAGATAGTAGAATGAAATTTTTACCATTTAATGTTTTGTCTATTTATCCCGCATTTTTGTTAAAGGTTCCTGTAATAAAATTTGCGCAAGCTGTTGGACCATTTAATAAAAAAATTAATCGGTTGCTAGCCGTCCATTGTTTTAACAAACTGGAGCATTTATTTGCAAGAGGGGATAAGACTATGGAACATTTGCAGACTCTAAGTCTAAAAGATGATAAATTTTCATTGGCGGCTGATGTGGCGTTTTGTAATAAGGATGGAGATAGTATTACAGTTGAAAACTACATTAAACTTGAAAAGACAATACAAATTGTTAAGTCTATAAAAGAAACTAAAAAGAAGGTTATTGGTCTTTGTCCAAGTTCAGTTCTTGCCCGGAGTAAGAATGGCGAAGAGTATATTGAAACCATTGTTGGTATTATAAAGGAGCTTATTGAAAAGAATGTGTATGTTGTTGTGTTTCCAAATGCCACCAAAGAACACAAGCCTGAGCTGTGGAGGAATAACGATTTACCACTAGTTTCAAGATTGGAAGAAATTTTTGGACAAGAAACCAAAGATTTAACCTTCGTAAATTATAACTTGAATGCAGATGGTGTTAAAAGCTTAATTAACATACTTGATTCTGTTATCGTTTCACGATTTCATGCTATGGTATTTGCCTTATCATTAAAAACGCCAGTTTTTGTTCTGGGATGGAGTCATAAGTATATGGAAGTTATGAAGCAATTCAGTCTGCAACAGTATGTAGTGGACTTTAAAAATTCTAATAATAAAGAAGTATTAGCTGGAATTTTTGAGATGTTTGATAATGAAAAACAAATAATACAAAAAATAGAACAAGAATTGCCAAAAGTCCGCAACCAAAGTTATTTGCAGATTAAAAAAGCTCTTTCTATTTTAGGAAATACAAAGAGCTAAATGAAAAAATATTTTAATTACTTCATATATATATCGATAGCTTTTCTTATTTATGCTTTATATAAAGCAGATTATTTGAAAATTCCTGAAATTGAAAAATTTTGGATTTTAATTACTTCTATAATCATTTTGATTATTGGGTTTGTTTTTGATGGAATTACATGGCAAAAGACACTTGTTAATTCAGGTTATCCCATTAAGGCTAAGGATGGAATTGCATCAACAGGATTATCGGTTTTTGGGAAATATATACCTGGAAAATTATGGATAATTGTAGGGCGTTCAGCTTATATATCAAGAAAATATAATTTTAATGAGGGCGAAACCTCTTATATTTCATTTATCACACAAATAATATCATTGTGGTTTGGTTTTGCTTTAGGGTTATCTGGCTTATTCTTTATCGTTATTTCACCTATTGTTAGTATTATTGCTTTAGCAGCTTGGGTTATACTTACATGTTTTTTGTTTGTGCCAATAATCCATAGGTTTATTTCAAGTGTATTGAATCGTTTGACCAAAGGAAAGATAAATATCCCTAAAATAAATCCATCAATCGTTTTTAAGGTATTGCCATATTATATTATTAGATGGTTACTTTTCTCAATATCTTTCTTATTGTTTGCAGAGGCATTAACACCAGATAGTGTATATTGGGTCACGGCTTTGGGATATCCATTAGCTGGCACCCTTGGCATAATTGCAGTTTTTACACCTGGGGGCCTTGGGGTAAGGGAAGGTATACTTACTGGATATCTTATTGCTTGCGGTTTTACTCCTGTTTTAGCGGCAACAATTGGGGTGGCTAGTCGGTTATGGTATTTGATAGGAGAAGTTGCAATTTTCTCAATTTCAATGATATTAAAAAAAACTAAATGATATTAATTGTAGCTCCTTAATACTTCCAATGATTTTTTCTGAGAATATGCAACTTTACCGTCTTTATCTGGAAAACCTATAGCAATAAGCATAACAGGTCGTTCATCAACTCCAAGTTTAAGGGTGTTTTGCATTTTGATTTCCACGGGCTCAAAGTCTGGCCAATTAATAACGCTTGAACTTAAGCCTAATGTTTCTAAGGCAAGCATAAAAGACATTGCAGAGAGTGAAGCATCAATATAAATAACATGTCGGTCTCTAGCACTAAAATAGTAATTTAGTTTACCTACTAAAACAATGAGGGTGGGAATGTTTTGCGAATATCCAGCAGCACCAAATGGTATTTTTGAAATTTTATTAACTAATTCAGGCTTATCAAAAATTCTATATTCAAAGGGGAGTCTGTTGCATGCACTAGGAGATTGTCTGGCAACCAAAAGCGCTTTGTCTATTAATTCTCTTGGCACCGGTTTTTGTTCAAACCATCTAACAGATCTTCTTTTCAAAGCCAAATTAAGTAAGGAATCATAATCAACCGGAATATTATTGGCAATATCGCGATAATAGGGTGACATGTGATCCTTTTCTTTTTTTGAAGTATCAGGAGAGTAATTAGCTGACTCGAATAGATATTTTAATTTATCTGTTTTGGAGTTGCCTTTAATGCTAGCAAAATACGAACATAAAACATCATAAGACCAATCTAGCTCACCAATATCAACTGATAGAAGGTCATTTTTATATTGTGATACATATCCTAGATATGATTCAATGGTTTCTTCAATATAATTTAGGGCAAAAATATCCCTTTGCGGTTTCATTAAGAGGCCTTTCTCAATTCGATGTATATTTCTTCTTAAATCTACTTTTGTGCTTTGAGTCGTATTTAAATTTCTATAATACTTAAATCGAGCTTTTAATACCCCATGTTGCTCCCTGCTATAGGTAGGAAAAAAAACTATATGATAAATTATACTTAGTATTCTATTGGAAGAGAAAATTCCTAAAGTGATTAAATAGATATATTTTAATACTACTCTTACAATTTTCAATCCTAATATATGTTGTATTAGGGTCTTTAATGTTTTCACTTTATTATTGGTTTTAAATAGATTTTAAAATTAATTAAACAAATGATGATTCAAAAATTGAATGAACTATATTTAGCATTATTCTTAATTGCAACAAGTAACCAAAATAACATTTTGATCATTCTTCATTAATAGGTTATTTCGTGATTTAGCTAGAATGAATTTAAAAAATAATTTTAGGTTTTTAAATTAGAGGGACGATGCTTAAAAAAATATAATAATTGTGGAAATAGCGATAATGCATAAAAAGCCTATCAAAGTTGATTGAGATTAATAAATTCCAATTATTCCAAAACTTTTATATAACAATTCATAGACAGATGTTGTAATTTTTTACATTTCTAACCAGCATAATGAAGGAATTAATTATTGAGAACACTTATATTTTTGAAAATAAGCGAGTTGAATTTAAATTAAGTATTTATTTGCAAAATGCTACACAAATCGCAACTTTTTAATAATCAACAACTTTCGATCAAATGACAAAGTTTTCCGAGAAAATCGGAACAGGCAATGAATTAATCAGGTATGGGAATGCCAGATATATTCAGAATTTAATTATTGTTCTTATATATTTCTTTCCAATTTTCTAAGTCAAACATATTCTCCTTTACCTCAAAATATTTATAAACATCATACTCATATTTATCTAATATTCTTTTTTCCCAAAAAGCCCATGCAGTTGGAAGCGTTCTATTAATTGGAATACCTTTTGTGGGATCGTTTTCATTAAAAACAATAGCAGAGGCATCGGCGTTACTCATAAGTCTCCAGTCTTCTTCGATTTTTCCTTTTGCATTAAAATCTTTAACCATTAAAAGTGCGTTTAACCTCCAGAAGCGCTCCAATAGTATTTTATCTGGATTATTTTCGTCAACTTTTAATGGCGATTCTATTTTAAAGGGATGATGATAGTCCCTTAGTGTGGCGCCATGGTCAGAAAGAATAATAATTTTGGTGTTGTCATACACTCCTTTTTTTTTCATCCATTTTATCCATTCTGCAAGCATAGAAATACACCATTCATTATTTTCGAATGGAGTTACTTTTTGAACTAGTTCATTGTTACGTGCTAACTTTTTCCAAGGTGTATGAGATGCCATATTATGGATATAAATAAAACTGGGTTCCATGGATTGCTTTTGTGAAATTAATGGGAGTAATTTTAAAAAATTATATTTATAAGTTTCACTTGAAGTCTTATCTGTTTGGTAACTGATTAACCATTTTTCGTTGTTATATATTTTAGGTTTTATTGAAATTGGCATACAATTAAAAAGAGCATTTTCCCACAACCGAGTATACCATATTTCTTTCATTTCACCATTCTTGAGCAGGTCATTCCATTTATTATGCCATAAAGGAATATAATTGTCAAATTGTTCTTTTTTAATTTTAGAATGCCACATTTTTGTACTTGAAATATTATATCCTTTTAGTTTTATCTTATCAATGTAATTGTTACAAGGAATTGTGACTTTTTCTCCAAGAGTTTTATTAATATCACTATTCAATTTGTCAACCGAATAATTATAACCACTCATAATTGCAGCGGTTGAAGAATAAGTTAAACTTGAAATTGACAATGTATTTGGATACCACACAAACCCAGTAAGAGCCTCATTAAGTTCAGGATTTTTATCTAGTATCCTATTCATAAACCACCCTTGAAAACCATCAAGTAATAGTACAACTATATTTTCTTCATTTTCGGAAAAGGGTATTACACCTTCAGAAATTATAGTGCTATCTTTATTAGAGTTAGTTTTTACTGTTTTTGTTAAGCTCTGTACTATCAATAAAATGTTTAATGCTATTAATACAATAGTAGATTGTTTAAAATATCCTTTGTTAAAAACCCATCTAACTAATGCTATCACTCCTAATAGGAAAATAGCCTCAAATATGTAGTAGAATAATGGTGCAGCAAGGTTCTCTTGTTCTGAAAAGCGACTATTATGAAGAGCTCCCAAGTCTAAAGGGACAATAAAAGTATTAACAAAGCATATTAAAACAAAGCATAAGAATATGAATAGTATGGACCGTTTAATTTTCCTAGGAAAAATAAAATAAGGGATTATACCTAATGCTGATACGTATAAAAAGATATTTAAATTATTTTCGAGAATACTATATGCTGAAAAGTTAAAAATATCAGGATACGATGTATAAACTATTAGTGGATGCCAAAAGAAAATAAGTCCAGAAATGTATAGCACAGACAAAACATGCATTAACCAATTTGATTGGGTATTGGCGGATTGAGTTGTGTTTTTTAGCTTCCAGTAAAATGCCAATGCTATAGTAGAGAATAATATGCCTGTTTCAGAAATATCACTCCAATTACTATTGTTTATAGTTAATGTCGCATTGAATAGTTTTATTATTATTCCTTCATTCTGGATAATTACTAGTAAATTAATTGATTGCAAAATCAGCACGAATACTAATACTAGTGAACCCAAATGATAAATGAATGGATTTATTTTATTCTTAACACGAATAAAATATAGTAATCCGATTGCTTGGGATGGCAATAATAAAATTGTAGAAAGTAATGAAAGATTGTTATTTAGGCCAGTAAAATAATATTGAGCTGATAAGTAGAAATAAATGGGTAAAAAAAGCAATACAATAATAATGAATGGTTTGATATGTATATTTGAAATATAAATTTTAAACCGATTGAAAAATGGAAATATTACACCGACCAAAAAAGTTACAACCATACTTAATCCGATTGATACTATAAGGCGCAACGGAAAACTATTAAAACTATGATTTAGAGCCCAATTAAATTGTATTACAACTACAATTGCAAAACATACAATGAATATTTTTTTTAGTTTAGGCAACAGGGGAATAAACAGTTGTTTAACTTTCTGTGAATTAAGGGTACTAACTGATTTTTGAGCCACATCTTTTCTAAATACCTCAGGATTTGTAATAAACAACCTAAAAAAACTAAACACATTATTCATGGTCCAGTACAATACCAAACCCGATGGTAAATTGAAAAGCAGTACTAAAAATATACCGGCAACAATTACCATTTGCTTTCGCTCACTGGTATCACCATTTTTTGTGTAATAATGGGCTGTTAATAGGTTAACCAAGGTCATGGCAATGGGCAAGAAATTTATTTTACCTAAAAGAGCATCTGGAGCACTCAAATCAGGAATAAAAAGGAATGAGACCCCTTGTAAGGGCTCAAAAGCCTCGAGGTACTGATAGGCTGCAATAAAAAAGGGGATTTGCAATAGTAAACTAAGTATGGGAATCATAGCCCTAAACGGACTATAGTTGAATTGACGGTTTAATGTTTTAAGGTAATAATATCGTTCCTGTCCTTTGTAGCATCGTTTAATTTCATCAATTAAAGGTTTCATTTTACGCTTAACGGAGTCGTCTTTCTTTTTTGCCTTTTCTATTAAAATAAAAATGGGAAGTAGAAGTAGCGAAATAGCAAAACTTAATAGAATAATGGCAATTCCATAGCTTCCCGATACTTGAAAGCTAAACAGAAATAGCTGTTTTATAATAAAAATAAATGGAGATAATATAATATCAATAATGCTCATTACTTACTAATTTGTTTCCAGTTATTGGGGTTATATATATTGTCTTTTACTTCAAATTGCTTTGTTATTTCAAGGTTCTTTTTCTCGGTTAGACGAGGCCCATGATCAACAAAGAAAACAGGTAAAGTTCTTGAAATAGACGTGTCGGCTTTGGTTGGGCTATTTTCATCAAATACAATAGCTTGAGCATCGCTGTTGCTCATTAAACGCCAGTCTTCCTTTAATTCCCCTTTTGCCTTAAATTCTTTAACCATCAGCATAGCGTTTACTCTCCAGAAATCTTTACTCGATAATTTTTTTTGTCCCTCTTCATTCCATCTATAATCACCACCAAATTCATTAAGCTCATCATCATGTAAATAGTGACTATGATCCGAAAGCATAACAATTTTAGTATTATCATAAACGCCATTTTCTTTCATCCATTTTATCCATAAAGCAAATTTGTGGATAAACCATTTTTGGTTGTCATATGATGGAACATCCATTAAAAGTTGTCCTTCATCGTTTACAATATACCATGGGCCATGTGTAGCTTCTGAATGTATGTAAATAAAATTCTTTTCAGTAGTTAATGTGTCTGATATTAACGGCAATAGCCTTATGAAATTGCAACGTTGTGACAGTTTGGTATTTTGATTGGTTTCTTTTTCAATTTTAATCCATTTGCCGTTTTTGTAAATTTGAGGCTTTATAAAAAGTGGAGCTCCATAAAATAGGGCGTTTTTCCATAGAATAGTAAAATCAAGCTCCTTAGAACCACCTATGTTTAAGGTTTTATTCCATTTATTCCAATCGGAATGCCAGTTTGGGAGGTAGGCATCGAAAGTATTTTTATCTATTTGAGAATACACCATTTGAGAACTGGTTAATCGATAACCTTCTGATTTTACTTTATCTCGAAAAATTTCTGATGCTTCAGTTATTTTTTCAGTCATGGTTCGTCGTCTGTCTTGATTAAGTATATCAAGATTATGACTTGAACCAGCATGCAACGAACTAATCGAAGGACAAGTATTGGTAGAAACCGACAAGGTATTTGGATACCATGTAAAGCCTTCAAATACGGCTTTTAATTCAGGAGATTCGTCCAGAATAGTTTTCATGTGCATACCCATAAACATATCTGGCAGAATAAAAATAATATTCTCTTTTTTCTTTGAAAAAGATATAGTATTCGGAAGAGTTATAAGATCATTTTGCTTTTTAAAAAATTCACCGTTCGATGTTGAAATTAATATGCTTTGGATAATTAAAATTGCTGATAGCAATCCCAAAATTATTTTTACATGTTTAAAATATTTTCCGGATAATAACTTTTGTACCGCTAAAAATAGAATTACTAACAGCAAGCCTTCAACTATGTAAATTGCTGGGCTCATTGAAAGTCGTTCAGCTTCAATATAATGACCAAGCTGGAGTGTGCCAACATTGATAGGTAATATGAAGGAGTTAACAAAGAATACTATCGTTAAGGCAACAAACAAGCTAGATAATGCAAGTTTAATAGGCTTTGATACCGAAAAATATACCATTAAACATATGGCAAAAACAAGCAAGAATAACGGAAAGTTTCTGGTTAAAACTTGATAGGCCGGAAAGGCAAAAGCATCAGGAAATGAAGCATATACCATTAATGGACTCCAGAAAAATACCAAGCCAATAATGTAAAAAACCGATAAAATGAATATTGAATTTGTTGGTTTTTCAGGTTGTTTAAGTTTATAAGCTGTGAGTTTTATATAGTTAGGTAGGGTTAAGGTTATAAATATCAAACCAAGTCCAAATACAAGTTGCCATGATACACTTTCGCCTAGTGAAGAACCTAAAAATAAGCTAAACATGCTAGCAGTACTGCCAATTAATTGCAGCAAACCAATAAGTACTATTGTTACTAGCAAAATAGTATATGAGCGTGTTTTAGTAGCTTTTCTTGCGCTTATAAAATACACTAGTCCAATAAGCTGAGCAATAAGCAATAGAATGGAAGATGCTGTTTTTAGCGCAATGTTTACTCCCGAATAATAGAATTTGGCTGCAACAAAGAAATAAATTGCTAAAAATATTATAGTTAAAAATATTTTAGGAGGAATTCTAAATCGGTTTAAAACATCTCTAAACGACTTAATATTTAATCGGTTTAAATAAGAGTTAACATTGGCAATTAAAAGTATAATAAACCAAACTGCAATTAATGAGAAAGTAAGTTTAATAATGATGTCATTAAAAGTAGTTATGTAAGATATAGTAAGTTGTGTTATGAATACCAGAGGTATCAAAATTTTAAAAGCTTTTTTATATGAGTTCCCAAGTGTTTTAATTTTAAAATTAAGTTTACTTGAATACGCCTCTAGTTGGCCTTGATAAATGAGTACGATAAAAGCCACAATAGCTGTGATAATTGCACTAGCTAACAAAGAAATTACAAGGCGTTGAATAATGGAATTGAAGCTGTATTGAAGCGACCAATTTATTTGCGATCCGGTAGTTAAAGCCAGTAGTGTATAGAACGTATTTTTGAAAGCAGGCCAATTGATTATTATAAGAGCTTTAAATTTTTCGTTAGAATTAATGGAGTATGATTTATGAATTACTACTAGCAAGGCTATGAATAAAGTTACGCCAATACTTAGTCCAAATGCAGATGCAATTGCTACCAATAGCCCATTAAAATTGTATTGAGCAACATTGTTTAGTTGTACTAAAATAGCTATAAGTGTTGAGGCAATAAGGGTGAATTTTAATTTAGGAAGAAGAGGATTGAGCCTTATTTTTATCTCATCTACAGTCTTTGCGAGGGAGAATTTTCTGGCACTCTGTTTTTTGAATACTTCCGGATTCGTAATAAAAAGCCTAAAGAAACTAAACACATTATTCATGGTCCAATACAAAACCAAACCAGCAGGTAAATTAAATAGTAATATTAAAAACAATAAAGCTACAATAAGCATTTGTTTTCGTTCATCGGTATTGCCGTTTCTGGTATAGTAGTATGCAGTAAGTAAATTTACCAATGTCATGGCAATGGGCAAGAAATTTATATGCCCCAACAAGCCATCGGGTAAGCTTAAATCTGGAATAAATAAAAAAGAAACTCCAATTAACGGACTGTAAAACTCAAGAAATTGGTATGCTGCAATAAAAAACGGAATTTGAAGCAATAAGCTTAGTACAGGAATTAAAGCTTTAATGGGTTTATAATTGTGCTGACGATTTAAAGTATTTATATAGTAAAAACGCTCTTGCCCTTTATAGCATCGTTTGATTTCATCAACCAAAGGTTTCATTTTTAGTTTTAAAACATCGTCGCGTTTTTTAGCTTTCTCAATTAAAATGAAAATTGGGAGTAATAATAAGGAAATACCAAAACTTAACAGAATAATTGTTGTACCGTAATTGCCGGTAATATTGAAACTAAACAGAAATATCTGTTCAATAATAAATATAAAGGGAGCTATTATTATTTCAAATATATGCATGTTGCTTAGCGTTATAATCTCTATTAGTAGTAGGTTACTAGTTTTGTGAAGTTTCCATACTACCCACTATTTCTAGAATTTGATTGGCAGCTATTTCGCCTGCATTTCCAAAATTGTATACCGATTCTTTTTTCAGTTCTTCTAGTTGCATTGCGGGCGGGTTCTCTAGCAAATCGTTTACTATAGTACTGATATTTTCAATATCGGCTTCGTCAAATATTTTACCTAAACGAGGACGCTCTTTCATTTCCCACATTTCATAATCGAGTTCGCTGCCTTCAAAGCCTTCAAAGCCTTCAATGGTTTCAGATTCTGTTTTAAGCAGTAGTAATGGTTTTGAATATAAAAACGCAAAATCCCAGAAAACACCCGATAAATCGCCAATCATTAAATCGGCTTTAGCCATACTTTCAGTTCCTAGCGGATTACGATCAATGCTAATTCTTGGTTCATCTTTAAATTGAGCTTCAATGCCTTCAATAATATCGGGGTAGCTCACATAGCTTTGGGGGTGAGGACGTAATATAATATCGTAAGTACTATTTTTAAGTAAATTTTCAAAGAATGATGCTCCAAAACGATTAATAATAGAATAATCTTTCCAAGTAGGGGCTACCAATACAATAGGGTTTTTCTTTTCGGGTTTACCAAACTTTTCAACTTCATCTTTCATAATGTCGTAATAGGTAAGCCCGGTTTCTAAAAGCATTTTTTTATCGGTTCCTCGTTTTTCTTCCAGTTTCTGTATTCCTTCAATTTGGTGAGGCCCCGAGCAAAAAACAGAATCGAAATAATCAAAAGCAAACTTTCTATAAGTAAATACATCAATTGGGGCGTGTACAATGTGTCCGTAATGGCTCACATTTTTCGAACGACGAATCATCATTACATCCAATTGTGGAGTAGTCATGCCAACAAACTTTGCTTTTAACTTATTCAAGTAAACCGAAGTCATGGTTAAGTTTCCAATAAACTTACTGTCAAAATGCTCTGATTTGTACTCCAATCCCGGATCATCTTTGTCAGAAGTTACATAAGCACAAGAAACCCCTTTTTTCTCCAAAGCAATTATGACAGGTTTAAACACCGACCAATACTGTTTACCTTCTGAGTAAAAAATTATATCAGTGCCTTCAAAATCGTTACTATTCACAAAACCTTTTCCTAAAAAGAAGTTTTTTACTTTGTAAAAGAATCCGCGCAAAGCAAAGCCAACGGTTGCAACTAAGGCAATTACAATATATAGCAAAGCACTTGTTGAGGCCGGATCGATGTAAAGAAGAGTAAAATTCATGTCAGTATTGTGTCTGTGTTAATTAATGCCTTTGCAAAAACAAGATTGTTACGAAATTGTTTCTGCGCTTAATTTGTAAATATTAATTAGTTTTCCCCAAGAAACTTTCGATAGCTTTTTTTGTCACTGTTCGAGGGTTGTTATTTAAACGCTCTGTATTTACATTATCAGCAATTAGCTTGGGATTAAAATTTGGTATTAATTGATCGATTGATATTTGAATACCCAGATCAAGAAAAAAATGATTCAATTTTTCATACGATTCTTCAATAGAACATTCCAGAATATCTAATATTTTATGGATGCGTTCCATTACTGCATTTACACCCTTACTATCGGTACAGTCGCTTTCTGTTACTGCATAATTGTAATTTAGAAAGTAGGGCAGGCTTATTGCCACCGCATGCCCATGAGGAATACCATAATAACTTGTAAATGCATATGAAATAGCATGAGGAGCAGTAGTTTTTGTTATATTTATGGCCTTGCCAGCCAAGTATGAGGCATATTGCATTTGGCGTTTAGCTTTAATGCTATTGGCATTAACAGCGGGGCTTAAATTCTTCCATACAAGATGAATAGCCTCTAATCCATATCGTATGGAATCGTCATTAGCATAAACACTCCAAACCGATTCTATAGCTTGACAGAAAGCATCTAAGCCAGTACAAGCAGTTAAATATGGCGGTGCTGAGTTTGAAAACTCAGATGATAGATATACGAAATCGGGTAAAATTAGCTCATGGGCAACGGAGTACTTTTTTTTGCCCATATAAAGTACTGCAAAATGGGTAGCTTCTGACCCTGTACCTGCTGTAGTAGGAATGGCAATTAGTGGGGTTTTGTGTTCGGTAATAGATGCTTTTCCAACAACTATATCTTCCAGGTTTTCAGTTTGATAGGCAAATAAACTTATTAGCTTAGCCATATCTATAATACTTCCACCACCAATGGCTACAATAAGGTCAATGGGTTGTTTAATAAAGAGCTCAATACCTTTTTTTATATCGGATAACTGAGGATTGGTTTCAAAATTGGAGAAGGATATTATTTGTTTTTCAAACAACAGTTTATTTATGAATTCTTCTGCTCCAGAATTAGTGAAGGAGTTTTTGCCACGAACAAGGAAAATTCTTTTTGAATCAAATTGTTCAATCGCGGTTTTTAACTCCTTAATATTGTTTTGAAAAACGATTTGCTTCATTACTTCTGCAAATTTTCCATGAAATTTACTTTGTTATCTACAGGTTTAATGGTTGGGCGTCCTAAATCATCGCGCGAGCCCACTTTTGTTTTTATTTCAATTAGGGCAGGGCAATTGCCAGTTTCAATATTTTTAAGTGCATTTTTAAGCTCTGTTGCATTTGAAACAGCAGTAGCCATTTTATAGTTGTTGGCTTTTGCAAGGGCTGGTATATCAATTTCAAAACCTACCGTAGGTTGTCCACCCACCGATTCGTGAGCACCGTTATTTATTACTATATGAATGAAATTTGAAGGAGCCATTGTTCCAATAATTGCAAGCCCTCCCATTTGCATAAGTAGCGCACCATCGCCATCAATACAAATTACTTTTTTATTGGGCTTGCTCAATGCAATACCCAAAGCAATTTGGCTTGCATGCCCCATCGATCCTACCGTTAAAAAATCGGAATGATGAGCTTGTCCCAAAGCGGCTCTTATTTCGAATAATTCTCGTGATGTTTTTCCCGTAGTAGATACAATTATTTCATCGCCATTAAGTTGTTCAACTATTTGTTGAATGGCAGCCTCACGACTTAATTCGTAGCTGGTTTTTATTTTATCCTTAATGGAGTATTTATCGAAGGTGCCTTTTTTTATAACCAAGGCATAAGGTGCATTATTTGCTTTTGCGTTTGTTAAAGCTTCTTTAACCTGACTTTCAACCTCGGTTTCAACATTACTCAATACCACATAAGGTATTTTCATTGCTTTAAGTAAGTCTAAAGTAACCTCGCCTTGCATAACATGTTGGGGTTCATCTTTTAAACCAGGTTCGCCGCGCCAACCAATCATTAACAACATGGGTATGCTATAAACCTGTTTGTCGGCAAGCGATAATAACGGATTAACCGCATTGCCAATACCCGAATTTTGCATATATACCATAGGAATTTTACCTGTAGCCATATGATGTCCGGCAGCAAGTGCAATTGCATTGCCTTCGTTGGCAGCAATTATATGGTTTTGCTTGGGTGCATTGTCGGTAATATAGGCACAAAAGTCTTTTAGTAACGAATCGGGTACACCGCTAAAAAACTCAACATTAGCACTTGTAAGTAGGTTATAAAAGCTCTTGGGATTTATCATTACTTTGTTCCTGGTATTAGTTCTAATATTTCTTTAATCGGCATGGTTCTATCGTTAGCATCGTATGATCGGCTATTTGATAAAATAGATTTTGCAACATCGACCATGGCTGGATATGAAGCCCGTAACATGTGATTGGCATAAATTACAACATTTACGCCCCATGTACTAAATTCATCCTCAGTAATGTGATTAAAAGTTGAAGGCACAACAATTATTGGTGTAGATTGGTTATCTGTTCTGAATTTCTCGCAAAATTCTTTAATATCCATCCCCGTTTTTTCCTTGCTATGAATCATAATACCATCAGCTCCAGCTTTGACATAGGCACGGGCTCTTCCCAATGCATCCTCAACCGTTTTCCCAAGTATCAAGCTCTCAACACGAGCTACAATCATAAAATCTTCGGTTACTTGAGCATTTTTTCCGGCTTTTATTTTTTCACAAAAATCTTCAATGGTGTCTTGTGTTTGTGGCACTGCCGTTCCAAATAATGAGTTTTTCTTTAATCCTGTTTTATCTTCAATAATAACAGCAGAAATACCATGACGTTCAAGGGTTCTTACAGTAAATACAAAATGCTCTAATTTTCCACCTGTATCTCCATCGTAAATAATGGGTTTCGTAGTACATTCTAAAGTGTCATTTAAACCATGCATACGGGTTGTTATATCTACCGCTTCAATGTCAGGTTTGCCTTTTGAGGTTGAATCTGTTAAACTGCTTGACCACATTCCATCAAATCCCTGGCTTACTCCATTCACATTAACTTTTATATTTTCTGCAATTAATCCGGTTAAACCACTGTGCGATTCTAAAATTCGAACAATAGGTTTAGCCTGAATTAAACGGCGTAAACGTTTCATTCTTATTTCGGGTGTAGTACCAATCGATTTTATGCTTTCATTAATCTGAGTCGATGAAATCCCTTTAGTATAGGGCACATCAATAACTTTTCCACCCCAAGCGGCAAGGCAATCAATAACATCTTGACGTGTTTTTTGCTGTATGCCTTCTTTCCAGTCATCGCCATGTACAACAAAATCAGGCTTTTCTTGCAATAAATTTGGTCTGTAATCTAAGGTATCCTGTGGGATGACACTTTCAACTCCTTTTAAACTTTCAACAATCATTTTTCGTTGTTCAAAACTCAAATAAGGTAAGCGCTTATAACTGGCTATTGCCTTGTCGGTTAAAACACCAACAGTTAGCAACCCTAACTTTGCAGCTTCTTTTATAATGTTCAAATGCCCCGGATGAATTAAATCGGCACTCATTCCCACATATACTTTTTTGGTCATAATATTTTTTTTGCAAAACTATAAATAAATGTTACTTAATTATAATGTTTGGGCTGTTATGTTCTGTTATTAGATAAAATTAATGGGTTAAACTTAAGAATCTAGTAATCTTAGGATTTATGTATTTTTTCTGTGCTTAATTTTCCATCCTCCAACAAAACCTTACCATCAACCATAACAGTATCAATGCAACTGCTGTTCATGGCATAAACAATAGCTGAATAATAGTTATAAATGGGTTGCATAAAAGTATTGTTAGTGTTAATCATCACTAAATCGGCAAGTTTGTTAACCTCAAGCGATCCAATTTTTTTGTCCAACCCTAGAGCTATGGCTCCATTAATTGTTGCCATTTTCAGCGCTTCGCGAGCAGGAATTAAGGTAGGGTCATGGTTTACACCCTTGTGTAATAAGGCTGCTAGGCGTATTTCTTCAACCATATCAAGTTTATTATTGCTGGCACAGCCATCAGTTCCTAATGCCACGTTGATTCCCTTTTCTAAATACGATGGTATTGGAGCAATGCCACTGCCTAATTTGAGATTACTACTGGGGCAATGTACAATATTGGCTTTATTTTCTGCAAACAGCATTTGATCATCCTCTGTTAGCCATACACAATGAGCTCCTATCATACTTTCAGTGAGCAATCCAAGATTGTTAAGGTATTGGGCAGGATTAACTCCTTGCTGTTCGGTTACCGTATTAATTTCTTCCTGCGTTTCCGAAATATGTGTAGTAAGTTTAACTTTATATTTTAAAGCAAGGTTCTTTATTTTTAGCAGCGTTTGCTTGCTGCATGTGTATGTTGAGTGAAATACAATTGAAGGTGTAATTAATGAATTATGATGCCATTTTTTTATAAAGGATTCAGCTTTTTTTAAAGCTTCATCAATGTTATTATAACTATTTGTTGGAAAATCGAGTAGGGCTTCATTCATAACGCCACGCAAGCCTATTTTTGCAGTTTCCTCAGCCACAGCATCTGCAAAGAAGTACATATCACAAAAGGTAGTAGTTCCGGTACGAATCATTTCTTCCATGCCTAATTTTGCTGATTCGCGAACTGTATTCTCGTGAGTGCCTTTTGCTTCTGCAGGCCAAATATGTTCTTCAAGCCATTCTTTTAAGGGTAAATCGTCAGCAATACCGCGGTACATGGTCATGGGGAGGTGTGTATGTGCATTTACAAATCCAGGTATTATAATTTTCTCCTTGGCATCATACAGGTTCTTATCTGATTTTGGTATACCTTCTCCAATTGATGTAATGGTGTTGCCTACAATTGTAATATAGCCGTTTTTAATTACGTCGAACTTTTTATTCATAGTAATTATGGTGGCATTGTAAATGGTTTTTTCGTATAAGTTTAGCATGATGTTTATTTTTCCCTTTTCAGGCTTATTAACCCTGAAAGGGGTATGTTTGATGCAAACATAGCAAAAAAAAAGCTGTTCGAATCCGAACAGCTTTTTTTAAATATTTTAAAGTAATTTGACTTACTCTTTTTTCTTGTCATTGCGTGTAGCGTAACGATTACGGAATTTATCAACACGACCGGCTGTATCAACAAGTTTCATCTTACCTGTGTAAAATGGGTGTGATGAACTTGAAATTTCAACCTTCACTAACGGATATTCTGTCCCGTCCAACTCTATCGTATCTTTTGTATTGACAGTGCTTTTGGTAAGAAAAGTCTCACTGTTTGACATGTCTTTAAAAACAACAAGGCGATAGTTCTCAGGATGTATTCCTTTTTTCATTTTTATATGTATTTAAAATTTAACCTTATTAAATCGGTCTGCAAAAGTATAATTAAGATTTTTAATTACAAAATTTATTGACATTCAAATATTAAATATCAAAAACTAATTTCCAATACCTGATATTAAATTGAAATTTGAATATTGTTATGTAATGCGAATTAAGTGTTGAAATAGTTTTGCGATAATTCACCCTCCGGCCACCTCCCCTGAGGACTTTCTCCGATTATTCTGCTGATAAATCGGAGGAAGTGTCCCCTTGAGAGCCTGTCCCGATTTTTCGGGAGGAATTTAGGGGTGAATACCTTACTCAAAATCAGATATATTTACTCAAAATTTAACCCTTGATTCGCATATGTAATATTTTTAGGTATTTCTTTGGCTTTTACTTGTATTTTCATTTGTAAAGCGTTCAAAGGGTTTTTCACGATTAAATAAATAGCGATAAGTGGCATGGGTTTTTGCTTTTGAGGCATTTTCCATTTGCTTGTACATTTTATTTACCGTTACATTGTAATCTCCCACCCAGCTCATTTCAAGCTCGGTAATGCCGTGTTTCTTGCAGCCATCAATCATTTTTAAAAATAAAGGGCCAATAATGCCTGCTTTCTGATACTCAGGAATAACCCCCGATACAAGCTGCCTTGAACGGGTAATGCTATTTTTTTTATGATATAGAAGCTTTAGTTTATTAATAAGGGAAAGCTTTCCATTTTTAAGTTTTTTAAATACTTGATTAAAATCGGGGAAGGTAATGATCATGCCAATGGGTTTATCCTCATCGTAAGCAAAAACAATAAAATCTTCGTTTAGCAAAGGTTTTGCATCTAAAAATACCTTTTCAAATTCTGCAAAAGTAATAGGAGTATAGTCTTCATGAAAATCGGCCCAAACAGCATTGTATATGTCAACAATGTCTTGAACATATTTTTTGTAATTTTTAAAGTCTAAAGTTTCCCATCTGTAATTTGGCTTTCGCATAACAAAACGTGCAAATTTTTCTTGACGTTCCGAGAACGGAATGGTTAAGTCAACATGGTAGCTGTATTGTTCAAAATAAATTTTAAAGCCATAGGTTTGAAAAAGTGTTTTGTAGTACGGAAAATTGTACTGCATTCCATAGGCCTGATGCATGAATCCATCAATCAATAGTCCCCAATGTACATAATTTTCGCCAAAATTTATTGGGCCATCCATGGCTTCCATTCCTTTTGAAACCAACCAGGCTTTGGCAGTGTTAAAAAGTTTATCGGCAGTTTCCTGATTGTTAATGCATTCAAAAAAACCTAAGCCCCCAGTGGTTTGACCATGATGCGGGTTGTTCGCCTTATGCATATCATAAAAGGCCGCAATGCGTCCTATGGTAAGCTCGTTATTATCAACAATTATCCAGCGGCTGGCATCGCCATGCGTATAGCAGCTATTGTTTTTAGGGTCAAATATACTTTCAATTTCTGCATCCAAAATGCATGTCCAGTTATTATCATCTTTGTATAATCTTTTCGGAAGGTCAAGAAATTGACGCCTGGTCTTTTTATCTTTTACTTCTATAATTGTCATAATTTTAGGTTATAAGTTGTGCTTTAAAGATAGCTAAAATTAAGATTTTTTGTATTAGACTTAATGACTATCCGCTTTTGTACCCAATTTTAAATACCTAAAACCTAATGCTTTAATAATTGTTAGGACTATGTTTAAGGCAATAATTAAGATTTTTCATTCTAATAAAATTCATTTAG
>JAQICC010000133.1 GCA_027858735.1 Salinivirgaceae bacterium
GTTGTCGCTCAAAATCCAAATCCTCGAATACACTAGTATACTGCGGTTTGAATTTTTCACACGCCTCGAATTTGAACTTTTTAGCTCAAACTCTCGACTTTATGGACAGGCTCTATTTAGAGTTTGTCGGGGCGCGACTCTATTTGCAAAATATGGAGCTGTATAATTTACACATATTCAACCAATTAAAAAGTCGCACTCCGACTATCACACAAAAAGGATGAGTTTATGGACAGACATTAGTATAAGTTTCATGAGCTCATAAATTAATTAACAAAATACGTCAATCAAGAGTTGAAACTAGATTCGTTTTGTTCATATTTTTTATAATGTATTGTTTCTTGACACTAGTTGCTGGTTTGCCGTCGTTTAAACAGATTTAGAACGCAATAACCAGAAACAAGAAACTTGCAACAATAAAAAATTCAAATGTTTGCGAACTTGTCTTAGTTGAAAATTAAAGAATATTTACAAGCCTTGATTCGCATAATTTAGTTCGTGATAATAATATCTTAGAAAGACCCTTTAACCACAACTTTTAATTTTTATATTTGTTCAACAATAAACTCAAAAGGTAAACTTATGGCTAGTTTAGAAACAAAATATCTGGGATTAACATTAAAAAACCCTTTAATAGTAAGCAGTTCTGGTTTAACCAGCTCAGTTGAAAAAATTAAAGAGGCTGAAAAATGTGGTGCCGCTGCTATTGTATTGAAATCAATTTTTGAAGAGCAAATAACTTATGAAGCAGAAAACTTTCATAAACAAGGGAAAGATAATGCTGAGGCATTTGATTACCTTCAAAGTTATGTAACCGCAAATAATCTGCAAAATCAACTGAATTTAATAAAGGAAGCCAAACAAGCAGTTTCTATTCCTATTATTGCTAGCGTGAATTGCTTTTCTGATACTAAATGGATTGATTTTTCAAAGCAATTTGAAGATGTAGGAGCTGATGCTTTAGAAATTAATCTTTATATTATGCCTGATGATAGGAGAAAATCGGGCTCAGATATTGAGAAAGATTACTACAAGATTATAAAAAAAATAGTTAAAAAAACGAATATACCTGTTGCGGTAAAACTAAGCTTCCACTTTACAAACATGATAAATGTGGTTGATAATATTAAAGGATTAGGCGCCAAAGGAGTTGTGTTATTCAACCGATTTTATGAGCCTGATATTGATATAGATAAAATGGAAATGACCTCAACGAATATTTTTTCAAAAGAATCAGATATTCGTTTTCCTTTAAGGTGGGCTGCCATTATTAGTGATGAGGTTAGAGGTATTGATATCTCATCGTCAACAGGAGTGCATAGTAGCAAAGGACTTATTAAAATGTTATTGGCCGGAGCTGATACTGTTCAAATTTGCTCGGTATTGTACGACAAAGGAATGGGTGAAATTAAAATAATACTGGAAGGGCTTGAAGCATGGATGAAGCAACGAGGATTTGATTCTGTTGAAAGCATTCGTGGTTTAATGAGTTATAAAACTATTTCAGATTCTGCCGTTTATCAAAGAAGCCAGTTTATGAAATATTTCTCGAATTTCGAATAGAAATTAATCCTATAATTTATAAATGATTGAATGTTTTAATCCATTTTATTCTCACATTAAAGCATTCAATCATTCTCACATTTACACTTTATAATCTTCAATTATCTTCACTAAGTCCATGGCAAAGGCCAAATTCTCTTCTTTGCATTTTTCAATGTTTTCTTTTACGTAGGCAGCCAGAGTCTCTTTTCTTGCTTCAGTTGTTTTTTCTTCGAAACTTTCAATAAGAGTAAAGGCTTCAAATGCTATTTCAAATCCTTCATAAATAACCAAGTCAATAAACAATTCGAAATACCCAATGTAATTTAAACGTGACTCCCAAGTTGATGAGGTCAGCATTTTAAGCGTATCTTTATCTGAGGTACTTTTTATTATTCGCGTAATAATATCGGCCGATGATTGATTTCTGAGGTCGCAAAAGAAGTGGTAAATTGACTTCTTTACTTTTTCTAATTTAGTTTCAGTATAGAGTTCTGTCAATAATTCTAAATCAGAATCGTTACCTGTTTCACGCAGATTTTCAATTGCTTTTATTACTACCTTTTCATCTTTTGAAAATAGCAGTTCTTTTTTTGTTTGCTTATTATTTTCAGTCATGTTTAATTTTTTTGCAAAGGTATAAAAAAGAATTGCGAAGCATATGCCTCGCAAATTGATTTTAGTATTCTATGCTATTGTAATTCTGATTGGATTTATATTCAGTAATCAATTTAAGAAGTCCAACTGATTACTGAATACAGATTACTTTTTATTTATGGCGCCCTTCCAAGGTTTTAATAACATCCTTTAATTTAAAGCCTTTAGCTTTTAATAAAAGTAAGTAATGGAACATTAAGTCAGCTGCTTCATTAATAAATAAATCATCGTCATTATCTTTTGCTTCAATAACAATTTCTACAGCTTCCTCACCAACTTTTTGAGCAATTTTATTTATTCCTTTGTCGAATAGTCTTCGTGTGTAAGATTTTTCTGGGGATTCGCTAAGTCGTTGTTCAATAACTGTTTCTAGGTATTCAAGAGAGAATCCCGATTTGTTTTCTTCTTTAAAGCAAGTGTCGGGTCCTTTATGGCAAGTGGGTCCAATAGGGTTTGCTTTAATGAGTAGGGTATCGTTATCGCAATCGCTTAAAACTTCAGTAACCATTAAAAAATTACCAGATGTTTCTCCCTTGGTCCAAATCTTTTTTTGGCTGCGAGAGTAAAATGTTGCCTTACCTGTTTCTTGAGTTACTTTTAAAGCTTCTTCATTGACAAATCCAAGCATCAATACTTTGCTTGTTTTTGCATCTTGTACAATAGCAGGTACAAGTCCGTCGGCGTATTTGCTGTAATCTAAGTTCATTCTATTATCAATTTTGTGTTTCAAAAAATTATAAAGAAGTAGTTTTTAAACTCCTCTATGGTTTATATGGTAATCTGAGCGAAGTCGAAGATTAACTTCTAATTTCTATTCCTTCGTTGCGTAAATAATTTTTTAAGTCTCCAATCTCCATCTCTTTAAAGTGGAAAATGCTTGCCGCAAGAGCCGCATCGGCTTTGCCTTCGTTAAAAACATGTTTAAAATGTTCCATAGTTCCGGCACCTCCCGATGCAATTACGGGTATGTTAACCAATTCGGAAATGGTGCTGGTAATATCCAAAGCAAAGCCATTTTTGGTACCATCATGGTTCATACTGGTAAGTAAAATTTCTCCAGCTCCATCGTTATAAATTTGCTTTGCCCAATCGGTTGTAAGAATGGGAGTAGACTTGGTTCCACCATGGGTGTATACATACCATTCACCATCTTTGTATTTAGTGTCAATAGCTACCACCACACATTGTGATCCAAATTCGTTGGCAAATTGTGAAACCAATTCCGGTTGTCTAACAGCGGCTGAATTAATGGTTATTTTGTCGGCTCCAGCAGCCAACAATCGTCCAACCTGCGATATGCTGGTTATTCCACCACCTACAGTAAATGGAATATTTACGTTTTTTGCAATTTCTTTCACCAGTTCGGCAAAGGTTTTGCGATCTTCAAGAGTAGCCGATATATCTAAAAAACATAGTTCGTCGGCCAATTGCTCAGCGTAAAGTGCACCTAATTCTACAGGGTCACCAGCATCGCGTAGCTCCTTAAAATTTATTCCCTTAACTGTTCTTCCATCTTTAACATCCAAACAGGGTATGATTCGTTTTGCTAACACGTTCCTTATTTTAAATTATCACTTTCAATGTTTATTCCTCAAAAATTGGTTATTTTCTTCTTGTTGAAACAAGTCTTCAGTCTTCAGTCCACAGGATGTTAGCTAAGAACTGAAGACTGAGAACTGTTGACTAAACCAGTTTACTCAAATCACTCAACTTAATAGTACCTTCATAAATTGCTTTACCAATAATAGCCCCAAACATATTCATCTCTTTTAGTTTAATAACATCATCAAGAGTGGTAACACCACCGCTTGCAATAAAGTTTTGTTCAGGGTACTGTTCTTGTAAACCTTTGTAAAGGTCAAACGAAGGACCAATCATGGCTCCATCTTTTGAAATATCGGTGCATATTATTTTTGAAATACCATTGGCTTGATAAGATTCTATTAACTCATTGATAGTCAATTCTGATTCCTCTTGCCAACCTTTAATAGCTATTTTATTGTTCTTTACGTCGGCACCTAAAATAATTTTTTCAGCTCCGTATTCGCTTAGCCACTGTGTGAAAACTTCACGATTTTTCACCGCAATACTTCCACCGGTTACCATTTTTGCACCACACTCAAAAGCAATTTTTAGATCGTCGTTGCTATTCAATCCCCCACCAAAATCAACACGTAAATTTGTTTTTGAAGTTATCTTTTCAAGTGTTTTATAATTAACAATTTTACCACTTTTAGCACCATCTAAATCAACCAAATGCAAACGCTTTATTCCGGCATCTTCAAATTCCTTAGCAACCTCAAGAGGATCTTCATTATAGATCTTTTTTTGATTAAAATCACCAAATGTTAGCCTAACACATTTGGCATCTATCATATCTATTGCGGGTATTATTTCCATATTTTAAAATTAAGTCCTCAGTCTTCAGTATGCAGTTTATTAGCTGAAGACTGAGGACTGGTAATTGATGACTGATTAAAGTTCAATAAAATTCTTTAAAATCTTAGCTCCAGTAACTCCACTCTTTTCAGGGTGAAATTGGAAACCGTAAAAATTATTTTTATGCAATCCGGCACTAAACTCGTTTATGTAATTTGTTGTACTTATAGTTTCATCACCTAGTTCAGCATAATAGCTGTGCACAAAATAAACGTAGTCTTTTTCAGTTAGTCCTTTTGTTAATGCTGAATTCAAATTATAAATTTTATTCCAACCCATATGAGGTACTTTCTCCTTTGGAGGAAATTTCTTTAAATTCAGATCGAATATTCCCAAACATTCGGTATCGTTTTCTTCGGAATGTTTACACATGAGTTGCATGCCAAGGCAAATTCCTAAGAAAGGTTGTTTAAGTGACCGGAGAACCTCATCTAATCCGCGCTCTTTTAAATATTTCATGGCGGAGCTGGCTTCTCCAACACCCGGAAAAATTACTTTATCAGCGGTCCTAAGTTTTTCCGGATCATCGGTAATTTCAGGTTCAATACCCAATCGGTTTAGTGCGAACACAACTGATTGTACATTTCCTGCATTATATTTTACAATTGCAATTTTCATATGCTAATTAGTTCATTAATTCATGTGCTTATTTATTATTATAATCACATTCTTATATTTTAAAATCATTGCAAAATTTCATCTTTTTCATGAGCAAACGAGTTAATTAGCACATGAGCAAATGAGATTTTATCTATAAACAATCGCTCTATTTTTATACACACTAACTTTACGATTCAAATGTGAATAAATAGCTCGAGCCAATACAATTTTTTCCAAATCTTTTCCTTTACGGATTAAATCTCGAATGGTATCGGTATGGTTAATTCTAATGATGTCTTGCTCAATAATAGGGCCAGCATCTAATTCTGATGTTACATAATGCCCTGTTGCTCCAATAATTTTCACACCTCGCTCGTAAGCCGAATGGTAAGGCTTTGCTCCCGGAAAAGCAGGCAAAAACGAATGGTGAATATTGATTATTTTATTAGGATATAGACTCACAAAATCATCGGAAAGCACTTGCATATATTTGGCCAATACAAGAAAATCGATTTTATACTTCTTAAGTAATTCCTTCTGTTGGGCTTCTTGTTCAGCTTTATTATCTTTTGTAATTACAACATGGTGAAAATCAATTTTCATTTGGCGTGCTAAAGTTTTAACCTCCTCATGATTGCCAATAATTACCGGTATTTCAACATTCCATTCGCCAGCATGATAGCGTGATAAAATATCGTAAGCACAGTGCATTTGTTGAGATACAAAAAGTGCCATACGAGGTTTATAGTCAGAGAAATAAAAGCGCCATTTCATATCATAATTTTTCACAATTAAGGTTTCGAAATAGTCACTTATTTTTTCTTTCGGAATATTAAAGCCTGTTAGTTCCCATTCAATACGCATAAAAAAACGTACATTTTCTCGGTCAACATGCTGCTCTAAATTGATAACGTTACCATTATTATCATGTATAAACTTTGTAACATTGGTCACAATACCTGGTTGATCAGGGCAGTGTATCACTAATATGGCGGTGTTTTTATTCATATTTTCAGTCCTCAGTTCTCAGTCTTCAGTCTACAGTTCGCAATGAATGTATTGCAAACTGTAGACTGAGGACTGCCTACTACTTATAGCATTCCTTTAGTACTTGGTAATTCATGATTTGCATTTCTTGTCATGGCATCTTTAATGGCACGAGCCACAGCTTTAAAAATTCCTTCTAATTTATGATGGTCATTCTCACCTTCAACTTTAATATGCAGATTGCATTTGGCACTATCGCTAAACGATTTGAAGAAATGTTTAGCCATTTCTAGTGGAAAATCTCCAACATATTCTCGCGAAAATTCAACATCCCAAATAAACCATGGGCGGCCAGAAAAATCAATTGCTGCAGTGGCTAATGCTTCATCCATGGGAAGTAAAAAACCATAGCGGTTAATGCCTCGTTTATCGCCTAAAAGTTGGTTGTAAGCTTCGCCAAGGGCAATGGCAACATCTTCTATAGTATGGTGTTCATCAACCTCTAAATCGCCTTTAACACTAAGTTCTAAACCACAACCCGAATGACGCGCAAGTTGCTCCAACATATGATCGAAAAAGTTTAAACCACTTTTTATATTTGTTTTGTTAATGTTATCGCGATGTAGTGTTAAGCTAATTTTTGTTTCTTTTGTATTTCGCTCGATAGAATACGATGGATTGGCTTGTAAAATGAAATCTTTAATTTCATCCCAATCGGTGGAAGTAAAGGCGCAATATTCACTAAGGTTCCTTTCTTCTAGGTCTTTGTTGTTCTTATCGTTTATCCAAATGGCTTTACAGCCCATATTTTTAGCCAATTCAACATCGGTATAGCGGTCGCCAATTACCAGTGAGTTCTCCATATCGTACTGCGAATTGAAGTATCCGGTAAGCATTCCAATACCTGGTTTGCGGTTCGGTGAGTTTTCTTCAGGCAAAGATGGATCGATATGTTCCGCATCGAAAACAATACCTTCATTTGCTAATATTTGATTCATTTTTTCGTGTGGTTCAACAAAAGTGGGAGTAGGAAAGGAGTCCGTTCCTAAACCATCTTGATTGCTAACCATAACAAACAAATAGTCGGAGTTTTTACGAATCTGGTAAAGATTTCGCAAAACCTTTGGCAAAAATTCAAGTTTTTGCAAACTGTCTATCTGAAAATCAATAGGCGGTTCTTTTATAATAGTACCATCGCGGTCAATAAAAAGTATCTTCTTTTTTGCCATCGCTTATTTTGTTAATACGGTTAATTCATTAATTAAAGCCTTGTTTTCAGCCGCTGTTCCTATAGTTATTCGTAAACAATCATTGCATAAAGCCACATTGCTACGGTTCCTAACAACAATTCCTTTCGCAATTAATTTTTTGTAAATTTCAGTTGCATTTTTAATTTGAGCTAAAACAAAATTGGCATCAGTTGGGTAAATATATTTAACGGCGTCAATTATATTTAAAGCAGCAATAAGTTGTGTGCGTTGCTCCAAAATTGTTGCCACCATTTCATTTTTTAAAGTTGGGTTAAGTACTGCCTGCAAAACAGCATCTTGAGTCAACTGATTTACGTTATACGGATATTTAATCTTACAAAGCGTATCAATGAGTTCTTTTTGAGCAAAAGCCATTCCCAAGCGTAATCCTGCCAAACCCCATGCCTTACTAAATGTTTGTAGAACAACCAGGTTGGGGTAATTTTCAATTTCAGAAATCATTGATGCATCTGAAGGTGCAAAATCAATATACGCTTCATCAACTATTACTAAACCACGGAAATTTTCTATAATTCTAATTATTTTATCTTTCGCAATTAAATTTCCAGTTGGATTGTTGGGCGAACAAATAAACATCAATTTCACATTGGGATTGATTACTTGCTCAATTTTATCAATGGGCAAAGTAAAATCAGGATTTAAATTGATCTCATCAACAGGTGTTTCGTTAATATTTGCCTGAACCTTATACATTCCATAAGTGGGAGGAAATATTAAAGCACGATCTTTTTTTGGCTCGCAGAAAGCACGAAACAACAAGTCAATGGCTTCATCGCTTCCATTTCCGAAGAATATTTGTTCGGGCTTAATCCCTTTTAGTTTAGCAAATTCATTGCGCAAAGGAGTCTGTCTGGGATCAGGGTAGCGGTTATATTCACCCTCAATGCTTGAGCCTAATGAGTTTTCATTGGCATCTAAAAATACACTGGCTTCACCCTCAAATTCATCGCGTGCCGATGAATAAGGCAGCATTTCCAGCACATTAGGACGAATGAGTTTATTTAAATCAAATTTGTTCATCATTTTTCTATTCAAGGCTTTTTAATCTAAGGGTTACTGCATTTTTATGAGCATCTAACCTTTCCGCCTTAGCCATTATTTCAATAGCCGGGCCAATGTTTTGCAAGCCCTGAGGTGTAATTTGCTGAAAAGTAATTTTCTTCATAAAGCTGTCCATATTTACACCACTGTAGGCATTTGCATAGCCATTCGTAGGCAAGGTGTGGTTTGTTCCCGAAGCATAATCACCAGCCGATTCAGGCGTATAATTTCCCAAGAAAACAGAACCTGCTTGTTTTACCTGATTCGCCCAATCTTCAGGATTATCAAGTGCTAATATAAGGTGTTCTGGCGCATACATATTCATAAAAGTAACCGCATCATTGGTATTTGAAAATACAATGAACCTTGAATTTTCTAAGGCTTTCTGTGCAATATCTCTTCTTGGAAGGAGTGCAAGTTGCTTTATGGTTTCCGCTTCAATTTCAGCCATTTTTTCTTTATTCGGAGCTAAAAGAATTACCTGACTATCGATTCCATGTTCTGCCTGTGAAAGTAAATCAGAAGCTGCAAAAGCTGCCGGAGTGTTTTCATCTACAACAACCATTACTTCTGATGGCCCAGCGGGCATATCAATGGCAATACCTTTACTTGCAACCATCTGTTTTGCTGTTGTAACATATTGGTTTCCTGGGCCAAATATTTTATCAACTTTCTTTATTGATTCTGTACCAAATGCCATAGCACCAATAGCTTGAGCACCTCCAATTTTATACACACATTGTACACCTGTAAGCTTGGCAACAAACAATATAGCAGGATTTACTTTACCTGTTTTATCGGCTGGAGTACATAAAACAACTTCTGGACATTGTGCAATTCGTGCCGGTATAGCAAGCATTAACACTGATGAAAATAATGGAGCGGTACCTCCAGGAATATATAAACCAACCCTTTGAATGGGAACCGCTTTTTGCCAGCAAGTTACACCTTTAGTCGTTTCCGTTCGTACAACTTTTGGAAGTTGTACGCTATGAAAATGTTCTATATTAATAGCAGCAACATTAATGGCAGCCTTTAAATCATCATCTATAATTTCTAATGCTTCATTAAATTCAGCATCAGTAACTTTAACACTGTCAAGTTTAAGGCCATCGAATTTTTCAGTAAATTCTTTTAATGCTTTATCCCCATTATTTTGAACAGCATCAAGAATAGCCTGTACCTTGGGCTTAATTTCAGTACTTTTAAAAACGGGTCTTTCAAGTAATTGCGACCACAACTCTTTTTCAGGATTAATAAATTTGTTCATGATATTTTGATTAAAATTTCATAATTAAAATCATTAATTAAGAATAATTAGACATTTTTTTTAAAAATTTCTGTTGCTTGTTACTGGTTTTTATAAATGAGCAACCAGTAACCAGCAACCAGTAACCAGCAACCAGTAACCAGTAACCTGCAACCAGTAACCAGTAACCAGCAACCAGTAACCAGTAACCAGCAACCAGTAACCAGCAACCAGTAACCAGCAACTAGTAAATCATTTTCTCAATTGGCATTACAAGTACACCTTCAGCACCTGCATCGTGCAGTTTCTCACAAATATCCCAAAATTCATCCTCATTAATAACAGAGCTCATTGAGCTCCAACCTTCAATTGCTAGTGGGGTTACTGTTGGACTTTTCATTCCGGGTAACATAGATGAAATTTCGTCAATTTTATTATTGGGAGCGTTTAAAACAATATATTTTGCTTTTTTGGCTTTTTGACATGCTTTAATACGAAATAATAATTTTTCAAGAATTTCCTTTTTACCACCATTTAAGCCCGGAGTTGCAATTAGTATTGCTTCTGATTTATAAAAGGCTTCAACTTCTTTTAATCCATTGGCTATTAATGTGCTTCCGGTACTTACAATATCGCAAACGGCATCAGCCAATTCAATAGCAGGTGCAATTTCAACAGATCCGCTAATTTCACTTACAGCTGCATTGACCCCTTTTTCTTTAAGGTAATTACCTAAAATTCTTGGGTACGATGTAGCAATTCTTTTCCCTTCTAAATATTCAGTTCCAGTATATTCGAAACGACGAGGTATCGCAATTGAAAGACGGCATTTAGCAAAACCTAAACGATGCACTGTCTCAACTTTATAACCTTTTTCGTCGGCAACATTTTCTCCAACAACTCCAATATCAGCAACTCCACTCGATACATATCCGGGTATATCATCATCGCGCAAGAATAAAACCTCCAATGGGAAATTGCTTGCTTTAATCATTAATTGGGCACCGCCTGAATTTAGGTCAAGGCCACATTGTTTGAGCAGATCCTGAGTTTTTTCGCTCAATCGGCCTTTGCTTTGTACTGCGATTCTTAATACTGTTTCCATTATTATTTGATTTGTGTATTTTTTTGTTTTATCCGTTTGGTATTTTCCATCGAAGACTAAATAAAAAAAGCTCGCAATACTGCGAGCTTTTCGGTTAAATATTCTTAGAATAACCTACATACCATCAGTCCTGCTATATTTCAGCTTGGTTTAAATGATGATGGTGATGATGTACGGTTATAATCATTATGTCTTGTTTTAAATCGATAGCAAAAGTAGTGGTTTAATTTTAAACTACAAGTGTTTTAATCTAATTCTTTACATTTTTTTGTTATAATATGTACTTAATAATTTCCGATTGTTTAACAATAACCAAGCAAAAGTTTCACAAAAGGAACTTAATTAACCATGAATTCCTTCTAAAACTTTTTCATCTTCCGTAAGTACACCCTTTGATAGATTAATAGCTGTTTCAATTAGTGCCAAATGGGAATAAGCCTGAGGAAAATTACCTAATAATCGTTTGGTTTTAAAATCAAGATCTTCACTAAATAGTCCTAAATGGTTACTGTATGTCAGTAATTTATTAAACATTTTTTTTGCATTTGACTTTTCTCCAATGGCATTTAAACTATTAATAAGCCAAAAAGTACATATGGTAAATGAGGAGCTGGGAATACCAAAATCATCTGAGTTTTTGTATCTGTACATTAAACCATCATGACATAACTCTTTTTCAATAGCTTTAACTGTGCTAATATATTTTTCGTCTTTTGTATCAATAAAACCATAGATTCCCATTAATAAATTGGCAGCATCCTGATCTTCCGATCCGTAATATTGGGTGAAAGATTGTACTTTTTCATTCCAGGCATTTTCGAGAATATCACCTTTTATTTTATTGGCTAACCAAATCCATTCTTGTTCCAGTTTCTTTTTTCGAATTATTCGAGCTATTGATATAGCACGGTCAATAGCTACCCAACACAATACTTTTGAGAAGGTAAAATGTTTGTCTTCTGCACGTATTTCCCAAATACCTTTATCCGGTTTTTGCCAGTTCTTTTCCACCGTCTTTACAATGCTACGGGTTATGGTCCATAAATATTCACTGTTTTCTAGCGATGTAGTAAATAATTGAAAGCGTTGCAAAATAACATCCATTAATACTCCAAAAATGTCGTTCTGTTTTTGAGTATAAGCCGCATTTCCAATACGCACAGGTGTTGAATTTTCGTAACCAGCTAAATGTTCCAGGGTTTCTTCGTTTAATTGCTTTTGACGATTAATACCATACATAATCTGTATTTTCTCGTCCTTATCGGGTATAATATCTATTATAAAATTTATAAAGCGTTCAACGGTATTTGATTTACCGAGCATATTCATAATATTAATTACCATGGATGAATCTCGAATCCAGCAAAAGCGATAATCCCAGTTTCGAACATCGCCAATACTTTCAGGAAGCGAGGTAGTTGCTGCTGCCAAAACAGCACCTGTTTTATCGTAACTTAATAACTTTAAAGTTAAAGCGCTTCTAATTATTTCTGGCTGGTATTGGGAATATGATGTAAGCTGATAAGACCAGTCGAGCCAGTAAGCTAATGTTTTCTGTAGTTTTAAATTTTGTAGTTCTGTAGTTTGGTTTAATAATTTTTGATTATAACTCATTAAAATAAATGAGTCTTCATTAAGTTCATGTGCGTTCTGATTAAGTATATCTTCCAATTGCAAATTAGAATATAGATATAAGGAGTCATACTCGCCTTCTGTAGTTTGGCTTTTTATATAATCTTCTTCAATAAAATGAATGGTATTATGTCTCGCAAACTCCAGTTTTGCATCGTATTTTATTTTAAATTGGGGTTTGCCCGATATCAGTTTTAAATATCGAACGATATCAGGTGGATTATAGCGTTCATTGTTTTCAGCCTTGTAGCGAGGCATAAAGTCATGTATTTCAAACACATTATCACCTTTGGAAAATCGAGTGCATAATACAGCCGTATTTTTAATGTAGGATTGTTTTATGGTGTAATGTTCATCAACTATTATTTCAAAGGAGCCTCCTATGTTTGTGTCAAGTAATTTTGCAAAAATTGATGATGAATCAAAATCGGGTAAACAGCACCAATCCAAGTTTCCTTTGTCTGATATAAGAGCCGCAGAGCGACAGTTACCAATTATTCCGTAGTTTAAATTTTGCACAATATTCGTTTTAAATTGTTTTTTTTGATAACAATTATCAATTGAGTATTTGTATAGTGAATTAGCTTATTATTCAATTAATGATTTTAAAAGTGATCGCACTGATTTGTGGTTTTCAACAAAGTATTTGGCAGCCGATCGGTCGGTTCCAACCTTAAATGTTAATGCAGTATCCGGAAGTTCTTTAAATAAATATTCATCGGTCCAGTCATCTCCAATGGCAAGCATAAAATCGAAATCGGTATCAACCAGATATTCCAAAGCTGCATTGCCTTTGTTTATGCCTGTTTCTTTAATTTCAATTACTTTGCTTCCTTCTAATATTTCAAGTTCCTGATTGGTTACAAGGTCTGATAGGTCTGTTTTGAATTCTAAAGCTCTTAGAGCTCCTAATTCTATATCAGCTTTGCGGTAATGCCATACCAACGAGTGTGTTTTTTCTTCAATTAAACTTCCAGGTGTTCTATCGACATACGATTCCAGAACCGGGCGAATATTATCTTTCCATGTTGCACTTCTTTTAATACGTTCTTTCCAGTCTTCGTTAGCGTATTTAATCCAGGCACCGTGTTCAGCAATCAGGGTTATTCCCATTTCACCAAACCATTCATTAATTGTGGTTTTATCTCTACCACTAATTATTACAATCTTTGAATTTTCATCGTTTTTTAATGATTTTAATAATGTAATTAACTCTTTATCTGGTTTGGCGTCTTCGGGGTTGCCAAAAAAACGTTGAAGAGTACCGTCATAATCAAGAAAGAGCACTTTGTTCCGGGCAGCGTTAAACTTTTCTTTAATCGCTTTTAAAAGTTTTGGTGAAACTTTTCGGGATTGTTTTTCAGCCTGTTTTTGTTGCGTTTTTTCTAAAGTTGAAATAAACTCTGAAGCCCATTTGTGTACATCGTAGCGTTTTAATCTTTTTTGCATTGCGGTTATACTGGCGGCCTGATCTTTTACATCTATGATAAGTGCTTTATAAATAGCATCAGCCACATCTTGAATGTTATTTGGATTTACGGCAATAGCTTCTCCTAATTCTTTGGTAGCGCCCGCCATTTCACTTAAAATAAGTACGCCTTTATGATTGATTTTTGAGGCAATGTATTCCTTTGCAACCAAGTTCATTCCATCGCGTAAAGGAGTTAATAGGGCTATATCAGCGGAACTATAGAGCTCTAGTAAATTATCAAACGGTAATGAACGGTAGAAATAAATGATAGGATTCCAGCTTAATGAACCAAATTCACCATTTATACTGCCAACAAGCTCTTCAACCTCACTTCGCAGGTGTTGGTATTGATCTACATCAACTCTTGAAGGAACAGTTAACATAAGTAAGGATACATTTTCTTTATATTCAGGATGATCAATCAAAAACTGACGATATGCTTTAATTCGCTCCGGTATACCTTTGGTATAGTCCAGTCTATCTATGGATAAAATTAATTTACGACCAGGTTTTTCCATTAAAAACCGGTCTATATCCTGATGCTCTTTTGAGCGATCCTGTATCGGTTTACTTTGTATCTCAATAGCTTTATCTTGAAATTTTGCATAATCAATTCCCATGGGGAATACATCGATATAAACATGTCTGCTTTCGAGTGAAATATTATTAAACTCCACATCGTATCCCAACAGGCGTTTTACCGAACTTATAAAATGGCGTGCATAATCGTAGGTATGAAATCCGATTAAATCGGCACCCAGCATGCCTGTGATTATTTCTTCGCGCCAAGGCAAAATTCTAAATACTTCGTACGATGGAAATGGAATGTGTAAAAAGAAACCAATATGTAAATCGGGTCTTCTCTCTTTTAAAATATGTGGTAACAATAATAACTGGTAGTCGTGAACCCATACCTGATCGCCTTCTTCAGCGTTTGCAATAATACTTTCTGCAAACATTTCATTCACCTTTTTATAGGCTTCCCAATACGATTTTTTAAAAATAGTGTATTCCGTAAAATAGTGAAATAAAGGCCATAAGGTTTCATTACTGAATCCATGATAATAATTGTCAATCAAGCTTTCATCCAAAAATAGGGGTAAACAATGTTCTTTTTTTAATAGTTCTATAACTTGATTTTCCTCACTATTGGTTTCTGCGTCAATTCCCGGCCATCCAATCCATACACTATCATTGCTTTTGTGATATGATTTTAAGCCAGTTGCAAGGCCTCCTGCACTTGGGGTAACGGTCATTTCAGAATCGTTCCTTTGAATACTTACGGGTAACCTGTTCGAAGCAATAACTAATCTACTCATATTATATTTTTTGGATTGATTTATTTTATTGAATTAGTACAAAGGTATAACAATTGCATAGGCACAAGCTATTTTAGACTAATAAACAATTTAAGTTTCGGACTTCATACTCTATTGACATTCAGCAGTTTAAGATTTGTATTTATCACGTTTTGCAACCATATACTACGATAACTAACTGTATTGCTGTTAATTACAAAAGCACGC
>JAQICC010000216.1 GCA_027858735.1 Salinivirgaceae bacterium
TAGCATAGTTAAGTATTGCTTTACTTAGGTACAACCCCGATGCAGGAAATGTTGTTTTTCACCGAATAGGTGAGGTGAAAAGCTTACATTTCCTACATCGATTGAGCGTAATCGCTCAACTTAGGTTGTAATCATAATTAAAATTTTAGGTCCTTAATTTCGTTTAAAACTATTTTCGATATTGATGAAAATCGTTTAATTATTTCTGGGAATGAGGCTACGTTTTCTAGGTTCTTTGCATCGTGTTCAAGAGTTTCCATATCATTTCTAAGCTCTTTTATTCCAAGCATTGCTACCGACGATTTTGCCTTGTGTGCAATGGCACCCAATTCATCATAATTGCTTTCATTTAGGCTATCCGTCATCTGCTGAATTAATATGGGTATCTGATTTCTGAAAATCTGAATTAGTTCATTCTGAAATTTACCATCATTATCACCAATCGATTCAATATATGATAGGTCAACATATTTAAACTTTTTATTTACTGTTGTACTTTCGTTTTTAGTATTTGCATGTTTTATTATTGATATTTTTTTATCCAAGTATTCCACAAGCAGGGTTATAAGCTCTTCAGGATCAAAAGGTTTTGAAATATAATCATTCATTCCATTTTCAATACATTTTTCTTTTTCACCTTTTATGGCAGCGGCGGTTAAGGCTATTATTGGGACAGCTCTTTTTTTCGGATCAGTTAGCTTTCTAATTTGTGTGGTGGTTTCATAACCATCCATTTCAGGCATATGTAAATCCATTAAAATTAGGTCGAAATTTTTTTGAGCTAGTTTTTCCATTACTACTCGACCATTTGGAGCAATCGTAATATTAAATTTCGATTTTAAAATGGTTTTTACAAATAGCTGATTGATTTCATTATCTTCAGCAAGCAAAATTTCAGTATTTGACGATTCAATATCGTCAACACTTATTTTTCTTCGTTCCTTGGTAGCAATACTTTTGCCTTTGCCGTGTGGGTAGCTTAGCTTCAAATAGAACGTGCTGCCTTCATTGGTAATACTTTCCACTGAGATTGTACCTCCTTGTAAAGCCGCTAATTGTTTCGATATTGTTAGGCCTAATCCAGTTCCACCGTATTTACGGGTCATATCACTACTTGCCTGCGAGAAGCTGGAAAAAATTAATTCTAGTTTTTCCTGAGAAATGCCAATACCGGTGTCATTAACCATAAAACTAATAACACTCTCTTTTTGATTTTGCTCTATTGCTTTTGTTACAAGCGATATTCCGCCTTTGTCAGTAAATTTAATGGCATTGCCCAATAAATTTACAAGTATCTGGTTCAGTCGGGTAGGGTCACCAATTACAAATTTTGGAACCCTATCGCCAATATTAAGCTTAAAATAGAGTCCTTTATTGTGAGCATGCTCTTTGAATAAAAGTTCAATTTTTCCCAACAAGTCATACAAATTGAATTCAATTTCTTCAAATTCTAATTTACCGGCCTCAATTTTTGAGAAATCAAGAATATCATTTATTATAACCAGTAGGTTATTTGCAGAAGCACTTATGTTTTCTAAGTATTTCTTCTGGTCATTTTCAAGTGAAGTGCTGTTAAGCAATTTCGCCATTCCCATAATGCCATTCATTGGTGTTCTAATTTCATGGCTCATGTTTGCTAAAAATTGCTCTTTAATTTTTGCTGAAGTTTCAGCCTGATCTTTTGCAATTGTTAAAGCATGATTTTGTTTATCTATTTGGCCAATCATGGTATTAAATCCATCAATAAGTTGCCCAATTTCATCTTTTCCAAATTGTTTAATACGTACCGTAAAATCATTATTAATAGAAATTTGCTGCATGGTTCGGGTAAGGCTTATTATTGGGCGCGAAATAATTTGCTGTAATCGCACAGCTATTAATAGCGCAATTATAAAAGCAGTAAGCAGGATTATAATAAAAACACTAATAAAATTCTTTATTCTTTGAGTATAATCGTCAAGGCCTGAGTGCAAGTATATGCATCCTATAGTTTCTTTATCGAGTATTATATGTTGATTTATAAGTAAGGAACTGTTTGCAAATGCAAAAGTGTCTTTTGAAGCTATAAAGTCAAGGTGAGTTCCTTCATAGGTGCTATCAATTAAGTATTCTGCAAAAATTGATTTGTCATTGTTGTAAATTCGAGCAACCTTAATGTTTTTATTTGCTTCAAGAGTTTGAAGTATTTCGTATGCTCCTCGCTGACTTTCGTATATAATACTGGCTTCAGCATTATTGCCTATGATTTCAGCCAAGATATTCATTTCGCGTAAAGTGAAAATTTCATATTGTGATTTATCGTAAGCAAAGAAAATTATTCCTGCTATAACTAAGGTGGCAAAACTAGAAGCTGCCAAAAGAGTAGTAATCTTAATCCGAATCGATAAATCTTTAAAACTCATCTTCGCTATTTGTTACAATTTTGGCCAGTAATAATAGTTTATGACTGATTACTATGCGATGCGCTTTTGCAATTTCATTATTAATTTCAAATTGATATTCAGAAAATTGGGGCGTGAAATTTATGGTGCCTCCTAATTCGCAAAAATCAATAATCTCATCACCAATCGTTAAAATAGGTTTGCTATTTAAATGGTCAAGAATCTTCACTAATTCATATTTTTGAATATCAGAGAAAAAAGCTATCTGGCAATTGTCTAAGTCCTTAAGCTTATTTGTTCTAACTATTTTCCACACTTTATTATTGGCTTTTCTACCAACCATAGTTTTTTCAATTACTACTCCAAACGGATCATCTTTGTAAATAGCTAAAATAATTGTGTCGTTGTTTAATTTTGAAGTTGGCCATTCAAGAAATTTTGCAAAATTGAAAATATAAGCTGCTTTAACCTCATATTCTGAATATTGACACATGCCTTTGCTCATGCTTGCTGCAACAACTAACATAACGAAAATAATTTTGTATGTATTTCTTATTTTCATTCTTGTTTTAGTTCAAAAACGTTAATCTCTACTCTCCTTTGTTTATCCGAATTTCCCGATTTATGATCTTCAGCTTCGCCAAAGCCTTTGGCAATAATTTTATTCTGCTCAATGTTATTATCAATAAAATATTTTAATACTTTTTGTGCACGTTTTCTCGATAATGATAAATTATAACGTTTCTCACCTTGAGAATCGGTAAAACCAGATACTTCAATTCCAATGGCCTGATTATTGATTATTATTTGAGTGATATCTTCAAGATCTTTGGTTGCCGATTTGGGTATTTTGTCCTTATTAATATCATAATAAACTACATACTTATGTATGTAATTGCGTTTTGAAGGGGCACTCAATTTAAAATTTGATTCAACAAGAGGTTTCTCCGTTTTTATTAAGGTACTGGCTGGTAAAAGTGAGGTTGCAGACATTGATTTGATAGGAGGAGCTGTATAGATAGTATCTGTGCCAATAATCTGCATTTGTAATGATTTAGATTTGTCTCCATCAACATAAAAATGAGTTTCTTTTATTTTATCTTTTTGTCTGGTATTTGCATCTAATATGCTTAAAGTTACGGGGTCTGATGTTTCAATTGCTTGTTCAATTAAATTCAAAAGCGATTCTACATTATTTTTTTCATGCTGCTTTAAATTATCAGTGCTGGCATAGTTAATTCGCATTGTATCAGATGTTTGGATGATATTTTCTACCAATTCTAATAAATGGTCATAATATTTGGGTTGTTTGGGTAAGTCGTCAAGTAAAATTGAATCGGCTTCATATGTTTTATATAAATCGTAAAAAGTATTGTTGACGGTTATTTTTTCACCAATTGTATTGTTTTGTAGGTTTATAGGTTCGAGCAATATTTCCTGGTAAAGCTCATAAAAATATGTTTGGTAAGGTATGTATACATTAATTAATTGGGGCAAAAATTCACCTGAACTTATCACTAAATCATAGTTTTTAGCAGGAGGAAAAATCATTAAATATTTTCCGGTCTCAGGCGATGGATTATAAATGTATTTAACTTTTAATCCAGTTTCTTTGTCATAAACTTTTATCTCAACCTTACCCGGTTTAGGCGGATTACCCAACTTTATAACTCCTTTAACCAATGTTAATGGTATAGGATCTTTTAAGTTAACCTTAAAAATATTATGTTTATTATATATATTGTTTTTTGAGGTTGAGAAATAACCGATCTGTCCGTTGGCATTCAATGCAAAATAAAGGTCATCTTTGGTGCTGTTCGGAAAACCAAGATTTTCAGGCTCATTCCAGAAACCGTTTTCAATTTTGCTTTTAAATATATCGTTTCCACCTATGGTTTTATGTCCTTCCGAACTAAAAAATATAGTTACATTATCGGGGTGTTTAAAGGGTGAGTTCTCATTGTATTGGGTATTAATTACCTCTCCTAAGTTTATTGGAGCTCCCCAATCACCTCGTCGGTTTCTAATCGATTTATAAATATCTGTTCCTCCAAAACCACCGGGACGATCCGACACGAAGTAAAGTTCAGTGCCATCTGATGAAATACTTACCCGACCTTCGTAAAAATTTGTATTTATGTTTTTATTAAGTTTTTTAATTTCAACAATTTTGGATTGCTTGATTGCTCCGGAATAAATATCTTGATTAAGACCTATGCCTATATTTATAAATATGGTTTGTCCATCGGGCGATAGCCCGGCAAGCGAAACGGAAAGTTTTGCATATTTCACACTGTTTTCAAGAGTCAAAGGAATTGGGTTGCCCCAAATGTTACCAGACTCTTTGTGAGAAATCATAATGGATGTTACCGGGTTCTCCAATTTACCTAAGCCCACAGCACGCATATAAACCATAGTTTGTTCATCGGCTGTAATCATGGGGCAATATTCCGATTCCATTGTATTTATAGGATGCCTCAATACATCAATCTCGGCCTTAAAAGGAACGGTTGTTATTTCAATAGCATTCTTACAATACCCTATTGTTTTTTTTGCATTTGCAATGTTAGCCTTATCTAGGTTTTCGTTTTGTGAACTTAGCTGAATGAATTTCGATAATTGATCAATAGCTTCATCAAACCTATAGGTGTAGTGAAACAATATACCCAAATCGTAGTGAACAATTGTTGGAATTTCAATGGATTCCTCCTTACTAATCTCTTCAAAAAAAGCAATGGCTTTTAGTTTATAGTATATCGTATTTAAATAGCAAGCTCCAATTCTGTACTTTACCGAATAATCAACTGTAACTTCGTTAATTTTAAGAAAAAGGGGTAGGGCTTTATCAAACTCTTCGTGTTCGAAATAGCTATTGGCATTTTTAAGCATGCGTTTTTCACTTGAATTTAACTGCGCCCAGTTTTCAAGTGTTAACATTAAAAATAAAACCAAAAGTATGTTTCTTATAAAATTCAAAATCCCTTATTTTTTTTAATCTAAAGTATTAATTTTTTTGTTATGTTTGATTATATAACATCAAATTATTTGTCCAACTTATCATACTTAAAGGGTGTTTCAACAAATAAAAAATACAATTCGTGCATCAAGGCACTATAGAATTGATCAAATGGGAATAATGGATCGTTATTTAAGAGAGGGATCAAAGTGGAATTCGCATCTAAATAACAGCAAAGAATACATCATAAATTCATTACCAAATACCAAAGTTAATAAAGTAGCAATTTTGGGTAGCGGTTGGTTGCTTGATGTTCCTGTAAAAGATTTATGTGACCATACAAATAAATTGTATTTATTTGATATAAATCATCCAAAGCAAATTCTTAATAAGTTCAAAAACCATATTAAAACCGAGTTTGTAAAGATTGATTTAACAAATAATTTGATTCAAGGTGCTGCAGAATCTAAATGTTTAAATGACTTTAGCGTTTTATTGCATAGAACGAAGCCTATTGATAGTTTTTATGAGTATGATTTTGTGGTTTCTTTAAACTTATTAAATCAATTAGATATTCTTTTGTGTGATTTCTTGCTAAAGAAATTTAAAATTAGTAATCATCAACTTATTGCTATCCGAAAGCAAATACAAACGCTTCATTTAAAAAGTTTGCCAAAGGGAAAAAGTTGTATTATAACCGATTTTAAGGAATTTAATTACATGGAGCGATCTACTATAGTTAAAGAATCGAATTTGGTTTATGTTGACCTTAATATTATTAGAGATAAGAAGGACTGGCTATGGGAATTTGATGGAACAAAAAGTTATAGACAAAAATATAATACATTTTTTAAGGTTATTGCAGGTATATTGTAATAACAAATTATTATTTTTATAGTCCTTTTTAAAAAGGATAGCTGAATTTATATTTAGCTTGCTAAATAATTTCAAATTAACTAAGAAAAAAGCAAACGGTATTATGGCAAAGATTTCAGGGCTGGTATTAATTTGTATTTTTATTTCAAATGCAGTGTTTGCACAACTGTTTGTTGAGTCAGACTCAACCCTGCAAATAGCAGAGAATCAGGAAGCAGAGCTTGCTTTTAATGAGGGAAATACATATTTTAAAAATGGCAGTTATAATGAGGCTGTTGTTTCTTATTCAAAATCATTGGAGTATAAGCCCGATTTTACAAAGGCTTTTGTAAACAGAGCGAATGCCTATCTTGAACTGTCAAACTACTTACTTGCTCAATCCGATTTTAATACGGCCATTCAATTTAATAATACAGATGCAAAGAGCTATTTCGGAAGAGGGCTTACGTACTATTATCTTGAAAAAGTTAAAGAGGCCCTGGATGACTTTCAGACTTCAGAAAAACTTGGGTGGACAGATGAACGGTTACATTATTTTATGGGTGCCGCTTATTTTGAAATGGAACAATACAATGAAGCAATTAAGTATTATGATCACTGTTTATTAATAAATCCGAATTTTGCAAATGCCCTTAACGATAGAGCGAGTGCAAAACGAATGCTTCGTGATTATGATGGAGCCATTGAAGATTATATTAAGGCAATAAAAATTAATGCTGATTTAGCTGTTACCTATAGCAATTTGGCAACTGTATATTGGAAAAAAGGAAGTCTTGATGAGGCTTTAGCAAATTATACCTTAGCCATTACAAAAAATCTGGATTATTACATGGCCTATAACAATAGGGCTAGTGTTCGAATAGAGAAAAAGGACTTTCAAGGTGCGGTAATTGATTGTGATAAGGCAATTGAAATTAATCCGAACTATGCCTTTGCTTATAATAACAGAGGAAATGCATATATAAAGTTAAAAGAATATAGCCGGGCCGAAACTGATTTTACAAAAGCAATTAGTCTTAATCCGAAATTTGGTGCTGCATATTTAAACAGAGGTATAAGCAAAGAAATGCAACGTAAATTTGAAGAGGCGGTAAGCGATTGGAATAAAGCATATGAGAATGGAATACTTAAAGCTAAAAATTATATTCAGTTTTATGAATAACAAAGCAATATTTAATAAAAAAAGAGTAGCTACTTTGCTATTTTTGTGTATGCTATGCTTTGTTGGTAAGGTTAGTATGGCACAATCAGTTCCATTTTCAAAAGCGGCCTTTCCCATTGAACGCGATCAATTAAAAGATGCAAAAGGTTCTATAAAAGATGGTGATTTTCAGATGGATTATGGAAATTATTTTCAAGCCCTTGAGCATTATTTGGGGGCGAATGAATTTAATTCAAACAATGCTGAACTAAATTATAAAATCGGTATCTGCTATTTAGGCAGCGAGTTACGATATAAATGCAGCGAGTATTTTTCAAAAGCTTTTCAGTTAGATAGAAATGTGAGTGCAGATATTCACCTGATGCTTGGTCGAGGATTGCATTTGAATAATAAATTTACCGCTGCTATAAATGAGTATAAAGCATATCTGTCGGTGTTATCTGCCGATGATCTTAGTACAGAAGGATCGCGAATAAATAAATTAATTAAAGAATGTGAAATTGGAAACACCTTAAATGCAAAAGAACAAAGAGCATTTGTTGATAATTTAGGATTGCTTGTAAATTCTAAATATAACGATCATAGTCCTTTAATTACTGCCGATGAATCAAACATGGTATTTACATCAACTCGTGAAAATGGACGAAAAATAAGTGGTGATGGACAATTTGATGAGGATATTTATATAAGTTATAAAAAAGCCAAAGAGTGGCAAGCTCCAAAATCAATGGGGGAGCTCATAAATACACAATTTAACGATGCAACTGTTGGTTTATCACCCGATGGCCAGCAATTGCTTATTTATAACGGAAATAGAGGTAATGGCGACATTCAAATATGCTGGCTTAACGGAGACGACTGGAACTATCCGAAAAGTTTGCCAAAAGAAATAAATTCCGATTACAAAGAAACTGCCGCCTGCTTTTCTCCTGACGGTAATAAGTTATATTTTATTAGTGATAGACCTGGTGGTATTGGTGGATCAGATATATATTACAGTAAATTAAATAGTAAGGGAAAATGGGGCGATGCGATAAATTTGGGATCTGTAGTGAATTCAATTTATAACGAAGAAACCGTTTTTATGCATCCAGATGGACGTACTTTATATTTTAGTTCAGAAGGGCATAATTCAACCGGTGGCTTTGATGTTTTTGTAGCACATATGAGAGAAGATGGTAGTTGGACTAAACCTGAAAATTTAGGCTATCCGGTAAATTCACCCGATGATGATCTATGTTTTGTAATATCGGCTAATGGTCGAAGAGGTTATTGCAGCAGTGTTCGTCCCGATTCTCATGGGGGCTTCGATGTTTATCAAATGACATTTTTAGGACCTGAAAAACCCATAATGTTAACGAATGAAGATAACTTAATTGCAGTTCGGAATAATCCGGTTAGTAATATAGTTATGGAAGAATCGGTTGAATTAAAAACCATAAGGCTTACTATTGTAAAAGGATTTGTTAAAGATATGGTAAATAATGAACCTGTCTTTGCTCAAATTGATATTGTTGATAATGAGAAGAATGAAGTTATTTTCTCATCAAAAACAAATTCAGTTACAGGTCGATTTTTAGTGTCCTTACCCTCAGGTAAAAATTATGGACTTATTGTAAATGCCGACGAGTATTTATTTCATTCCGAAAATTTTAATATTCCACAAGCTACAGAATATCAAGAAATTGAAAAGAATATTGCTTTAAATAGTATGAAAAAGGATGTGAAAATTGTTTTAAAAAACGTGTTCTTTGAAACGAGTAGTTCAAAACTTAAACCAACTTCCTACGCCGAGCTTGGTCGCTTAACTTTGTTATTAAATGAAAATCCTACTTTGAAAATTGAAATATCTGGGCATACTGACAATCAGGGTGGTAAGGCTGTGAACCTAAAGCTTTCTAAAGATAGAGCTAAAGCCGTTGTTGATTTTTTAGTTACCGAAGGTGTTTCTACCGAAAGGCTTGATTTTAAGGGATATGCCTTTAATCAACCCATTGCTGACAATGCTACAAAAGAAGGACGGTCACAAAATAGGCGAGTTGAATTCAAAGTGCTTTCTAACTAATACGCTATTTGTATTTACACTGTTAAAAATTAGCTGATGGGATGTCGGTATTTTATATCGAACACTGGTTAGCTCCAACTCATGTCTGTTTTTCAATAAAACCTGTTTTTGAATAGCGATTTATTATATAATCAATAAATCATATTTAGTACATTTGCGCCATTATTAATAATTCTAAAACAATGCACTTGAAATGAAAGAAACGGCATTCACAAAATATCATATTAATTTAGGAGCTAAAATGGCCGAATTTGCAGGTTATCATATGCCCATAGAATATTCAGGAATTAGAGACGAGCATATCACTGTGCGTGAAAAACTCGGTGTTTTTGATGTGTCGCACATGGGTGAATTTTGGGTTAAGGGACCGAAGGCTTTTAATTTTGTTCAGACCCTAACATCGAATAATGTGGCTGATTTGCTACCCGGTAAGGTTCAATATAGCTGTTTCCCCAATGGAAAAGGTGGGATTGTTGACGACTTGCTCGTTTATAAAGTTGATGATGAAACCTATCTTCTTGTAGTAAATGCTGCAAATATTGCTAAGGATTGGAATTGGTGCGAAAGTCATGCTACTGAAATGGGATTGGAAATTGGTAAGGATTTTTATAATGCATCGGCTGAAATTTGTCAACTTGCAATACAAGGACCGTTGGCTTTAAAAGCCATGCAGAAGCTTACCAGTGCATCGATTGAAAAGATGGAATATTATTCCTTTAAAAAATGCGATTTTGCTGGCATTAAAGATGCTATATTTTCTACAACTGGCTATACAGGTTCGGGAGGTTGCGAAATTTATGTTGCAAACGAAGATGGTTCAAAACTTTGGGATGCTGTTTTTAAGGCAGGCGAAGAATTTGGCATAAAACCTATTGGATTGGGAGCACGTGATACCTTGCGTTTAGAATCAGGCTTCTGTTTATATGGAAACGATATTAATGATGAAACATCGGCCATTCAAGCAGGGTTGGGTTGGATAACAAAGTTTGTTGACGGGAATGATTTTATTGATAGAGATGTTTGGCAAAAACAAAAAGAAGAAGGTGTATCGCCTCGATTAAAAGGATTTATACTTGAGGATAGAGGAATTCCGCGCCAGCACTATAAGGTGGTGAATGCTGAGGGAGAAGAAATAGGTGAAGTAACATCAGGAACCATGTCGCCTGTTATTAATAAAGGGATTGGTATGGCTTATTTGAATGAGGGGTATTGGAAAGTAGGTGCTGAAATATTTATTCAGGTTCGAAATAAGAATTTAAAGGCTTTTGTTGCCAAACCCCCATTTCATAAACGCGAGTAACTGTTTTTTGAAAATATTTAATTCGAGCCCCTTTTATTTTTTATTATTACTACGAATTTAGTGGAAAAACTTATAAACAGTACATTTTTTTCCATGGGATAAAGTCGACAGTCTTCAGTTCTCAGTCGGTATATTGACTGTGGACTGATCCCGATAATTATCGAGAGAGAGCTGTTGACCTGAAAATAAAAATATTTACATCTTATAAAATCACTCACTAAATTGGTAGTAGAACCATTTTTTAAAAGGGTTTTTTTTTTGCGCAATAAATTAAGTTTTCATTTACCTTTGGCTTTATTCTCAAACAATTTATAATACTATGAAGATTGAAAAATCATTTAAGTATTTGACATACAGCATTGGTGTGTTTTTAATTTTATTAAACCAAAGTTGTTTAAAGGATGAAACAGAAACCTCGGAAAAGAAAAATTATACTAAAGTTTCTGAAATTACTATTGAAACGAGCCAAGATCTGTTCTTAGCTTTAGGTCAACCACTTTTAGGTCAGTCATCTGCTTATGGGGTTGATGTTTATGTTTATAATTACCCGATAAATTATAAAGGAAGTGAAATTGAAGCCTCAGGTTTGGTTTGTGTTCCCAAAGCTGAAGGTCAAGAATTTCCGGTTTTAAGTTTTCAGCATGGTACTCTGGTTGCCCATAAAGAAGCTCCATCGGTTGATTATAATGGGCTTATGAATAGGGGGGTAGAAGCCATAGCTAGCATGGGCTATGTAGTAGTTTTGCCAGACGAAATTGGTTTTGGAGCTTCATCAAATTATTTTCATCCTTATTTAATTAAAGAGCATATATCGAATTCTGTGATTGAAATGATTAATTCTCTACAAGAGTATCCTGATGGAGAATTCTCAGGAGTGTCATTTAGTGACAGCCTATTTTTAATGGGTTATTCTCATGGGGGGTGGGCAACTATGGCAACCTTAGAGCGTATGGAACAAACCAAACAAGATGATTGGAATATTATTGCAACGGCTTGCGGAGCTGGTCCGTATTTTCCTGAGATGGTGAAAGATTATGCCCTTTCTAACCTGAACTATGCATAAATTTGGAAAAATATGCATAAAGGTCAGGATAGTCCCGACTTAAATGCAGTTAAACTTTTTTCAAAAGTTTTTACTAAATCTTAGTCGCTGTCGGAGACA
>JAQICC010000224.1 GCA_027858735.1 Salinivirgaceae bacterium
CTTTAGCTTCTAAAAATTTTACGTGATATTAGACTAAAAAAAAATAATTTTCAATGTAATTCTAAAATCTAGTATCTAATGTCTTGTTATAATATATACGAATTTCATTCGTAGTCAAACCTATGGTACTTTCAGTCCATAGTGGTTTAGTTTTTTTTATTTGCCTAATCTGAAATCCAATGTGATATGATACCAATCCTCCTGTATATGATAATACAGCTAAAACTGAAATAATTAGCCATGTGTGTTCAAAATTTGTTGACCAAAGAATAAAAAAATCAGGAGTAATTAATCCGAATATTGATTCTGAAATGGTGAAAATTACAAATACAAGATGAAATGGAGTATTCTTGAAAAACGATTTAAAAACCACATCCATATCAATAACCCAAGTTTGGAGGATAAAGAACAGAATAATTAGAGCGTGTAAAATGGCAGAAACTTTTAACACGTTTTTAGTTAAGAACAGATAAAAACCGGATCGTAAATAATACCTGTGTTTTTTTTATTGAAGGAATATCAATCCAATTAGCTTGCATTTTTTATAAATGAAAAGTGTATTGTGGGGTCAATGTATAAAGTTAGTAATATACCTTAAAGCTGTGCTTGAAAGGGTCAATTAATATAGTAATCTAATCATCTATTATGCTGTTTTTATCTAACTTTAGGCAGATTTAAAATTTAAGGTAATTATGGAGATTGGGTTTTTAATAATAGGTTTGGTTTTAGGATATTTAATAGCGTATTTGGTTTTAAGGCTCACCTTTAAATCGCAAAAGACAATTAGCGAGAACAACGAGAATACTATTAAAGAACTCGAATTAGTTAAAATCAATTACTCTGTTGAAACAGAGAAAAATTCTACATTAAAATTGCAGCTTGATGAAACGAAAGAGGAGCTTCGGGATGAGCGCACCAACATTATTAATTTAAATACCAATTTGGCAGAAAGCAGAACGAATTTTAAAAACTTGCAAGTGAAACTTGACACTCAAAAGCAAGAAATAGAAGCCATGCAAAAACAATCGGTTGATCATTTTAATAATTTGGCAACCAAAATTCTTGAGGCAAACACACAAAAATTTACGCAACAAAACAAAGAAAACATTGATCAGGTATTAAAACCCTTGAATGAGAAACTTAAAGATTTTGAAAAGAAGGTTGAAGAAACCTATGAAAAAACGCTAAAAGATAAAACCAGCCTGCAAGTTGAAGTCAAGAAACTTTTTGAGTTAAATGCGAGAATTAGTGAAGATGCAAATAACTTAACGAAAGCTTTAAAAGGGGATGTGAAAAAGCAGGGTAATTGGGGTGAAGTTATTCTAGAGAGAATTCTAGAAACCAGTGGTCTTGAAAAAGGAAGAGAATATACCACCCAAGAAAGTTTCGAGCGAGAAGGTGGAGGGCGCTATCAACCCGACGTAGTAATTTACTTACCTGAAAATAAACATGTAGTAGTTGATGCCAAAGTTTCACTTGTGGCCTATGATAATTATGTGTCTGCTGATATTAAAGAGGATCAAGATGCCTTTATGAAAGATCATCTTAGATCAATACGTGCGCATATTAAGGAATTGGCTGATAAACAATATTTTAAACTAGAAGGATTAAATTCTCCTGAATATGTACTTATGTTTATTCCTATTGAGGCGTCGTTTAGTATCACGGTAAAAGAAGATCATGCAATTTTTAATGAAGCTTGGAGCAATAAAATTGTAATTGTAAGCCCATCGACCCTTATTGCCACTTTGATGACAATATCTTCTATATGGAATCAAGAAAACCAGACCAAAAATGCCATTGAGATTGCGCGACAAAGTGGAAATCTTTATGATAAGTTTGAAGGTTTGTTAAAAGATCTTATTCAAATTGGAAAAAGGATCGAAGATACCCAAGCTTGCTACAAAAGCTCAATGAATAAACTTAGCGAAGGAAAAGGTAACCTTATTAGTAGAGTTGAAAAATTAAGAACACTTGGCGCAAAGGCAAGTAAAGAAATTCCTCAACCGCTAATAGAACAAGCGCAAGAGGGTAGTGAACTAGCTGAATAAGTATATTTATATTTTTTAGCAACAATTAATTCACAAACTTGCCGTAACTTTGTAAGCAAAAAGGTCTTTTAAATTAATGATTTATGAAAACTACAGGTAAATTATTTCTAATTTTTATTTTGTTATTATTTCTTGGATGCAAGAACGAAAATCCGATTGTAGTATTTGAAAGCACCGCTGGATTTATTGGTATTGAATTGTACATAGATCAGGCTCCGGTAACTTGTTATAATTTTCTGAATTATGTTAAAAAGGACAAGCTTAATGGTGGTGAGTTTTATAGAGTTGTTACTTTGAAAAATCAACCAGATAATGAGTTTAAAATTGAAGTGCTTCAAGGAGGCATGGGTTGGTGTGACACTTTAACTCGTTTTAGTCCGATTGTTCATGAATCTACTGAGAAAACAAAAATTCTCCACAAGGCTGGCATAGTCTCCATGGCTCGCAACGAACCGGGCACAGCTAGTTCTGAGTTTTTTATTTGCCTTTCCGATGAACCTGAATTAGATTTTGGCGGAAAACGAAATGCTGATGGACAAGGCTTTGCTGCGTTTGGTAGAGTTGTTGAAGGAATGGAAATAGTTCAGAAGATTTATGAAATGCCAGATTCTAATCAATTTTTGATTGAACCCGTGAAAATACTATCAGTAAAAGTAATTGAATAAGCAAGTTGAATTACAGTTTTTAAAATAAACCTACTTCATGGTTAATCTGGCCAAATAATCAAAATGTTCTCCTTCTGATATTTTTTCACACTGAAAAGCATATTTAAAAGCTTCAGTTTTTAGCGTGCTATAATCAATAAAAAGCCAATTAAATGGGTCTGAAATAATGTCTCTATAATTCATAACGTACCTTACTTCGCCATAATATTTATCCATTGGTTTCTCATCTTCATCGTCAAACATATAATTTAAGTCAGAAGAATCAAGTAGAATTTGGCCATTGGTTTTTAGCAATTCTTTACATTTTGAAAAAAACTCTTTCAATCCGTTAATAGAACCAGCAATGCCAATGCCATTCATTAACAATAGTAGGGTGTCGAATTTTTGTTTTGGAGGAAACTCAAAAAAATCAACAGCTAGTGTTGTTTTAACGCCTCTATTATTTATGGTTTCAACAGCCAGTTCTGAAATGTCAATTGCTGTTACTGACATTCCTTTTTCTTGAAGCCAAAGGGAGTGTGAGCCTGTAGCAGCGCCAATATCTAAAATATTTCCCTTGCATTTGTTTAAGGCTACTTGTTCAATATTTGGCATTTCATTGTAGGTTCTGAATAGATAAGGTACAGGAATTTCGTGTTTATCGGTAATGTCAGAATGCACCCACAATTTACTTGCTTTTCCATTTTTATGATAATCGGAAATAGCAGACCCCATTGGGTCAATGTTCGATGGTAATATCATTATTCGAATTGGTAAGTTCGTTTTACTCTTTTTGAAATACCAGTTAGTACTTCATAGGGAATAGTGTCCATCCATTTTGCAATTTGACTTACGGAAAGGTTTTTCCCAAAAAATTCAACTCTATCACCTTCTTTAGCTTCAATAGTTGTAATGTCAATCATACACATATCCATGCATACATTACCTATAATTGGTGCCAGTTTGCCATTTATCCACATTTTACCTACGCCATTGCTTAAAATTCGACGCAAGCCATCGGCGTAACCAATAGGAACTGTGGCAATTATTGAATCTCTTTTGGCGATGCCTTTTCTTCCGTAGCCTATGGTTTGTCCGGCCTTGATATTTTTAATTTGAATAATAGAACTGCTTAAAGTACCAACAGGAGCAAGTTTCTTGCCTTTTGTACTTATTCCAAATAAACCAATACCCAGTCGAATAAAATCGAACTGATACTTTGGAAAGCGCTCAATACCTGCTGAGTTTAATATATGTCTTTTAATTTTGTATGGAAACTCCGCCATAAAAGTATTGCTCATTTGTGTAAAGGTTTCGATTTGCTCAAGAGTAAAATCGTCTTGTCCTGGCTCATCGGCCGATGATAAGTGCGAGAAAATTGTTTTTACACGAATGTTTTGAGTTTTTTTAAGCTCTTCTATTAATGCATCTAATTCATCTTTCATAAAACCTGATCGATGCATGCCTGTATCAAGTTTAATATGAACAGGGTAGGGGTTGTTCTCGCTTTTCTCGGCAATTTTGTCAAATAATCGTAACGAATCAAAATTGGAGATTTGAGGCTCTAAATTATTCTCTATCATGGCAAAAAAACCTTCCTCTTCAGGATTCATTATCAGAATGGGTATTTTTATGCCGCTTTTGCGCAATTCAATACCTTCATCGGGAAATGCAACGGCAATTACAGCAACTCTTTGATATTGGCAAATATTAGCTACTTCGTGGGTACCACTTCCGTAACCCGATGCTTTAAGCATTGCAATTATACCTGTTTGAGGTTTTAGTAATTTTTTAAAATAATCAAGATTATACGAAAGGGCATTCAAATCAATTTCAAGTACAGTTCTGTGAGTTTGTTTCTGAATAAAACGCGATATGGTCTCAAACTCAAAACTTCGGGCTCCTTTTAATAGCACCGACATGTTATTAATTTTAGAAAAATCAAATTCTTTTAAAAATTCTTGCGTGGTATTGAAGAAATCGGATCTGAGTTCAAAAAGCTCTTTATACTTTGAAATTTCAGGACCTATTCCAATTAATCGATCAAGTTGTTTCTGCTGAATCATGTCCGAAACCTGGCTGTAAAGGTTGCTTGCGTCATACCCACTTTGTGCGATGTCAGATAAAACTATGAGTTTTTGAGGATGTTGATTCTGATACGACAAAAAGTCTAGAGCAATATGAAGGGATTCGATATCGGAATTATAGCTGTCGTTAATAATCGTACAATTATTAGTGCCCTCTTTTACTTCAAGTCGCATGGCAACCGGTTCAAGCTGGCTTAGTTTCTCAATAATTAGTTTGTTTGAATAGCCAAAAACTAAAAGTAAACACCATACCTGCATAGCGTTTTCAACTGAAGCTTTATCGGCAAATGGAATAATTACTTCGCAAAGCTCATTATTATGCAAAGCTTCAATTTTACTTTTGTTTGCACTATGCGTAATCTTGGTTATTCTAAGATTTGATTGTTGCGTAGTGCTCCAAGTAAAGGTGTTTTCAATATTGGGATAAATTGTTGCTATTGTTGAGCTTATTTCATTATTATCAGCGCAATAAATCAATGTTTTACAGTCTTTGAAAAGTGTTAGTTTCTCACTAAGTTTTTGATCAATAGATTCAAAGTTCTCTTGATGTGCATCTCCTATATTGGTAAAAATACCTATAGTGGGTTTAATTATTTTTTGAAGTCTTTGCATTTCATTGGGTTCTGAAATTCCAGCTTCAAAAACACCCATGTCGGCCTCGGGGTTTAGTAACCAAACAGAAAGTGGCACCCCCACTTGACTATTGTAGCTTTTAGGGTTGCGAATTATATATTTGTTTTTGCTTAAGCACTGATATATCCATTCCTTAACAATAGTTTTGCCATTACTTCCGGTAACCCCTATTACTGGAATTTCAATGTTTGTGCGGTGCCATGATACAAGGGCTTGCAGTGCATTAAAGGAGTTTTCTACTTTAACAAAGTTTGCTCTCGGAAAATTATCAATGTCATTGGGATAATTTTGTACAATAAAATTGCGTACACCTGATTTGTAGAGATCTGCAAGGAAAAAGTGGCCATCGTTTCTGTAGCCCTGTAAAGCAAAAAAGAGGGTTTCCCTTGCAAATAAAACTTTTCTACTATCAATAGCTAAATAAGAAATTTTACCACCTGAATTTTTTATAAGCTCGCCTTTTAATACTGATGCTATGTCTTGAATGTTATATGCTATCATTTAGAATAATCAATTACTACAAATGTAATAAATTAAGTTACTTAAAGCACTGAGAATAATTGGAGGTTTTTGGTGTAATTAACTCAGATTGTTTTATTTCACCTGAACCTTCAGCAGTTCTTTTCCTTCAATTTTTGCATACAATGCATCACCAATTTTAACAGGACCTACCCCAGCCGGTGTACCAGTAAATATTAAATCGCCAATTTTAAGGGTAAAATACTGCGATACATGGGCTATTATGGCATCAATCGAGTGAATCATATCTTTTGAATTGCCCTTTTGTACAAGCTCTCCATTTTTTTCAAGAGAAAAAGAAATATTATTTACTTCGGGTAATTCGGTTTTGGATATGAATTTTCCTAAAGGAGCCGCACCATCAAAAGCTTTTGCTTTTTCCCAAGGCAAGCCTTTTTCTTTAAGTTTAGCTTGTATATCACGAGCAGTAAAGTCTATACCAATGCCAATTTCATTGTAATATCGATGAGCAAATTTTTCAGATATGTTTTTACCCAGTTTGTTTATTTTCACAACCAGTTCAACTTCATAATGAATGTCGTTTGAAAAATCGGGGTAGAAAAATGGTTTGTTTGACCGTATTAAGGCCGTTTCGGGCATCAAAAAAATGACAGGCTCAATGGGCACTGGATTGTTTAATTCTTTTGCATGTTCCGCATAATTTCGACCTATTGCTATTATCTTCACTTAAAAGGTTCTTTTTTTTGATGACTATAAAATAGTATGAGCAAAATGTTATTTCTGCATTGCCCGCAGTTTAATTTGAGTAAGAATTTTTTTTGTATACAGCGGAAACTCACTTTTTAACATCCAGCCATAGTATCCAGGATCTTTTTCAAACACCTTTTCAACTGGGGTGTCTTTGTATTTTCCAAAATTGAAAACTTCAACTCCTTTATCGTTTAGTACAATGCGTCCGGCAAAATCAACATTTTTTTTGTGAGAAGAAAATTCTGAAAGAGCCTCAATGTCGTTAATAATAGGTTGAGTTTTCTTGCCATCCATGTCTTCAAAATCAACGCCTTTGTATCTGTCAATCTGAGCCTTAAGTACTTCGTAGGTTGCTCTTGTATCGGCTGCTGCACCATGAGCGCCTACCAAATCTTTTCCACAATAAAATTTATATGCAGCAATTAAAGTGCGGCGTTCCATTTTATGAAAAATTACCTGTACATCAATAAAGCGCCTCTTCTTAAAATCAAAATCAACATCCACTCGCAAAAACTCCTCGGCCAACAGGGGGATATCAAATTTATTTGAATTAAATCCTCCTAGGTCTGAACCTTCAAGCACCTTAGAAATATTTTTTGCATAATCTTTAAACTTAGGCATGTCTTTAACATCGTCATCATAAATACCATGAATTTTTGATGACTGTTCCGGTATAGGCATATCGGGATTTATGCGCTGGGTTTTTTCCTCTTCAGTGCCATCCGGAAATACTTTTATATAGGCGATTTCTACTATTCTGTCGTTTACAACATCAATACCTGTGGTTTCTAAATCGAAAATAACAACAGGCTTTTTAAGGTTTAATTCCATTATAAATTTCTTTAAGCTACAAAGGTAAAAAAAAGAGGGATGTGTTTAAAATTGAATGCTAATTTTTAGTTTTCAATAGCACTTCTTTTTTTTCAATTTTGTTGCCCGATGGAGTGTCAGGAACCGTGAATTTTACACTTTTATTTTCAGTTTTTAAACCTGAAATTTCAATATTGTAACTTCCTGGAGGCAGAGCAATGGTACTTTGACTATTCTTTGCATGGTAAGAATAGTCACCAAAAAGCACCTTGCCTTTTTGAAATGCTTTAACTTTTAATGTAGTATCGGCTTCGGCATAAGGAGTTTTTGTTTCGCCATTCTGTAATTTAAAATCAAGAATGAAAATCTTGACCGAAGGATCCATTTGATTAAAGACAACCCTGTAAATATCTTTAAATCCAAAACCATCAGGTTTAATTGCGGAAACATAGGCATATCGTTCGTTTGCTGAGAAAGCAATTGTTTTATTGTCAAAAACATCGTTAAGAGGGTATCCTATGTTTTTTGGGCTGGAAAATTCGCGAATTGAATTTATGTTAGACTCAAAAATATCATAACCACCCATTGATTCGGGTCTGTTTGAAGTAAAGTATAATTTTGATCCGCTGTTTGAAAGTACAGGATAGTCCTCGTCATAGAGGCTGTTGATTTTGTCTCCCAGGTTTTTTGGTTCACCCCATTCTCCAGTTGGTAGCTTTAAACTAAAATAGATGTCCATACCTCCATATCCATCTTTTCTACCGCTGGAGAAAAACAGTGTATCGCTATTGGCGGTTTCAAAAGCTCCAAATTCGGCATGCCTGGTATTAATATTGGTATTCATACCAATTTTTTTCCTAAATCTTTTTCCATTACGATTAGAACTTATGATGTCTTGAAAACCTTTATATCCTTGTAATTGAACGAAAATTCGCTCATTGCTTAATGAAACTCCTGCCATATATTCATCATCAATAGAGTTAACTGCTGTTAAGGCTCTACCCTTTTTGAAAACACCATTAGAGATATTGGAGTAGTAAACATTATAGGAGTAAAGCATAAATTGGCGATCGTATTTTCTGTTGGAAGTGTAAAATAGCATTTCATTATCGGGTGAAATAAATGGTGTTAATTCATCCATTTCAGAGTTAATGTATTTACCTAAATTGATAAATGAAACATCGAGTGGAGATCGTTTTAGTTTTTTAGCATTTGCAACATAGCTTAGCCATAAATCACATTCTATTTGCATTTCTGGCTTTTTAATTGACAAATTCTTGCAGTTTTCTAAATATAGTTTAGCGTTACTGAAGTCGTAATTGTAGAAAAAAGCTTTACCCATATTAAATAAAAATTCAGGCTCTTTATTCAATTCTCTATCTGCATTTGATAAATATCTTAAAGCTTTTTTCGGATTATTATTACAGTTTAAATGACATAAACCTAATTTGTAGTTTATATCTATATTTAAAGTATCGTTTTCCCATAATTTTTCAAATAATTTTAAAGCTACAGCGTAGTTATTCGATTTGAAATGGAAATTGGCTTCACGTATTCCTCTTTGCTGTGCATTTAATATAAAACTTGATGCAAAAAGTAAAAGCAATAGATTTAATTTTTTAATATTCATCAGGGTTAAAGTATTACTTAAGTTCTTTTTATTCATTGTTTTAGATAAACTGTTGTAGAGATGTAATCACCAACGTTATCTTGTCCGATTGTTACGGTTTCTTGGTGTCCAGTATCGTAACCATCGAATTTAACCTTGAGTTTGTATGTGCCCGGGAATAATGTTGCGAAAACATTTCCATCTTCAATAGAGTATTGTCCTATAATATTATCATATTCATCGTAAAAGGTAGCATAAGCTCTTAAAAAGTCTTCGGAGTATGGAACATTGGACGTTTCTGTACCTACCATTACTGATATCATATAAATTACAGATTGGTTATCGTCACCAAAAGTTACTTTATAAACATCGAGTTTACCAATTCCTTCCTTTCGGTTTGCCGCAATGTAGGCTGTTTTGCCATCGGGCAAAAACGAGATCGTGGTATTATCTAAGGGCGTATTTATTGGAAAACCTAAGTTTATAGGATTTGACCACTGTTTTAATGCTTCAACGTATGAGGTGCTGTAAATATCATATTCGCCAACACCCGGATGCCCTTTGGATGCGAAATAGAGTATTTTGCCATCGGGGCTTAAACTGGGAAAGTTTTCATCATATTCGGTATTTATTCTATCGCTTAAAGGTTGGGCTGCCATCCAAACTCCACTGGCATCTTTTTTTGCAATATACAAATCAAGTCCACCTCGGCCTCCACGTTTGTCACTTGCAAAATACATGGTATTTCCGTTAGGTGATAGGCAAGCTCCCATTTCAATACCTTCGGTATTCATATCGAATGGTAATTCAGAATTGTCAGCATTTGAAAACTTACTGCCTTTTCGGTTTATCATTTTAATATCGTGAGTGCTGTAGTCGCCATTGGCATAAACCAATAGCTTTTCCCCAGAAGGCGTCATTCCTACAATTTCCTCATTGTCGTAGGTGTTTACAGGCAAAGGAGCTGCCGGGCTCCACACTCCTTTTTTATCCGAATAAAAAACATTGGCTATATATTCTTCATAATCTTCTACATAAGTGCGGTTCGATGAAAAAACCAGTTTTTCTCCACTGGCATCGGCAAATGGATAATAATCGTTTTGTTCGGAATTAATTTCAGAACCCAAAAGCTCAAAGCTTACGTTTTTCGGTACATTTATCCTGTTAAGAGCATCATAACACATGGATATCAGGCGATCTGATTCGCGAATAGTTTCTTCGCTTACACCCCCCATTTTATATTCGTAAAAAGCTTCAACAGCCATGGTAAATCTATAATTATACATATAGGCTCTACCTAAATAGTAAAATGAATTTATAGGAATATTATTATGACCAACAACAAATTCAAGAAATGGAATAGCCTTACTTTTATCAATAGTTGTTTCGGTATAGCATATTCCAATTTTATAGTTTAAATCAATATTTTGTTGGTCAAGAGCATAAAGTTCAAGATAATTGCTAAGGGCAAAATCATAGTCTCCATCTCTAAATCCGTTTTTAGCATATTTTCTAAGAAGTTCTAATTCAACTTCATCTTGCCCGATGAGTAGCAACGAAAAACATAAAAATAAAAATAAAGCTGTCGCTTTTTTAAGCATGGGATGTTAAATAGTTTAGTAAAATTTAATTTGAGGCATAAAGATATAAATATTAGCCGATTACAACAATTTATTAAGCTTTCCCTTTAAGGGCATAATAATTATGTAAATGTTAAAAACCATGCAAGTGTCAATAAGTCAGAAACATACAACTATGGAAACTTGAATTAGAGTAGGGAAAACATAGGTTTATTTATACAATTTTAAAGACGCTACATCAGTAAAATTAGGCGTTTCATCAAAAGGAAGGCATAAAAAAACCGTCTCTTTCTGAAACGGTTTTTAAAAATTTTGAATATATTTTCTTTTAGCCGTTAATCATCATTGGCATTAGCAGCATTAATACATCTTCGTTTTCACTTTCCTTCTCAATCGGAACTAAAATTCCCGCACGAGTCGGATCAGACAGATTCATAACTACATCAGCAGTAGAAAGGTTGGCTAAAATTTCAATTAAGAATAGCGATTTAAATCCAATTTCTAGTTCGTCGCCTTCAAATTGACATTTAACTCTTTCATGCGCTGATATTGAAAAATCAATATCCTGAGCTGAAACGGTTAACTGATTAGCTGTCATTGAAAGTTTAATAAGGTTACTTGCCTGATTTGAAAATACAGAAACACGGCGAAGTGAATTGTAAAAATCAAGACGATCTATAGTAAGCTTATTTGGATTGTCTTTCGGAATTACAGCTTCGTAATTTGGATAATTTCCTTCAACTAAGCGGCAAACCAATTTGTACCCATTAAATTCAATAATTGCATTTTTCTCATCGAATTGTAAGTTAACTGCACTGTCGTCTTTTTGTAAAATATTTTTTAATAAGCTAGCTGGTTTTTGTGGTAAAATGAACGATGCGCTATTTTCAGAACTTACATCTGTTCTTTTGTAGCGAACAAGCTTATGTGCATCTGAAGCAACAAATGTCATGTTATCGGGCGAAAGCTCAATATAAATACCGGTCATTACTGGGCGAAGCTCATCGTCGGATGCCGCAAAAAGAGTTTTGCTAACACCAGCATTCAATATTTCGCTTGTAAACGAAACTGATGTGGCATTATCCTTAATTTCCGGTAATTTCGGGAAGTCGTCTGCGTTTTGACCAACTACGCTAAATTTACCGTTTTCAGAAACTATATCAACCGAAAGAGAGTCTTTATCAATATTAAAAGTTAAAGGCTGCTCGGGAAATTCTCTTAATATGGTTGTTAATCTTTTTGCATCAACAGCGACTTCTCCTGCTTCGGTAGCACTTTCTAGTTCTACTTTTGTTATTAAAGTTGTTTCAAGGTCTGATGCCGTAATGGTAAGTTCCTTTTCGGCTAATTGAAACAAGAAATTATCGAGTATAGGCAACGTGTTTTTCGAACTAATTACACGACTAACAGCTTGCAAATGATTTAGTAATGTTGAACTTGATACTATAAAATTCATATTGCTTTATTTAATATATGAGTACCCAAAAGTATCAAAAATATTATTATTAAAAAATAGTATTTTTTAACTTATTCGTTTTTTAAATAACTAAGCCCTATAAGTATGTCATTAAACGCAATAAAACGGGCTGTAAGAAAATCTCCAGTTTCGGTTTCAAGGTAGAATACATCAGGGTCAACAGATAAATGCTTGCCAAAAAAATCGGTTCTGTTAGTTAAAGGTTTATTATATATTTTTATGGTTTGAACTACTCCATTGGTTTGTTTTATTGTAATAATATATTTAGCACCCAAATTCACTATAGAATCTTTTTTGTTTTTGTGAAGATTTGCAGCTATGCTTAAAAAGTTTTTATGGTCAAATTCATGTAAATAGTTTTGAAGTTTTTCTTTAGATATATTGGAAATTTTCTCTTTTGTTTTGTTGAAGATTGTTATCTCCCCTTTGTTTTGAAAAATGGTGAATGATTCGTTTAAATTTTGATTATTTATAAGGGATATCATTGAAATATTACGTGCTTGAACTCTTAGGAGTGATCTGGTTCTCCATTCAAGTTCACTGCATGGAAAGCGGTTCGAAAGAAATCCTCGAAATCCTGCAATTTCAGTTATAAAAGGAGAGGGTGAATTCTTAATTTTTGCATACGTTCCTAATGAATCGATTGTAGGTGATCCAATAAAAATTGTTTTAAAAATTTTATTTTTTTTGAAAATGTCAACTTTTGAAGATTCCTCCATAATTTTACGATTAATTGTTTCGCAATCTGATTTGGGTACTGGTTCTTTTACCCGAATGTCATGAAGTGTTGTTAATGCTAAAACGATCAATACTTTATGGGCTTCATATTTTCCATTCACCATCCACATATTATTTTGTCGGGTAAGAATTACTTTTTCATGATTAATTCTGGAAATAATAAGTTGGTCAATTGCAGCGGTGTCTGCAACTGAAAAATTTTGATAGCTGGTTTTTATTGAAGAATTATTTTGTTTTGAAATAAGAATTGCTGCTGCTAAAGCAAGAATAATAAGAACAACCAGTTGAATCTTTTTTTTAGTCATTAAGCAGTTACTAATATTTAAACAGATTATTTTTTAGAGTATCGTTTTTTTCTTATATAACTATAAACCAAGCTGCTTAAAATTATCAGCATGATAGGTAATAAAACATTAATGAGTTGCCATTTTAGACGCTGTTTGTTTATTTTTGGCTTATCAAGCATGCGTAATTTATGCTCCTTTGTTCGTGCTTGTAGCAAGCCATCCATATCGCATAAATAGTTAATGCAGTTAATTAGCAGTTCTTTATTTCCAAAAGTTTGTTTGGTAAACCTGTCGTACCCAAGTGGCAATGTTTCTGTATTTTCACCAACACCTCGCACCTGATTTTTTATAATATCACCATCTGATATTACAATCATTTTTGTGGGTTGACTGTTATGTGCAACAAGAATATTACGCTTCTTAATGGGAGCGGGCCTATTGGTAAATACGGAATTAAATGAGCCTTCAAGTAGAATTCCCGCTAAAAGGAAGGGATTGTTAAATTGATCGGGATTTAGCTTGGCATCAACAATTGATAAATCAATAATAGATGGCGCATTAGCAGTACGGCTATATTTTGATGAAGTTAATAATACACTTTTTTTAACCGATACATTTTCCCCAACCGTATCAATAGAACTGGCAAACTCCGATTTTATCATATCGAGATTACGAGTAATGGGATGATTTTGCATGGGTGTTAGCAAAGGTGAAAATATCCAGGGTGCTGGTGCAAATTTGGCTTCTTGCCCTGCAATAGCAGTATTAACAGGAATTACAGCACATTGCATATCTTGAATTAAATTGGAGTTAATTCGCACACCATATTTAAACAGTTGATCGTCGAGATTTAGGTTGTTTATTATGGCGAGTGTTGAACGCGAATAGGCCAAACTATCCAGATCAACCTTTACATTATCGACTAGCCATAGCGTTCTGCCCCCATTCATAATATACTGATCAATTAAAAACTTATCTTTTTCGCTAAAAGTATTCTGCGGTTTTGCAATAACAATTAAATCATAAATATTCGCTCCAAGGCTATCGCGTAAGCTATACAAATATTCGTCAGTAAAAACACCTTCAATCTGATAATATTCTGATAAAGTTTGGGCAATATCATTTAATTCCATATTGCTTAATTCGCCATGACCTTTTAAAAAACCAATTTTTGGAATACGCTTAGAGGTAAGCTGATGAATGGCAAATGTTAATTCGTATTCCAACGCTTGTATGGATGCGTTTAGATTTCCTTCTGGGGAATTTCCAACATATTGCTTTAATATATTTACAGGTAATTCCTTGCCTTTGTAGGATACTATAATTCCGGGAATAATATATTTCTGTGAGTTTGCACCATCTTTTTCCTTTACCTTAAGATTAATGGGGTTTAATCCTTTTTTGTATAGCTGATTAAAAAATTTATTTCTGGTTTTTTTATCAGGATTTTCTGCCGGGTCGATAAATTCATACTGAATATTGTCTTTCCCATATGCTGAAAATTCATCTAAAATTTCGCGAGTTGCATTCTCTAATCGTATAAATCCGGCAGGTAAATCGCCTGTCAAATAAATTTTAAAGTAAACAATGTCTTCGGTCTCTTTTAGTAAGGTTTTGGTATTTTCCGAAAGGGTGTATCTTTTGTCCGATGTTAAATCAATTCTGGTAAAAATATAGCTGGAAATTATACCCAATAGTATAATAATGACTAATGTTATTCCTAATTGATTAATGTTTTCTTGCCTTATTTTTTTTCGTTGCATCATTGTAAGAATAATTTTACCATTTACGGCTTTGAAGTTTAAATTTTGCAAGCAATATGAAAATTGCTGTTACACTTAAAAAATAAGCAATATCGCGAGTATCAATTACACCACGTGAAATAGATTGGTAATGCTGATTAATGCTAAGTTTTTGGAGTAGATATTCAGGCCGGGTATTCGAAAAAAGAAGGCTTAATGCATCGAATCCATAAAAAAGAGTAAATGAAAGTACAGCAGCTAAAATAAAAGCAACAATTTGATTGCTTGTTAATACGGATGCAAAAATACCAATAGCGACATATATTGCGGCCAGAAAAAGTAATCCAATATAAGATCCCCATGTGCCTCCAATATCAATATTTCCGATGGGGTTGCCTAAATAGTAAACTGAAACAAAATATATTAAGGTAGGAATTATGGAAATTACCGCAATACTAAAGGCTGCATAGTATTTAGCCATTATTACTGAAATATCCCGAAGGGGTCTTGTCATTAAGAGTTCAATAGTTCCTGTTTTTATTTCATCGGTAAATAAGCGCATTGTAATTGCCGGTATTAAAAACATGAAAACCCAAGGAGATAAAATAAAGAAGGTGTCAATATTGGAATAACCAGCATCAAGAACATTGTTTTGCCCTGGAATTACCCACATGAATAACCCTGATGAGGTTAAAAAAATGATAATTACAATGTACCCTGTAAGGGAACTAAAAAAACTTGCTAACTCTTTTTTATATAATGCAAACATGCTTATATGTTTTGTTGTTCAGCCACAAAATTAATTGAATTTTTCAATTTGTGGTTTAATTATTAATAACTGTTTAAGTTTTGTTTTCGGAATTTATTATAGAGTATTTTTTGTTAGATTGAGGCATTTTAAAGATAGATAACCTTTTCCGAACTTGTTTGGGAAGTCTTATGCTACAGATAAAATTCAAACAGTTACAAAATTGAAGATACTAAAAACAAAGGCTATCCGCATGCGGACAGCCTTTTGCTAACAAATAAGTCTTGTTATTTATTATACAATATTATTAAACGGTGCCTGAACATCTTCGTCTTCTTCTAGTTTGTCAAGCATTTTTTCAATGTCTTCGAGTTGTTCTTCAGTGAACTCAACCGGCGATGTTGGTATACGTTGTAATGTTGCTTTTACTTCCATGCCTTTCTCTTCAAAAGCATGGGTAAGTGATCCGAAATTGGTGTAATCGCCATAAACATATATAGTACCGTCATTTTCATCAATTTCCTCAAGCCCGGCGTCAATAAATTCTAGTTCCATTTCTTCAAGATCCATACCGTCAGTTTTTTCGAATTCAATAACCGTTTTGCGGTTAAACATAAACTCTAACGATCCGTTTGGAACCTGTGATCCACCAGCTTTATTGAAATACGATTTCACATTGGCAGTAGTGCGAGTAGTATTATCTGTCATGCATTCAACAAAAACCAATACGCCATGAGGACCTTTCCCCTCAAAGTTCATTTCGGTATAAGCTGTGGCATCTTTACCGGCCGCTCTTTTAATGGCATTGTCAATGTTATCTTTAGGCATGTTTTGTGCCTTCGCATTCTGTATAGCTGTTCTAAGCTTAGGGTTCATGTCAGGATCAGCTCCACTTTCTTTTGCAGCAACAGTAATTGCCTTGCCTAACTTTGGAAAAATTTTGGACATTTTGTCCCAGCGTTTCATTTTAGCTGCTTTTCTATATTCAAATGCACGTCCCATTTCTATATATTTTATTCAATCAAATGTTTTTTTAATGCTGCAAAAATAACTGTTTTCCTAAATAATTGGCATTTGTTTCACTTTTGTTTTATTAAAAAAAGTATCAACGCGTAGTTTTTTATGCAACCTTCATATAATATAGTTACATTTAACTCCGGAACGTCGCAAATAGTTAAACATATCATACAGTCAAAAAAAACAAATAGATTTGTTATATGTATTTCTTTGAAAATAGAAATAGGGTGAAAAAAATAGTATTTCTTATTTACATATGCTTTTTTGTTGCTTGTCAATCGTATAATTCTAATCAGAAGTCCGATAATAATGATCTTGGAAAAGTCGAAATTAGAATCGATAGTTTAATAAATCTTTCAGAGCAATATTTTGCATCAACCGAGTTTAATGATAGCTTATTCGATGAGCATTTGCAAAACGCCTATGGCTTAGCAAATGATTTTGAATTGCATGAGCAGCGATTAGCGATTTATAACAAGGTGGGGAAACGTTATAGAAATATTTCGAATTTTGGTGTAGCCTTACATTTTTACAAAAGTGCCCTTGAAATAGCTAATCAAATGGAAGATGATCGCTTAAAGGCATATACAAAGGCTGAAATGGCAGTTGTTTTTAGACGAATTGCGGATAATGGAAAAGCCTTAAGCTTGCACTTTCAAGCCTTAGAATGGGCTGAATCGGCTGGAGATACCTCCCTAATTTTAAAATCAAATAATGGAATTGGGAATGTGTATTTTAGCTATAAAAATTTACCTAAGGCTATTGTATACTTTAAAAAATCGCTTCACCTTTTATCAAATGGTTATCCAAATAAGCTTAGTGAAGCAATAAATACTAACAATATTGGCGAGGCATGGCTGGCTTTAGGTAATACCGATTCGGCGTTGTACTATATTGGCTTATCGTATGCCATTAATATTGAAATGAATTCAAAAATTGGTCAGGCAATTTGTGAAAATGCCTTGGGCGATATTTATTTAAGTTTAAAGGATTACGATAAAGCCATTAAGCACTATAATAATTCAGTTAGATTTAACAAAGAAGTTGGTAATGGTATTTATTTAGCTGGAAATTATAAAAGTTTGGGAAAAACATATTTTCTTATTAATAATTCAAGCCTAGCAGAAAAGTATCTGCTTGATGGTCTTAAGATTTCAAAAGAAATTGGTAGTAAATCGCACATTGTTGATATTCAAACAAGCCTGTCTCAATTATATCAAAAAAAAGGGGAGCATGACAAGGCAATTGATTACTTAAGTAAGGCAATGGTTTATAAAGATACCATAACGGAGGAAGTTAGTAGGTTGAATAGTGATGGGTTAAGTGCGTTATATAAAACAGAAAAGCAGGAGCGTGAAATAGAATATTTAGAACAAAAAGATAAATTGAATCAATTGATTTTAAATAGGCAGAAGTGGTTTATTTTAAGTGGTATTCTTATAATTTTAGGAGGTTTGATATTTTCAATTTATGCTGTTTATCAAAGAAAAATGACAGCACGTTATACGAGTAAAATTCAAGAACAAAACCAAAATATTAGAGACAGTATACGTTATGCCCAGAAAATTCAATCGGCTGTTTTACCTGATTTAGAAAGCTTAAAAAACGATATTGATGAGTATTTTGTTTTGTATAAACCTCGTGATATTGTAAGTGGCGATTTTTATTGGCAAACTAAAATAGGAAATTCAACCATTGTTGTCACATCTGACTGCACAGGGCATGGGGTTCCTGGAGCATTAATGAGTATGCTAGGGATTGCTTTTTTAAACGAAATTGTAAACAAAGAAGGATTAACAGAGCCCAATTTAATATTAGATAGATTACGCGATCAGGTAATTTTGCAGTTAAAGCAAAAAGGTAATTTTGAAGATTCTAAAGATGGAATGGATTTATCGATTTATGTAATAAACCATGACACAATGAAGTTAACTTTTGCTGCTGCAAATAGTCCTTTATATATTATTCGTAGTGGAGAGTTAATTCATTTGAAAGGAGATACTATGCCAATAGGATATCACCCAAAGAAAATGGATGCCTTTTCAAGCAGAGAGTTTCATTTGCAGAAGGGTGATTGTTTATATTCTTGTACCGATGGATATCACGATCAATTTGGAGGCATAGATGGAACTAAATTTATGATTAGAAACTTCAAAAACTTACTTATTGAAATTCACTCTAAACCTATGCAAGTGCAGGTAGTAATTCTAGATCAGAAGTTTATGGAATGGAGAGGTTTCCGTGATCAGCTCGATGATATTATTGTAATGGGCGTTCGAATTTAATATTCTTTCTTGAAATTGTATGCATAATCGAGTACATTGCAGTAAAATTCCAGTTTTGTGGCCAATATTATAGATGCCATTTTATACACTAATATGTTGCGCAAAGGAAATGTTAAGATCTGCATTGCGCATCTAATCTGGCTTGCTGATAGAAAAATATTGAAAATTTTAAAGTCCCTACGGTTATTGTTATGAACACCAAAATAAAGAAATTGAATTACAACAAATGTTGTATTGGTATAGTTGAGAACTCATTTAAATTAATAAATTGTTTCAGTAAAAATAGCAATGTTGGTTAGGAAGGATAAATATGGATAAGAAACAAAACGCTGAAATAAAAGAATTAATTGAGACAGAGATTTTAAAAACAAAGAATTCTATTGCGGATTATAAGGATATGACAATTCCTGAAGGTCTTGATGATGCAGTAGGTCGTGTTTCGCGAATGGATGCAATAAATAACAAAAGTATTACTCAAGCAGCTTTACGACAGGCTGAAGAAAAATTGAAGAAATTGGAGTACGTATTATCGCAAATTCATAAAGATGGGTTTGGAGAGTGCGCAAGATGTGGAAAAATAATTCCTATAGGTCGTATAATTCTTATGCCTCAAAGTATTTATTGTGTAAGGTGTGCTCAATAATTTTAAGTTAAATTGATTAAACAAATTAAGGTATGATTTCATTTAAAAATAAAAATGTATTACTGACAGGTGCCACCTCTGGGATTGGAAAATGTCTTTTAAAAGATTTATTAGAGGAAGGTGCAAATGTTTCATTTTGTGGTAGGTCGGCACAAAAAATGGATAATTTGCATAAAGAGATTGCTTCGATTGCTTCAGGTGAGGTTTATTCAGAAGTATTTGATATGGCTGATGTTGAAAATCTTTACTCATATATTAAAAATACATTTGAGCAATTTAAAACCATTGATTTACTTATTAATTGTGCTGGATTAAATTCTGCTAAAGATGATGTGCTTGATTTAAAACATAGCGATCTTGACTATATGATGGCAATAAATTTTAAAGCTCCTTTAATTTTAATGCAAGAGGTTGGTAAACAAATGAAGAAGGATAAGCAAGGAACTATAGTAAATATATTATCGAGTGTATGTTTGTTTAATAACGAGCGAATGGCATCGTACACTGCTTCAAAAGTAGCAATGGATGCAGCTTCAAAAATTATGAACAAAGAAATGCGAGAGCATAATGTTAGAGTTGTAGGTGTTTATCCAGGCGGTGTTGATACAAGTTTTAGGACTATGGATAGGCCTGATTATTTGCCAGTACAAGAAGTATCTGATATTATTATGGCAAATTTAAAAGCTGCTAAAACTGCTGCCTTAGATGAGATTGTGTTTCGTCCGATGGTTGAAAAGAATTTTAATTAATTTTTAAAAAGTTAACAATGAAAAAATTAGTTGCTTATTTTTTACAAGGAGTGCTTTATATTGCTCCTTTGGCCATTACAGGATACATTATTTATAGAGCATTTACCATTATTGATGGTTCAATTCAAACTTTCATATTCTCTCTAATAGGGATGCAAATACCCGGATTGGGTATTATCCTACTGTTTTTGTTTTTGACTTTATTGGGTGTATTAGGTTCAACTATTCTTGCTCAACCTTTTAAATGGTTTTTTGGTACGGTTATTAATAAAACACCTGTTGTAAAGGTTATTTATTCATCATTTCGCGATTTGTTTTCGGCTTTTGCAGGTAAGGATAAAAAGTTTGACAAACCCGTATTGGTTAAAGCAGATAACAACGCCGATTTCTACAGAACAGGATTTATCACAGAAACTGATCTGTCAAAAATTAACTTGATAAACCATGTTGCTGTATATTTTCCAAGTTCGTACGGTGTTTTAGGTGAAATGTTAATTGTTCCGAAAGATAAAATAAAACATATTGATATTCCGCCAACCGATGTTATGAAATTTATAGTTTCTGGAGGCGTGGCCGGATGGGATAAAGAAGAAGGTGAACGGAGTAAAAATTAGGTTTTATCCAAAAAATTCTGAATGTATTGCCTCAATACTAGCATCCTTATCGGCTGATGATACTACAAAATAAGTAGCTACCGGCGAAGCTCCAGATGCTATCATTCGAGCGTTAATGTTTTTCTTAGCAATGGCCATAAACATACGTCCAGCAATACCCGATGTTTCCAATATGCCTTCGCCAACAACGGCAACGGTGGTTAAATTTTCTATGGCTTGCAATTCAGTAACTGTTGGTAATTGCAGTTTCTCAATTAGTTGATAGGCCCTTTTAATGTCGGCTGCGGAAAGCAGTAAGTTTATTGCTATTTGGCTGGTAATTACCGATTTAATATTAATGCCTGCCATATCTAAGGCACTTGTAGTTTTTGCGAGTACTCCCTTTTTCATGCCCACTCCTGCACCCTTTAAGGAAAGTATGCAAAAATCGTCGCTATAAGTAACGCTTTTTATTATGTTTAGGGTAATGGTTTCTTGCGAATGTACTATTGTTCCGGGTATTATTGCGGTAGAAAAAGTATCCACATTTAAAATGCGAATGGGTATGTTGACTTTGCGTAAGGGTTCTACTGTTCGCGGATGCAGAATACCAGCTCCAAAGTACGAAAGTTCTGCTGCTTCGGTGTATGATAAATCAGTAATTCGAACCGGATTTTTCACCAGTTTTGGATCAGCACTCATAAAGCCATCTACATCTTTCCATACATCAAGGCTTTCAGCATTTAAACATCGAGCAATTGCTGCGGCAGAATAATCACTACCTCCACGGCCTAGTAAGGTTATTTTGCCTTTTTCTGAAACGCCGTAAAATCCAGGAACTACATAAATTTTATCCTCTTTTAATCGGTTTTTTACTCCTTCTTCCGATTTTTGATAATGTACTGTTGCATTTCCAAATTCGCCGTCGGTAATTAAAGGCATTTCTTCAGGCAGGGCTTCTTCAGAATTAATACCATGGCTTTGTAAAATAGCATTTAGTATTAACGATGAAAGGCGTTCTCCGTAACTTAAAACAACATCTTCAACAAATTCGGGAACATCGCCAATATAGTGGATGCCCGTTAAAAATCGTTCTAATTCGCAGATTCTTTTTTCAACGGCTTCCAAAGTCTTTTTTGCCCATTCTTTATCTTCAAAATTTTCGTTGATAACTTCTTCTTTGAGGCCAAGTAAAAAATTAACTAAATTTTTTACCTGAGCTTCGTCTTGTTTAACTGAATCTAGTGCATTTGTTAGGTGGTTAGTAATGCCATAAAAAGCCGATACCACTATAATCAGAGGCTTATTGTAGGCTTTAATAACACGAACCAATTTAAGAATATCTTCTTTCTTTTTTAGGTTTGAACCTCCGAATTTTGCAACTATTTTCTTCATCTCTGTTATCCGTAATCTTTATTGTAAGGCAACAAAACTACCTTATTGTGGTTATTTAAGCAAATGTTATATTTTTAAGTTAATTATTAGGTGTACCTGCCTAGCCCAGATTATTCACGAATAATCTCTGTCTCCGACAGCGACTAAGATTTAGTAAAAACTTTTGAAAAAAGTTTAACTGCATCTAAGTCGGGACTATCCTGACCTTTATGCATATTTTTTCAAATTTATGAATAGTTCAGGCTAGAATGCAAACAGCAGTTTTTGAATACAAACCATTTGCATTTGTGCAATGAGCGAAGGGTTTATTATTTTCTTGAAGATAAATCAGAATACCCTGAAGATCCGTATTCCTTCTTTATTGGTGATTATTTAAAAATTGGGGAGTTTGTGTTGCATCCTGCTATATCGCATATTGCTTTTGCTGCGAAAATTAGGTTCGGTTATATTCATCGTATTGGCCAAGACTTTTTAGATATGGTTCTAACCTTTCCAAAATCTTTTGAAGACAATCTATGCTTTTACCGTATTGGTGAAGTTCCCAGAGGCAAATATTACCAAACACTACTTGCGAATTTTTTGCATGGATGATATTAAAGACGAAGTCCGTAAGTTTATGAAAATGGTTTTGAATATTGGGAGTAAGTCTGTCAAAAATTCATTTTAATAAAATAAGATTTAATTATATGGTTGCATATACAACTATAAGAAAAATACATTACATTTGCAGCCGAATTTTAAAATTTACTATGATTGATTACAGTACAGAACTAATGCCCTGGATTGGCAGGACAGCCAAAATGTTAGATTACCATCATTCTAGAAAGCTTAAAGAAAATGGTTTTGACATAACCAAAGAACAATGGGTACTACTAAGAATTTTATCACATCATAATGGGGTTTCGCAAAATGAGGTGGCATGTATTTCAAATCGTGATAAAACTTCTATGACAAGGTTGGTAAATACCATGGAGAAAAAAAATTTGATTGCTAGAATTCCTTCTGGTGAGGATAAAAGGATTAATCTTTTGTACTTAACCACACAAGGTGAAAAATTGTTAGAAGATACAAACTCTCTTGTTGAAGGCTTAATGAGTGAGATAAAAGAAGGTTTAACACAAGAGGAAATTTATACAATAATAAGTGGGTTAAAAAAAATACAGAGTAACATAAAACATACAAATGGTTGTTAGTGCAACTAAATAATTTAATAATATGAGAAAATACATTACCGTAATATTAGCTATTGTTGTTTTAGGGGTAGCTTTTGCTATTGCGAAAGGATTAGGCAATAGAATAAAACCAGTGATGAAACCCAATGGAAAAAGTACACCCTTGGCTTTTATTTATAAAGTTAAAAATACCAACATGCCAGTTATAATTCCCGCAAGTGGAAGTTTGACAGCGCAACATAAAATCATGCTTTTTTCTGAAGTTCAAGGTGTATTTGAATTTTCTGCACACCAATTTAAAGCCGGTGTTGCATTTAAAAAGGGCGAAGTGCTTTTTAAATTAAATAGCGCTGAGTTTTACACCAATTTATTAGCACAAAAAAGCTCTTTTCAGAATTTAGTTGTTTCAATGATGCCTGATTTACGGCTCGATTTTGCTGAATCATACAATCAGTGGGAAGCGTATTTAAATACTTTTGATATAAACAAGTCGTTGGCAGCATTGCCCGAACCCAAATCGGATAAGGAAAAACGTTTTGTGGCAGCAAAAAATATTTTTACAAATTACTACAACATTAAAAATTTAGAAATAAAGCTTGCAAAATATACCATTTATGCTCCTTTTTCTGGAGTATTAACTGAGGCTAATGTAAATAAAGGTTCACTGGTTAGTCCGGGGCAGTCTCTTGGTGAGTTTATTGATCCTTCGGTTTATGAAATGGAAGTGTCGGTGAGCAGTGCCATGGTCTCAAAAATAAAAGTGGGCGACGAAATTGGGGTGGAAAACCTTGAAAATGCAAACACCAAATATAATGGAAAGATTATTCGTATAAATAAAAAGGTGGACAGAAGTTCGCAAACGGTTAATGTGTTTATTGAAATGTCGGGTGCTGATTTGAAAGAAGGAATGTATTTAAAAGCCTATTTAAAATCGAAAGTGTTTGAAAATATTGTAGAAATTCCACGAAACTTGTTGGTTAATCAACAACAAATTTATAGTGTTCAAGATAGTGTACTACACTTAAAGAAAATACAGCTTATTCATCAAAATGAAAACACTTTAATAGTAAGTGGTCTAAATGATGATGAAACGATTTTGATTAAGCCAATGCCTAAAGCCTTTGAAGGGATGAAGGTTTCTATTTATAAAGAATAACAAGCTATAGGCATGAAGAAAATAATAACATATTTTATAAAATATTCGGTATCGGTTAATGTATTAATTTTGGCCTTTATTGTGTTCGGTTTTGTGGGAGGAATGAATATGAAATCCTCGTTTTTTCCGCTGGTAGAATCGCGTATGATTACCATTCAGTTGACTTATCCTGGGGCGTCGCCTCAAGAAATTGAAGAAGGGGTTGTGCTTAAAATTGAGAACAACCTGAAAGGACTTGTGGGTATTGATAGATTTACGTCGCGTAGTATGGAAAATGCTGCCACTATTACGGTTGAGGCTTTAAAAGGCTACGATGTTGATGTGGTGTTAGCCAATGTGAAAAATGCCGTTGATAAGGTTCCCTCTTTTCCAACCGGGATGGAACCGCCAGTGGTTGCTAAGCAAGAAGGCATACAAGATGTAGTTTCGTTTGTGGTTAGCGGTAAGCATATACCACTGAAAACATTAAAAACAACAGCACGCGAAATTGAAACAGATTTCAGGGCTATGGATGGGGTTTCGCAAATAGAAATTTCGGGTTTTCCCCTTGAGGAAATTGAGATTGCAGTAATTGAAGATAAACTTCGGGCTTACAATCTTTCCTTTCGCGATATTTCAAATGCGGTAGCTCAGGCCAATTTATTAATGACAGGAGGGTCTGTTAAAACAGATGAAGAAGAATATTTAATTCGCGCTCGGAATAGAAGTTACCATGGCGAAGAGCTAAATTATATAATTGTAAAAGCAAATTTTCAAGGTCGTGTTGTTTATTTAAAAGATGTGGCTACGGTTAAAGATCGTTGGTCAGAAACTCCCGATAAATCATATTATAATGGCGAGCAATCGGTTGCGGTTAATGTACAAAGTACCAACAGCGAAGATTTTGTTTCTATTGCTGAAAAGGCGGTGGAATATATTGAGAATTATAATGAAACGCACGAAAATATTGTGTTAAGTATTACAAGAAATCGTGCAACAGTATTGGATCAACGAACAAAATTGCTGATGAAAAATGCGGCGTATGGAATAGGACTGATTCTTCTCTTTCTTTCGCTGTTTTTAAAACCACGTATTGCGTTTTGGGTGGCATTGGGTTTGCCTATATCCTTTTTAGGCTTTTTTATGATGGCATCCTATTTGGGAATTACCATAAATGTATTATCCCTTTTCGGGATGATTATAGTAGTAGGTATTTTGGTAGATGATGGAATTGTAATTGGCGAGAATATTTACCATCATTTTGAAAAAGGCAAAACACCTATTCGTGCAGCAATTGATGGGGTTACTGAGGTTTTGGCACCCATAACATTGGCCATTTTAACAACCATAATAGCCTTCTCTACTTTCTTCTTTTTAGATGGGCGAATTGGCGACTTCTTTGGTCAGGTGGCAAGCGTAGTAATTATAACCCTTGTATTATCATTGGTTGAGGCTTTAATTATTTTACCGGCTCACCTGGCACATTCTAGGGCTTTAACAAAAGAGCAAAAATCGTATGTATTTAATATTTATGCCGATCGATTTATAACTTGGGTTCGCGATAAAGTGTACGGACCTTACCTGACATTTTTTTTAAAAAACCGTTTGTTAGGTTTTGCCATTCCTATAGCCATGTTTATGATAACCATTGGAGCCATGGGTGGGGGAATTATTCGTTTTACATTTTTTCCATCATTAGCCAGTGATAGAGTGGCTATATCATTAGCAATGCCACAAGGAACCAGTGAAGCAAATACAACCTCAATAATTGAAAGGATTGAAGCTGCTGTTGAAGAAGTTAATGTAGCGTTTACCGCCAGACAGACAGGTAATTTGCCTGTAGTTGAAAATATTATTCGAAATATTGGGCCAGGAACAGCAAATGCTAGTTTAGCAGTTAACTTACTGCCCGGCGAAGCGCGCGATTTTGATTCTGACGAAATTGCCTCTGCCATTCAAAAACGTGTAGGACCGGTTCCTGAGGCTGAGAATTTGAATTATGGTTCAGGATCTAACTTTGGGGGAAGGCCAGTATCGGTATCTATAATTGGAGAAAATATTGCCGAACTTAAGGCAGTAAAAGAAGAACTCAAAGCCATAATGGCAACAAATTCGAAACTAAAAAATGTAACCGATAACAATCCGGAAGGTATAAAGGAGATTCAAATAAACCTTAAAGAAAAAGCTCAGATGTTGGGTGTAAATTTGAATGATGTAATGGGTCAGGTGCGCAGTGGTTTTTTTGGTATGCAGGTTCAGCGTTTTCAACGAGGGCAAGACGAAATTAAAGTTTGGGTGCGTTTTGAAAAAGAACCGCGATCATCGATAACCAGCCTTTTTAATATGCGCATATTAACCCCTTCGGGTGCTAGAGTGCCTCTTAGTGAAATAGCGTATTACGAAATTGAAAGAGGTGAAATTGCCATAAATCATATTGATGGGAAACGAGAAATTAAGGTTGAGGCAGATATGGCAAGTCGTAAAGAAAGCGCTACTGATGCAACTGCGGATATTCGTGATAATATATTTCCAGATATACAAGCAAGATACCCAAGTGTGTCGGCAAATTTTGAGGGACAAAACCGCGAAGCTGCAAAAACGGGTAACTCTGCAAAAGGTACGGTGCCTATCATATTATTTTTAGTTTATGCGATAATTGCGTTTGCTTTCAAATCTTATGGGCAGCCTCTTATGCTTATTTTAATGATACCCTTTAGTTTTATAGGAGTTGCATGGGGGCATTTTATACACGGCTTACCGGTTAATATGCTTTCTATTTTAGGAATTATAGCCTTAATTGGAATTGTGGTAAATGATGGTTTGGTGTTAATTGAAAAATTCAATAGGAATTTAAAGGCGGGCATGTTATTTAATGATGCATTAATTGAAGCCGGCAAGTCGAGATTTAGAGCCATATTTTTAACATCGCTTACAACCATTGCAGGTTTGGCGCCTTTAATTTTTGAAACCAGTCGGCAAGCTCAATTTTTAATACCCATGGCTATAGCGGTGGCATATGGTATCGGCATAGCTACTTTTTTAACGCTGTTAATGTTACCATTAATGCTTTCGGGGTGGAATTCGTTAAAAACAAATGTTATTTGGTATTATACAGGAACTAAACCATCACGAGAATCGGTTGAGAGAGCTATAAAAGAATTAGAAGTTGAAAAACTTGAGATGGATGACTAAGTGGCTTTAGTTTTTAGTAGTGATTTTAAATGCCTTTTAGGCTTCGAAAAATATGAAAACAATGAATAAATCAATATACATACTAGTTTTTACGCTTTTATCCCTGTACGGATATAGTCAGGAAATACTAAGAGTAAATGATGCAGTTCGCATTACACTTAAAAATGATTACAACATAAAGGTGGCCGAAAATAGCAGCAATATTTCGTTGAATAATGCCAGTATTTACAATAATAATTACTTACCCAAAGTAACAGGTAGGGCGGGTGTAAACTATCGTAATCAAAAAGTCGATATTGATTATCACAACGCTCCAAGCAGTAATGTTAGTGGTTCCAGTGCGTTGGGATATAGTGGCTCTTTAGGATTAAATTATACCCTGTTTGATGGTATGTACCGATCGTACAATTACGAAAAATCGAAAGAGCTGTACAATTTATCGCAACTTCAGGTTCGGCAGGTAATTGAAGCTACTTTACTTGAAATGTTTACGGGTTATTATACCGTTGCTAATTTAACCGAAACCACCGAAAGTTTAAAGCAATCGCTTAGTATTTCAAAGGTGCGTTTATTGCGAGCACAATATGGTGCAGAATATGGTACTAAAACGCAGCTCGATGTGTTAAATGCCGAAGTTGATGTAAATACCGACAGTATTAGCTTTTTAAATAGTAAACAAAATTTAGCCAATGCAAAGCGCAACTTGAATGTGCTAATGGGCAGAAATGTTACGGATGAATTTGCAATTGATACGTTGGTTAGTTATGAAGTTCTGTATGCCTTAGACACGCTTATGACTATGGCTAAAGCCGAGAATATTCGCTTACTATCCACTCAAAAATCATTAGAATTAAATGAGTTTGATATAAAGCTTTTTCAAACCAACCGCATACCTACTATAGGTTTAAACGGAAGTTATGCATGGAATAATACCAACTATAACGATAAAAATTCTATGGCTAAGCAAACTGTATTGGGGCCGCAGGCAGAAATAAGTTTAGTATGGAATATTTTTGATGGAGGACGCACCAAAACCGGTGTGCAAAATGCTATAATTGCGACAGAAACAAGTTTGGTTAAACAAGAGCAAACTCAAAAATACGTAGAACGCGATGTAATTAATGCTTACACAACCTACAAAAACTCCTTATTTGTTATGGAAGCTGAGCGGGTCAATTTAACTACCAATAAACGCAATTTCGATCGTTCATCAGAACAATATCAATTGGGTCAGTTGACATCGGTAGAGTTTAGACAAGCTCAGCTTAATTCATTGAGAGCCGAAACCCGATTTAATCAGGCAAAGTATCAAGCAAAAATTTACGAATTGGCATTGTTTAAATTAACAGGAGAGTTAATGAATATGAAATTCTAGTCAGTCTTCAGTCAGCAGACCACAGTTCCAAGTACTAAGACTGAAGACTGTGAACTGCGGACTGAATACTGAAGACTGCCGACAGAGAACTACTTCCTTCTTTTCCCCTTAAAAGGTTTCTTCTGTTTTTTTAAGAATGCTTCGTTATCATTAATCAGGGCTTTCCAATTGCCATCCGCATCTTCTGTAAAGTCGAGCGTGTCATGGTAATCGTTTTTCTCAATGTCCATAACCGTAATTTCTTTACCCATAAAAGTTTCAATCTCTTTTAAAATAGGTTTTTCTTCGTCGCTACAAAAAGTAACAGCAAAACCTTTTTCTTTTCCTCGCCCTGTGCGTCCTACACGGTGAACATAGTTTTCCGATTGTTCTGGCAAATCGTAATTTACCACGTATTCAACGTTCGGTATATCAATACCTCGGGCACTTACATCGGTAGCAACAAGCACTTTTACTTCACCACTTCTGAATTGCGACATTACACTAAATCGGTCTTTCTGATCTTTATCGCTATGAATTGTAACGCTCGTAATGTTTACGCGTTCCATGGCTTTAAAAACCCTTTCGGCACGCACCTTCGTACGCACAAAAACCAGAATTTTACTTTCGGGGTTCTCGGTAATTAAACGTTCTAAAAAGAATCGTTTATCGTCCATTTTTATAAAGGCTACCGAATGGTTTACGTTACGTGCCACAGGGTCTTTCGGCGATATTTGAATGCGTATGGCATTTTCTACCAAAGAATAAGCCAGCTTTTTAATTTTTTCGTTAATGGTTGCCGAAAAGAATAGTGTTTGATGCTTTTTAGGCAATTTCCTTTTAATATCAAGAATATCTTTAATAAAGCCTAAGTCGAGCATATGGTCGGCTTCGTCAAGTACTAGAGTATTTATACGATCTAATTTTATATAACCCTGACTAATTAAGTCAAACATGCGGCCTGGTGTGGCTATAAGAATATCCAAACTTTCTTCAAGACGCGCTATTTGTGTATTTTGCTCAACACCACCAAATAAGGTAAAGGTTTTTACACGGGTGTGACGGCTAAGTTTTTCAAAAACATCGCCAATTTGTTGGGCCAGTTCACGTGTAGGAACCAATACCAAACATTTTATACCATCATTACGGCGAAGGTTTTTTTGCTGGTGCAATTTGTCTATTATAGGAATGGCAAAAGCAGCCGTTTTACCCGTTCCTGTTTGTGCAATGGCCAATACATCTTCACCCTTTAAAATTGGGGGTATAGACTTGAATTGAATATCGGTTGGTTTTACAAAACCTAACTTACTAAGGTTCTTTTTTATCTCAAAAGTAATATGGTAATCTTCGAATCGCATGGTGCTTACTTTGTTTTGTTTAAACTTCTCACGGTTTGGCAGAAATGTTGAATCAAACGTAAAAGGTTTTTTAATAAATAATTCCTGCATTTTGCAGGTTGTAAAGATAGTGCGATATTTTAGGATTTGATAAAAAAGTTATAGATAGGATGTCAATTTTAACTTGATTGATTCATGAAATTTGACAAAAAGCACCTATCTTTTTCATTATCTAGACCTTGAGTCCACTCCGAAAAGTCACCCGATGAATACTTTTGCAAAATACTGAACCAATTCAGGTCTGTTATTCAGTCAAT
>JAQICC010000237.1 GCA_027858735.1 Salinivirgaceae bacterium
AAAACTTTACCATAGCCATCTTTTTATTTTTTTTTTTATTCGAATTATAAAAAGGTAATTTTTCGATTATTGCAATTGCCGACAAATAAATACCTAAGATAGTAACGATTACTATCATAAAAATATTTTTGAGAATTACACCTGTGCCAACATTAAAGGTAGCCGGACTAAATACGATTCTACCTAAATAAGATGTCAATATATAAAGCGCAATTAAAGGGATTGTAAATTCTATTAAAACGCTACCTGGGTTTTTATCTTCTTTAGCAATACGGATAAATTCACGCTGTGGCTCAGCAATTATACTTTGTATTCTCTTTATAAATTTTGTAATGTTCATACAGTATATATTATACGGCAAAAATAAACTAATTTTGCTATAAATGTAATGAATAAAGAAATCTATAATGTCATCAACTTTTAATTTAATTACCATATTAGGTCCAACCGCCACTGGAAAAACCACATTTGCTGCGCATTTGGCAAATTTAATTAAGGCCGAGATTATTAGTGCTGATTCCCGCCAGGTATATCGTGGCATGGATTTGGGCACGGGTAAAGATATTGCAGATTATACTATTGATGGAGAAACAATTCCTTATCATTTGGTAGATATTGTTAATGCTGGAGAAAAATATAATGTTTACGAATTTCAAACTGATTTTCTTGAAGTTTATAATGAAATAAAAAAGCGTAAAGTACTTCCTATTTTATGTGGAGGTTCTGGAATGTATGTTGAGGCTGTTTTAAAGGGATATAAACTTCTAAGTGTCCCAGTAAACGAGCCCTTACGCGCTAGTCTGTATAAATTATCTCTTGAAGAATTAACAGTACAATTGTCTGAATTTAAAGATCAACATAATAGAACCGATGCGGATACTAAAAAAAGAGCTATTCGAGCTATTGAAATAGCTAGCTATTATAGAGATCACAGTGAAATAAATACTTCTTTCCCTGAAATTAACTCTTTAATATTTGGTATTAAGCTCGAACGTCAAATAGTGCGAGATAGAATAACTCTGCGACTTAAGCAACGATTAAGAGATGGGATGATTGATGAAGTTCAGAATCTTTTAAATGCTGGTGTTTCGGCTGAAACTTTGGCTTATTATGGCTTGGAATATAAGTTTATTACTCAATATCTGAATAATGAGTTTAATTATAATACTATGTTTGATAGGCTAAATGTTGCTATTCATCAGTTCTCAAAAAGGCAAATGACGTGGTTTAGAAAAATGGAACGGGGTGGTTTTAAAATTCATTGGATAGATGGTGAATTAGAAATGCAGGAGAAAGTGCAAGCAGCATTGGAAATCATGCATGCTAATTAAAAAAATACACTCAAAATCTATACGTGGCAAAAAAAAGAGGCTCACGTTATTGTGAGCCTCTAAGAGTTATCATAAATATTTTATTATTTACCTTGTTCTAATGCAAGTGTTTTTGTTGGAGCATCACATACTTCGCTTGGTCCGAAATATTGAATTGGACCAGGATAAATATATTTAGTGTTTATTGCCCAATCTTCACGTTGTGAAGCGAATTTTTTGAATGGAGCAGCATCAAGCTCAACCAAAGCTTTTTGTATAACTGGTTTCATTTCACCATGACGACGTTCCATGTTCATCATCATTGTTGTTGGAACACCACCAGCAATCCACTTGTCAGCTGTTAAGGTCGTATTACGTATCGATGACATATACCCTGTTTTGCCTTCACTTATTAATACTGATGCAGTATAACCTAAAGAATAACAGTAATCAGCATCGAAGTTTGATGGAGCAGCACAGCGGCCTTCATAACCAAAGAAGTGGTTTTGAGCGGCAAATTTGCCAGCATACTTCTCTTTTTTACGCATCTTTTTCAAACGACTTTCAACCATCACAATTAAAAGCTTTTCAGTTTCAATTCTTGATACTTGTACGTTTCCATGAGGGTCACGATCCATGATTAATTGATCAGCAATGTCATTTGGTAAACTATCATAAACAGTTGCCGATTCTGAAGATAGCTCAGCAGCAACAAATTCACGTTTTTCTTGCTTCGATTCAATTAGAACGAATTCAGCTTCTTTGTGAGCCATAATGTCGTTTAATTCTGACATTAAAATTTTCATCTCAGGAATGAATTCAACTAAACCTTCTGGAATTAATATACTTCCAAAGTTTTCGTTATTAGCAGCGCGTGCTGCAATAACATCAGCTATTTGTTTTACAACCTCATTAAGAGTTTGCTTTTTCTCTTCAACTTCTTCAGAAATAATACAAATATTTGGTTGAGTTTGCAATGCGCACTCTAAGCCAATGTGAGAAGCTGAACGACCCATAAGTTTGATGAAGTGCCAGTATTTTTTAGCAGAGTTGGCGTCACGTTGAATGTTGCCAATTAACTCGCTATAAACTTTACATGCAGTATCGAAACCAAACGATGTTTCAATCATTTCGTTTTTTAAGTCACCATCAATTGTTTTTGGACAACCGATTACTTGAATTCCTGCATCAATGCTTTTATAATATTCAGCTAAAACACATGCGTTGGTATTTGAATCGTCACCACCAATAACTACAAGTGCAGTTATTCCTAAAGCTTTACAGTTTTCTAAACCTTGGTTGTATTGTTCTACCTCTTCAAGTTTAGTTCTACCCGATCCAATAATATCAAAACCACCCGTATTTCTGTAGTGGTTAATAATTTCAGGTGTAAGTTCAAGGTATTCGTTATCGGTTAAGCCGGAAGGGCCGCCCATAAAACCATATAATTTATTGTCGGCATTTAAGCTTTTTAAACCGTCAAATAAGCCAGCAATAACATTATGTCCACCAGGAGCTTGTCCACCCGATAAAATTACACCTACACCTGTTGCAGGATAATCTTTCTTTTCACCTTCTTCGAAAGTTATTATTGGCATTCCGTAAGTGTTTGGAAACTTAGCTTCAATCTCTGCTTGATCAGCAATTGACTTGGTTTTGGCACCGTCAACTATTTTTACCGATCCTTTTAATGAATTAGGAAGCTTCGGTTGGTAAGCTTCTCTTGCAATTTGTAGTGCACTTTTAATCATCTTACTTATGTTTTAATAGAATTATTTTATTATCAAAAAAAAGATATTCAGCCTAATTTGGCGATATAAGATCATCATATAAATCTTCCTGGTTGTCTAATTCGGTATCGAGAAATTTTTCTGCTGCTTCAATTAAATTATCCAGCTGTTGGTGATCTGTAATTTCAGTATCAAGCCAATGTATAATTTGTTCCTCACTAAAATCCTCATCATTTCCTTCAAGGATGAATCTTGGAGCCTCGGTATGAACAACATATACCTTTCCCGGCTTTTCCAGACTATTGTCTGCTATTAAATATTTTGGTAGCATATTATATCATTTATGTTTTGCGGCACAAAACTAATATTATTCCGCTCATTTACAATGAAAAAACACTAAGAAACATTCGGTTCTACTACCAATTTTGTGGGTAAGGTTAAAATTAGATGAGTTTTTAAGTTTTCAAGTATGAAGTTCTCAGTCTTTAGTTTTTAGTCCTCAGTAAACTTGTTAACTGCGTACTGAAAACTGCCTACTATATCTTACTTTAAAAATATTTTTTATAAAACTTATTTTCCACTAAATTCGTAGTAATACCGTTTGTTTTATCTTTTTAGAATCGCGCTCCAATAGCATTCCAGTCTAACACTTCCCAAAAATTCTTTAAATACTGTGGACGTGCGTTCTGGGTGTCTAAATAGTAAGCGTGTTCCCAAACATCAACTGTTAAAATAGGCGTTAAGCCATCGCGCAAAGGATTTCCTGCATTTGATTCTTTTACAATTACAAGTTTTCCTGAAGCATCTTTAGCTAACCAAGCCCAACCTGCTCCAAATAAAGTTGCACCTGCTGCAGTAAATTCTTCTTTAAATTTATCAAACGATCCGTAAGTTGAATTAATAGCCTCGGCTAAAGCTCCTTGAGGAGTTTTTACACCATTTCGTGAAAATTGCAAAAAGTAGAACGTATGGTTCCATATTTGAGCTCCATTGTTAAATATTCCACCTTCCGATTTTTTTACAATCGTATCAAGGTCAGCATTTTCGAACTCGGTTCCTTGCACTAAGCTGTTTAAATTTGTAACATAAGCCTGATGATGTTTCCCGTAATGGTACTCCAAAGTTCGCTTGCTTATGTGTGGTTCAAGAGCGTCTAGCTCATAAGGTAATTTAGGTAATTCAAAAGCCATCTTATTGTCTTTTTATTGTTAATAATTTATTTTTTACTATTGTTCAATTATCAAAATCCGCATCTATAACTATTGTATAGTAATTACATTTCTCGTTTAAATTTGTTTTCAAATCTACGCTGTTTATCATATAAAAAGACACTATTCTTATAATATTAAGTTATATGCTTATCAACAAAAATTATAATAGCGTGTAATTATTGATTTGAATTTAATAATTAACTAAATTGGCTCCATAAGATATATTATATGATTCAGGCAGGTTTTCATTCCTATAGCGTTAAAATAGTTGATAAGACATTTACAGCCGATAAGGATGTGTTTTATCCTCAAACTGCAGTAGTTTCTTTTTATAACATCCAAGGGCAAATGCTTTTTGCCGAAGATTATGGGCATCTGCCAACCGATCAAATTTATGATCTTATTGAAAAAAGCGAGTTGGTTGATCTTGATTATTGCTATGTTAAAAACTTTTCCTTCACTGCTTATCGTAGAACTCATATTTTACAAAAAAAAGATACGGTTAAATTAAAGAGTTTGTCTGCAAGGCATGCGTTTTTCGATTCTGAGTACACTATTGATTTTTCACATCTTGAAATTGAGCCATTAGATATTGACTTTTCAGGATGCTGTTTTGCATCGGGGGAGTTAACTTTTGCATCAACTAATTTTGGAAATGGATCGGTTGATTTTAGCTATGCCATTTTTAGAGGAGTTGTTACCGATTTTTCAAATTCTATTTTTGGTTCCGGAGAGGTCATTTTTAAAAATGCATTTTTCTCTGAAAGTCTGAAAAATTTTCAATATACCGACTTTGGCGAAGGTTCTATTAGTTTTGTGAATACTGATTTTGGTGATGGAGAAGTATCCTTTTTAAACACTCATTTTAATGAGGGCGATGTCAGTTTTAAAGTAGCAAGGTTTGGAAATGGGAAAATTGATTTTCATTTCTCAAAATTTTCAGGAGGTGATATATCTTTTGAGCGGACTAATTTTGGAACGGGTGAAGTTGATTTTAAAACGGTAGAGTTTGGAAAAGGGAAGGTGAATTTTAACAGAGCTATTTTTGGTGCAGGTGATATTACCTTTGAAGCTTCGGCGGCTGATGGTAGAATCACATTCAAAAAAACCGCGTTTGGTAATGGTAATTTAAGCTTTGATCTTGCGGAGTATGAAAACACTGAACTTAATCTCGAAAAGGCTACTTTTGGTGAATGTGATATCTCCTTTTTTAAAGGTAAATACGCTTCTGTTAAGCTCAAAGGTTGTCATATAAACCACTATGTTGATATTCGTGTTCAAAAATGCCCCGTTGTCGATCTTTCTGATACTATTATTCGTGATATAATTGATTTTAAGCCTTTTGAGTGTGAAGTAGATATTGATATTTTAGATATTTCAGCCATGCGCTTGTTAGGCTTAATATATATTGATTGGCATAGAAATAATGTACACAAGCTTATTACGGCTCAAAAGCATACCACTTATGCTGAAAAGGCAGAGCAGTTTCGAGTACTAAAAGAAAGCTTCAGGGAAATTGGTCAATATAATGATGAAGACCATTCGTATGTGTGGTTTAAGCGTTTTGAGGCGAAGTCTGAATTTGCTGAAATTAAGCAGAATTATATATGGAAAAGGTTGTATGAGCTTCCGGTACATCGTTTTAAAAAATTGGTATTCGATTATGCAGGACTTTATGCTACCGATCCATTTAGAGTAATGCTTTCAATGGTTGTAGCTTATGTAATGTTTAGCTTAATATATGTGGTTGTAATGGTTACAGATACTGGAGGTGTTGTTTCTGGTTTAGGTGAAGAACATGCATTGTTAGGTGTTGTAGGCCGAGGGTTTTACCATTCGGGAATAACATTTCTAACTATTGGTTATGGTGATTTTTATCCAATGGGTGCTGTTCGTTGGCTTTCAAATGTTGAAGGGTTCGTTGGAGTATTCCTTATGTCGTACTTTACAGTGGCGTTTGTTAGAAAAATTCTACGATAGTTTTTTTTATTTTGTAATGCATTCAATCATTAAAGCAGTTTCTACTTATTAGACACTTAATCTTATATCAAACCAGGCCTTAGTTTTTTTGTGCGTTCTATGGCTTGTTCATGGCGCCAATCCTCAATTTTTTTGGTGTTTCCCGATAGCAATATATCTGGAACTTTCCATCCTTTATATTCTGCAGGCCGGGTATAAACCGGTGGTGAAAGTAAGTTGTCTTGAAACGAGTCAGTTAAAGCTGAAGTCTCGTCAGAAAGAACCCCTGGAATAAGTCTTATTATCGAATCGCTTATTACAGCAGCAGCAAGTTCCCCACCTGTTAGTACGTAATCTCCAATCGAAATTTCTCTGGTTATTAATTGTTCCCGCACTCGGTGATCAATTCCTTTGTAATGCCCGCATAGAATAATCAAATTTTTATAGCTTGATAGGCTGTTGGCTATTTTTTGGTTAAACAATTCTCCATCGGGTGAAGTATATATTATTTCATCATAATTGCGCTGTTTCGATAAGTGTTCAATAGCCGATTCAATAGGTTGAATAGTCATTACCATTCCAGCTCCTCCACTAAAGGCGTAGTCGTCTACCTTTTTGTGTTTATCGGTAGAATAATCGCGAATGTTGTGAATATGCACCTCGGCCAATTGTTTGTCAATGGCTCTTTGTACAATGCTATGGCTTAAGGGGCCGTCTAATAATTCTGGAACAACAGTTAAAATATCAATACGCATGTTAATTTTTTTTGATCAAAAGTAGTTTTGGTAATTCTATAAAACAAAAATCAGCCTATCTCAGTGACATAAAACCATGTATATTTTTGTAAAACGGAAAAAATGGCAGTTTATAATTTCAAAAACAGACATAATGACATCTTTTTTGATCACTATTCATGATGGTATATAAATTGAAATACTTTTCACAGAGAATGTAAAATAATTATTAAACTTTAAATTATAGGAGATTATTAAAATGACACTTGTAAGATTTAACAAACCAAATTTAATTAACAGCTTAGCTAACGAAGCCTTTTTTGGAAATTCATTTGACAGTAATTTAGGAACTCACAGTGATTGTTCAACAGATAATGTTGAATATAAAATATCAAATGAAGATGCAATCGTAAATATTGAGTTTGCTATTCCTGGTTTATCTAAAGCCGATATTGAAATTGAACTTAACGATGAAATTTTATCGGTAAAAACAAAAGAGCGCGATGAAAATGATTCCCGAACCGGATTTGCTGCAAAAGAATTTGAAAAAAGATTTAAAATTTCAGATATAATAAATCAAGATGAAATTTCGGCTCATTCAGAAAATGGGGTGCTTTATATATCCCTTCCAAAAGTGGATGTGGCTGTGAAAAAACCAGCACGATCAATAGAAATTGTATAATGGGTTTATTGCAAAATTGAGTAGTTTTTTTTGATTAAAAAGAGCGATGGAGTTATTTTCATCGCTTTTTTGCTTTTATATGGGTCTTGTTAATCAAATAATTGTGCGTATCCTTGGGCTTTTTCAAACGAAATTATATTTTCGTAGCTGAAAACATAAAATAAAGTAGCTTTGAACAATGATTTTTAATTGGAGCAACTTCTAAATATACCTTAATTATGGTATAGAGTCTAACTTTCATTTTATAATTATAATGGAAAATAAAGAAATAACGAACGAATCAAACTTACCTGAAAAAGGTGCACAAGAAGTTAATAGTGAAACTTCTGATCAAAATGATGCAGTTGATGAAAATGCTGTAAGTAATGAAATGGAATCTGATACACCAGAAGATGAGGTTAAAGAGGAAGTTGTTGAAGCTCCCACAGAAACCTCAGATGAATTACCAGTTGAAGAAGTTGTTGAAGTTTCCCCAAACGCTATTCCTGAAGAAGAGAAACCTGTAGAGGCTTTCTCGGAAACTCCAGATAGTGTGGTGGAATCTGAAGTGGAGACTGAAGAGCCAAAGGCTGTTGAAGAGGAAGTGAAAGCTGAAACTGAGAATAAACCAGATGCTGAAGACGTCTTGATTGAGGAGAAATCGGAGGAAGCTAAAGAAGAAAAATTGAAGGTCAGATTTGTTCCGGAAGATTATTCAACTTTTGATAGGCCCACATTATTGGCAAAGTTGAATTCATTAATTAATAATTTCGATGTTGAAATTATAAAAGAGGCCATTGAAAATATAAAAACAGTTTTCTATAAACAATATAAAGCTGAGGTTGCTGAAGCTCGTAAAGTTTTTGTTGATGGAGGCGGAGTATCTGAAGATTTTAAATTTTCAGATGAAACATCAGAAGAAACCTTTAAGGTATTATACAATCGCTTTAAGGAAAGAAAGGCCGTATTAACTAAGCGTCTTGAAAAGGAAAAAATTGATAATCTAAGAATCAAGCATAAAATTATTGCTGAAATTGATGTGTTAATTAATAAAGAAGAATCAATAAATAAAACATTCCACGAATTTCGCGATCTGCAGCAACGTTGGCGCGAAATAGGTTTAGTACCCCAAAATGCTGTTAAAAGCTTATGGGAAAGCTATAATCATACAGTTGAAAAGTTTTACGACTATATAAAAATAAATAAAGAACTGCGCGATTTAGATTTAAAAAATAATCTTGAATTAAAAGTGGAACTTTGCGAGAAAGCTGAAGCTTTACTTCTTGAAGAGTCTGTAACAAAAGCGTTTAAAATACTTCAGGAGTATCATAATCAATGGCGTGAGATTGGCCCGGTTCCAAGCGAACAAAAAGAGGATATTTGGGAAAGATTTAAAGCTGCAACTACCCAAATAAATAAAATGCACCAAGAGTATTTTGAAGGGCTTAAAGACCTACAAGTGCAAAATCTTGAGCAAAAGACTGCTTTATGTGAAAAAATTGAGCAATTGCTTGATGAAAAAGTTGAAAAACCAAAGCAGTGGGAAGAAAAAGCTAAGGAAATTATAGAAATCCAAAAGCTATGGAGAACCATTGGTTTTGCTCCTAAAAAGCACAATAATAGAATCTATTTAAGGTTTAAAACTACCTGTGATGACTTTTTTGCTCGTAAGCGCGACTTTTATAGGGAAGTTAAGGATGTTCAGAAGAATAATATGCAAATAAAGCTTGACTTATGCGTTCAGGCTGAAGCTCTAAAAGACAGTACTGAGTGGAGAAAATCTACTGAGGATTTTATTAATCTTCAGAAAAAATGGAAAGAGATTGGCCCAGTTCCTAAAAAATATTCTGAAACACTTTGGAAAAGGTTTCGAACTGCTTGTGATTTCTTTTTTAATACAAAATCAGAGTTTTTTCATACAGTAGACTCTCGTCAAGAAGATAATTTAAAGCTTAAACTTGAGCTTATTGAAAAAGTTAAATCTTTTGAAAAAGCCGATAGCGATAAGGAAAACTTAAAGCAATTGATGGAAATTCAGAAGCAATGGACGAACGTTGGTCATGTTCCTTTGAATAAAAAAGACGAAATACAAAAAGATTTCAGAGAGGCTATTAATGCTCAGTTTGATACCCTTAAAATTGACGACAGTGAGCGTAATAAAATAAATTACAAATCGAAAGTTGATAATTGGGTAAATAGTAATTCTAGAGGTAAAATTTATTCAGAAAGAAACAAATTGGTTAATAAAATTAAAGAGCTTGAAAATGAAATAGCGCTTTATGAAAATAACATTGGTTTCTTTTCCGCATCCAGCAGCTCTCAGGGTTTACTCGACGATGTAAACAGAAAAATTGAAAAAGCAAAAGAGCGAATGCTTGACTTAAAGAATAAAGTTAGGATGATTGATAAAGCTGAAGATGATATGTAACAGAAAGCCGGGTTTTCCGGCTTTCTGTTTTTACTTATAAAAATGTATTCGCCGATAATATTCTGTTTCTTACAGATATTATCGGCCATTTTATTTAAAAGGGATTATTAAAATTGAATTAATAATGTACTTTTGTGCAGGTGTTTAATTATTAAAAATATAGTAAATTGTCAATTACCAGATACATATTCGTAACAGGCGGTGTAACCTCTTCATTAGGAAAAGGAATTATTTCTGCATCGTTAGCAAAGCTTCTTCAATCACGAGGATTTTCTGTAACAATTCAAAAGCTCGATCCCTATTTAAATATCGATCCGGGCACATTAAATCCCTATGAGCATGGTGAATGTTTTGTGACGGATGATGGAGCTGAAACTGACCTTGATTTAGGGCATTATGAACGATTTTTGAATTTTCCGACTTCACAAGCCAATAATGTTACCACTGGCAGAATATATCAGTCGGTAATTGATAAGGAGCGACGAGGTGATTTTTTAGGAAAAACGGTTCAGATTATCCCTCATATTACCGATGAAATTAAACGCCGAATTAAACTTTTAGGTTCAAAGTATAAGTACGATTTTGTAATTACCGAAATTGGGGGTACTGTTGGTGATATTGAATCATTACCCTATATTGAAACTGTGCGTCAGCTTAAATGGGAGTTGGGTGAAAATGCAATGGTAATCCACTTAACATTGGTGCCCTATTTAAGCGCATCAGGCGAATTAAAAACAAAACCTACTCAGCATTCCGTTAAAACCTTGCTTGAGGCTGGGGTTCAGCCCGATGTTTTAGTTTTGAGAACAGAGAAGGAACTTTCTGAAGATATTAGAAAAAAAGTGGCTTTGTTCTGCAATGTAAGCCTTCAGAATGTAATTCAATCCATTGATGTTTGTACTATATACGAAGTACCTATTAAGATGCAGGAAGAGGGTTTGGACAAAGTAGTACTCGAAAAATTTAAATTACCAATTGGAAAAGATCCTGAACTGAAAGCTTGGAAAGAGTTTCTTGGGAAATATAAAAAGCCTAAGAAAATAGTTGAAATTGCCTTAATTGGAAAGTATGTTGAACTTCAAGATGCCTATAAATCAATAGCAGAATCATTTGTGCATGCTGGTGCAGTAAATGACTGTAAGGTTAACTTAAACTGGATTCACTCTGAAAGCATAAACAAAGATAATTATACCGAAATATTAAATAAAGTAAAAGGGATATTAGTTGCACCAGGTTTCGGGCATAGAGGAATGGAAGGTAAAATTCTGGCAGTTAAATATGCTCGCGAAAATAATATACCTTTCTTCGGAATATGTTTAGGTATGCAAGCTGCAGTAATTGAATTTGCTCAAAATGTATTGGGTTATGCAAAAGCGAATTCATCGGAAATGGATGAAAAAACCCAATACCCCGTAATTGATATTATGGAAGAACAAAAGACTATTCTTGAAAAGGGTGGAACGATGCGACTGGGTTCATATCCTTGTGCTTTGAATAAAAAAAGTAATGCATTTAAAGCCTATGAAAAAGAACTTATTGAAGAACGACACAGGCATCGTTATGAATTTAATAATAAATATACTGATGAATATATAAAAGCTGGAATGATGCCTGTAGGTATTAATCCGGAAACCAATTTAGTTGAGATTGTTGAAATACCATCACACAAATGGTTTGTTGGAGTTCAATTTCATCCTGAATATAAATCATCAGTTATAAATCCACATCCGCTTTTTATCGATTTTATTAAGGCTACTTTGGAATAGCTTTATATTGATAAAATGGAATTAATAAAATTAAAAAACAGATTAAATTAAATAGAAATTATGGATAGGAATTCATGGTTAGGTTTGGTACTTATTGTAGGTGTAATGTTAGCATGGGGGTATTTTACCAAACCTTCCGAACAAGAACTTGCTGATAAACAGCGTAAGCAAGATTCGATAGAATCAGTACGGCAGCGTCAGGCATTAAAAGAAATTGAAATGCAGAATCAGACGAGCCAAGCACCAGTAATTGGGGTGGCTGAAGAAAAATCAAATGAGCAAGTAGCTTCTGACATGCAGCAGCTTTATGGCGATTTTTCAAGTTTTGCACAAGGCGATCGCGAATTTAAAACTGTTGAAACGGATTTGTTAAAAATTCAATTCTTAAATCAAGGCGGGAGAATTTACTCTGTTGAACTTAAAGATTACAAAACACATGATGGGAAAGCTCTTGTGTTGTTTAGTGGTGATTCTACAGAATTTGGTTTGAACTTTTTTGCACACAATAGAAGCATTGCTACCAATCAGTTGTTTTTTGAATTAACTGAAGGCAATAATGCAAAATATGCAAAAGAGAAATCAATTATAATAAAGTACACGCTGCCAATTGCTGAAGGCAAATTTATTGAATATAAATACGAAATAGCTCCTGATAGCTACGTTGTTGATTTTGATATTCAATTTGAAGGCGTTAATGAATTAGTATCTTCTAATACTGGATATCTTTCGTTAGATTGGAAAAGCTATATTAAGGCTCAAGAAAAAGGGCGTACAATGGAAGAGCAAAGCACTACAATTTACTATAAGTATTTTGAATCAGATGTTGAAAGCATAAGTGCTCGTTCTGAAGAAGGGCAAGACGATTTAACCACCCCCGTAAAATGGGTATCATACAAGCAACAGTTTTTTAATGTAGCGTTAATTGCAGATAATAGTTTCAGTAACGCTGTTGTTAAATCGAAAACGGAGAGTGTAAATCTTAAATATCTAAAGTATTTTTCATCAGCAATATCACTAGCTTATGATGGTAAGCGCTCAGAATCATTCCCAATGTCGTTTTATTTTGGACCAAACCATTACAAAACATTAAAAAAATTAGATATTGATTTGGAAAAAGTTATTGAGCTTGGTTGGAATATAATACGGTGGGTAAATGTTGGTTTAGTTATCCCAATATTTAATTGGTTAGGTAAGTATATTGAAAATTATGGGCTAATTATTCTGCTTTTAACTCTTATTATAAAGGTTCTAATATTCCCATTTACTTACAAGTCTTTCATGTCAACAGCAAAAATGAAAGCATTAAAGCCTGAGATCGATAAGGTTACTGCTAAATTTACTAAGTCTGAAGATGCCATGAAAAAGCAACAGGCAACAATGGCTCTGTATAAAAAAGTGGGAGTAAGCCCAATGGGAGGTTGTTTACCCATGCTTTTTCAAATGCCTATACTGGTTGCAATGTTCCGCTTTTTTCCAAATTCTATTGAATTAAGGCAACAGAGCTTTTTATGGGCAACCGACTTATCAACTTATGATGCTGTAATTCATTTGCCTTTTACGGTGCCTTTTGGTTTTGGTAATCATATTAGTTTATTCTGTTTGTTAATGACTATTGTAAACGTGGTTTATATGAAGTTTAACGATCAAATGAGCATGACTAATCAATCTATGCCAGGCATGAAAATGATGATGTATATGATGCCTTTGATGATGTTATTCTGGTTTAATAGTTATGCTTCTGCATTGAGTTATTACTATTTCTTATCGCTGTTAATTACCATTATCCAAACATGGTTAATTCGCCGTTCGGTAAACGATGAGGAAATTCTAGCAAAGTTGAAAGCTGCTCAGGCTAATAAAAAGCCTGCAAAGAAATCGAAATGGCAACAGCGTATGGAAGATATGGCTAAACAACGAGGAATTGCTCCTCCGAAAAAGTAATATAAAATTTTATTATACTCAAAAACCCGGATATTGTCCGGGTTTTTTTATTCCTGAAGTTCAAGTATAAATACCACCTTGTATTAAACGGAATTCGATATTAAATACCTAACGTAGTAAGCCAAAATTCTGTTAGATATGAATTGAAAAAAAATGGATAGAATAACAAGGTGTTGTAAAGTTTTCTTTGGTTCGAAGGCGCATTTTGAATAATAATTGGTAATGCGTTTAATTTATGCCATGCCTGGGGAGTATGATAGGTTTTATTCATCATGTACCGCCAATATATCCTTTGCCCACATGTAAGCATATATAATTATGAAAAGGTATAATTATGGATCGTCAGATTATCCTAAATTGATATCTAAACTGTAATGAGAGCGCGGAGATCCATTTTTTTATATGAATTGGAAATAAATTCAATTATAAAATATTTTATGTAAAAAATTACCGATTGAATAGAAGCCGTCTTTAAGACAAAATCCTTAAAAGGAATTAATCTAAACTTCGGCTAAGGTTCACCATTTTTATGGCAGTAAAAGCGGCTTCATCTCCTTTATTACCGTGTTTACCTCCAGCTCTATCCAAAGCTTGCTGCTGGTTATCAGTGGTAAGTACCCCAACAATGAAAGGTTTATTATAGTTTAAATTTAAATCGGTAATGCCTTGGGTTACACCATGGCAAATGAAATCGAAATGACGGGTTTCTCCCTGTATTACACAACCTAATACCATAATGGCATCCACATCGGTTTTTTCAGCTACTAATTGAGCGCCCAATGTGAGTTCAAAAGTGCCGGGAACATATTTTTTCAATATATTTTCTTCAAGAGCGCCATGTTTAATTAAGGTATCATAAGCTCCTTGGTATAAAGCCTCTGTAATTTCAGTATTCCATTCTGCTACTACAATGCCAAATTTCATATCCTTAGCATTTGCTACCGACTGAATATCGTAATCCGATAAGTTTTTTAATGATGTTGCCATAATTATTAAATTAAAATATCGCTATAATGGCGATTGTTTTTATAATACAAATGCCTGACATAAAAAAAGTATCAAAAACGAAGTTAATGATACTTTTAGTAATATTTAAACAGTTTTTTGTCTATTTTTCTAATTGCAGCTTTGCTCTTGCAATCATTTTTTCAATATTTCTTCCTTCTTGAGATTTAGGATAATCTGCTTTAATAATTTCATAAAGTCTTAAAGCTTTCTTGTAATTTCCTTCTTCTTCATGCAATTGACCTGCTTTGCTTAAGTAGATAGGTGAAGCAAAACTATTAGGATTATTGTTAGCAGCTTTTTCATAATATGAAATTGCGCTACTGAATTCTCCCAATTCACAGTATGCATCACCAATCGCACCTGTTGCTACAGCGCTAATCATAATATCGCTGGTGCTAAACTTTTTTAAGTGTGAAATGGCCTCTTCATACTCACCTAGCTGTAAGTAGCAAATACCTGTATAATATTTGGCTAAATTAGCCGATTTTGTCATTTTAAAATCACTGCTAATATCAATAAAACCAAAATAGTTTCCATCGCCATTTAAAGCTAAATTAAATGAATCTCTTGCAAAATATTGCTCTGCTACAAACATGTTTTCGTTTGCTTCCGATTCTTTTGGTTCAATAATAAATTTTTGGAAAGAAAGGTAAAGCGATACAATTATTAATGCTCCTAATGCAACATAGGTTAATGTTTTTTGATTATCCTCAATAAACTGTTCACTTTTGGTTAATGCGGTCTCAAAACCTTCCAGACTAGGATCCTTTTCTATATTCTTTTTTTTCGACATAATTTGTTTGTATTTTGACTTGGTTTAGATCATTAATAACATCCAATAAATAAACGTTGTAACGATAAAAGATGCAATTGTAATTTAATATTAAGCTTTCTAGGCTTAAAAATTCTTGGCAAAAATAATCCTTTTTATCATTTATGGAAATATTATAAGGAAATACTTCGTGTTAATTCGAATTACATGGCTTTATCTATGTTGTTATTATAGCTGAATAATTTATGTGTTTAGTTTGATGTAGCTGTAAAGCTTGTCCCGAATTTACTTCGGAAAACTTGATTCGGAAAAACAGTACCTGTTCCGCCATAGCGGAATGCATTGAAATAAATGCACTTGGAAACTTTTTTAAAAATTAAATTTCTATCTAATACCTAAGTTGAGCGATTCGAACAAAGTGAAGAGGCGCTTTACTTAGGTATAACCCTCCCGACCTCCGGTACGGGACAGGCTGACCTAGGAATTGTTGGTTTTCATATTTTGAGTAGCCTGCCCCGATTATTTCGGGGAAACGAAAAGTATGAAAACCTTACAAGACCTCAGTCGATTGAGCAGATTTGCGATAGCGAATCGCTCAATTTGGGTAATATGTTTCTTAGTTTGATAATCAGCATGTTTATTGCTTTTTGAAAAAGTTTATGAATTAATCAGCTATAATTAACTAAAGCTTTTCAGCCTCAATAATTAGCGGAACACTTTCAAAAGTAAACGGTTCTTTTTTAAAGCTGCCATAGATATGCAGTTCATTAAAACCATTTGCTTTTAATAACTGGCTAATTTCTTGCCTTTTTAGGGGATATAACAATTGTTGATTTTCAATTTGTGTGCAAGTTTGTTTATTGAAAAGCTCTGTAGTAAAGTTAATTTTATGATCCTCTGATAGATAAACGTAATCTCTAGTAAATTTAATCTTGCTATTCTCAATGGTTGGTAAAAAATTTATTTCTTCATTCAAAATCCTATCATAATTAATAATCTGGATAAAAAGCTTCCCTCCTTTTTTCAATATTTGATGACTTTGGCTTAAAAAAGAACCTATTTCCTGAATATTATCAAGATGCACTAAAGTATTTCCGAAACAAACTATGGTATCAAAACTATTGTTTTCAAATTGATTAGATAAACCAAGCATATTGCCCTCAATAAATTGAACATTTTCTGAGGATTTTTTATTTTCCGCAATGCTAAGCATTTCAGTATCGAGATCGATACCCACAACCGAAGAGCATATTTCACTCAAAGCATTGGTCAAGCTTCCTGTTCCACATCCTATATCCAGTATTTTAGCTTGTTCTATTTTGGGAACCGACTTTAACACAAAATCGACCTGATTAATATTTAGAGGAAAAATATAATCGTAAAAATTTGCTATTGACTTGTAAAAACTCATAGAAGCTGTTTTAGTTTTGTTTTTAAAATTTATTATAGTGTATTTTTGGGTTTAATAATTAGTGTACTACATATGGCTGCAACAAGGGCAACAATAAATGTAAGTAGGCGCGATGTTATTAATTTTTCCATACCTGAACTAATCCAAATAATGGTAAATGCCATACCTACAACAATCGTAATTAATGCCGCAATACCATGATATCGTTTCCAGAAAAGAGTTAACAATATAACCACTGAAAATGTTCCACCAATGCCTGCCCAAACATAACTAACTAATGAAAAAATTAAATGACTATCCGCTTCTTCACCCCCAAAATAGTTAATCATTTTGACCCTCATTTTTTGTTGAAATATGGTAACGTACAGATTACTAAACTACTACCA
>JAQICC010000249.1 GCA_027858735.1 Salinivirgaceae bacterium
AAGATATTTGCCACAGTTCATTGTACGCTACTGTTAGGTTTACCAATAAAAGTAACCATTTCAAAAGTGCGACAAGGTTTATGGCAAATTTCATACTGATTATATGTGTGTTAGGGTTGGTTTTAACTATTTTTAATAGACAATAGTGAAACAATGCCTGTCATCTGACACCTAAGGTAGATGGACAAAACTTTGGCGTTTTGCAGAATGTAAAAAAGAAGTATGAAGATAATAAGTAACCTATAATTTAAAAATATTTATGATACGATTAAAATCCCTTTTGTGCCTATTGGGTTGCACTACAATCCTTTTTTTGTCAGGATGTTCTCGATATCCTGCCGATGTGAAGAGCGCTTTAGAGCTGGCTGGTGAAAATAAAGATGAATTACAAAAAGTAATTGATCACTACAGTAAATCTGGCCAGGATAGGCAAAAGCTAAAGGCCGCATATTTTCTCATTTCAAATTTGCGATATCATGGGTCTTATTACAGTGAAGAATTAGATAAATTCGATGCATTTTTTGACAGTGTCGGAAGAGCTGAATCACCGAGATATGATAGAGTTAACCCAAGAAGGAATTTAAATATGGAACTTCAGCTTGAGAAAATTTACCATATATGGAATCACTATAGAGACAAATACGGTCCGCCCGAAGAGAATAAACTGGATTTCTTAAACGATTTAACAAATATAAAAGCCGAGCTGCTGATTGAGAATATCGATTATGCATTTAAGGCCTGGGAGTTCCCCTGGGCGCAACATTTAACCTTTGACCAATTTTGTGAATATGTATTACCCTATTGTTTCGGTAACGAAAATCGTGAGAGCTGGCGCCCGCGTTACATGGAAAAATATAAATGGCTGTTGGATTCACTAAAGGATCCTACCGATCCGATTGAAGCATGTAATTTAATAAACAGGGATATTGGTACGTGGTTTATGTTCGATGGCGGATTTATAAAAGAATATCCAAAAGATCTTAGTCCGAACCAGTTATTAGAGTTAAAAATGGGATATTGCAAAATGCAAGCCTCCGTAGCTACCTTCGCTATGCGATCTATGGGGTTGGCGGTGGTTCATGCTCAGATTTTTCAGTGGGGAAACCGAAACTTGGGGCATGACTTTAGTGCCGTTCTCTCTAAAGAAGGCAAATATATTGATTTTCTTGGTGGGGAGCGCGACCCCGGGAACAACAGGTTCGGTGTTACCCCGACTAAAATATACCACAAAACATTTTCGTTACAAAAAAAACCTGTTTTACTCCGCAAAATTCAGCAATTGAACTTAATTGATGTAACCGATTATTATACAGCAACATCAGATGTAAGTATTGAACTCCCTTTCCCAAATTCGCACAACGCGAAATATGCCTATTTGTGTGTGTTTAATAATAAAGACTGGATACCGGTAGAATATGCTGAAATTAAAAGGAATAGAGCTAAATTTCACTCAATGGGCTGCGATCTTGTGTACCTTCCTGTTTATAAATCCTTTCAGACAGCTGGTCATCCATTTATATTAACATCAAACGGGGAAATAGAGCATCTTATTCCCGATGAATCAAAAAGAAGGACAGCTTATTTAACCCGAAAATATTATTGGGATAACTATGGGGTAGATTCTTTGATGTTGAACGGACGTTTTCAGGGGGCAAATAAGCCCGATTTCTCCGATGCTGTTGATCTACATGTACAAGACGAACCTGCAAAGCCTGTCTTTCACAATGTTCTAATTGATAATAACCCAAAATTTAAATATGCAAGGTATATTGGCGATACTGAAACCAGTTCAACCATATCCGAAATATCCTTCATTAATAGAAGAGGAAATGAAATACAAGGGAGTCCGGTCGGTACAGCCGGTAGCTATATGAATAAAGGGAATACTATTGAAAATGTATTTGACAAAAATATTTTAACATGTTTTGAAGGAGCAGAGATAACAGGTAGCTGGGTGGGGCTTAAGTTTACTAATCCTTCGGAAATTCATAAAATTCGATTTATTGGAAGAAACGATGGTAATTGTATTGAAATAGGCGATAAATATGAATTAGTCTTTTGGAATGAAGACCAATGGGAATCTCTGGGTGAAAAAGTCGCTGATACCGATACTTTAATTTACGATAATTGCCCGCATAACGCACTGCTGTTATTGCATAATAAAACAAAGGGGGAAGATGAAAGGATTTTCACGCTTGACAAAAAGGGAAATCAAATTTTGTGGTAGATAGTCTTTGCAAGAAAACGCCAACAAATGCGTCACGCCATTAGCGGAAATTGCTCATTTGCTCAGGTAAAATCCCAATTTCCGCAGAGGGCAAGCCTTGTAAATGACACTCTCTGAACAGACACATGCCCAGTAACAAACTTTGCTTAGTTTATAGACGAGCACTATTTAATGGATGATGTTATAGTTTTAAGTAGTAGGGGGCAAGACGATTATCTTTTTTGCATAATTGAAACAACCGCCTTTAAAGAATTAGCGAGATTTGGATTACAAGGCAAAAGGGCTTTTGAAATTGGAGTAATGGGGTCTATTAACAAAATTAATAGAACTAAAATTTTTAACCGGATATCAGTGAATAAAAATGAATGCTTTTTTGTAATTCTATAATAAATTTATAGCTTTATTAAAATTTCATTTATGCTAAACATATAAGGTTTATATATTAATATACAGACAAATGAAAAAGTGTATAAAACAAATTGATGAAAGAATTTATGTAATTCTATTAAGTTTAGTAATTGTTTTAGTATAT
>JAQICC010000329.1 GCA_027858735.1 Salinivirgaceae bacterium
ACAAAGCGGAAGCGGGCGAGTCTTCCCCTGGGGAGCCTTCCGAAATAAGTTCGGAACAGGTCGTGCCGATTTTACATCGGTAAAGTGCCGATAACTTGTCCCGATTTCTCGGGAGGCGATGGGGGAATAAAGGTTAATTTACCCGTATTATCATGCTTGACTTGACACTAGTATTGGGTTATGTTTAAGCCATAAGGATAGCTATTGGATACTCCCCCTCTCCCTTCGGGATTCTTTCCGAAACCAGTTCGGAACTGGCACCCCAGGGGAGAACTCACTCCGATTGAGCGGGTAAGTCTTCCCCCAGGGAACCTTCCGAAATAAGTTCGGAACAGGTCGTGCCGATAACTTGTCCCGACTTCTCAGGAGGCGATGGGGAAAATTGTTTATTAAGTTTTGAAATTTAATGACATTCATCCCTCTCCCTAATGCCATTTACTTAAGCATTTTTAATCTTGTATTCCCCCTCAGTCTTTCGACAGCTCCCCCAGAGGGAGCACTGTGTCTGTAGTAAAGTTTGATGGAAATGTGAATTTTCAATCTTTAATTTATATAGGCCTTAAATCCGCAAGCGGTTTATTTGAGGCCACTAATTACACGAATTAACACTAATTTCGTTTTCACCCAATTGAGTGAAAATATATTTCATGTAAGACTGTGCCCATCTATGGTTTCATTTTTTTGCTGCGGATATTAGGATAGGGTGAATAAAAGTCACCCTGTCAATAATTTTAGCACAATTGTTTTTTAACAGATTTTAGCCTAACAAAAATCATGATTATGCCAACTGATCAATTATTAACATTGCTTACTTACTGTTAATCAACACGATTAACGCTAAGCTCCATTCATTACTACAGATTAGAGCACCTGTGTTTTAAAGAATACTGTTATTAAATATGCAGTGGTTCTTTAGCAAAACATACTATTTCATTATACTTGCAGCAATATTGAATGCTAAATTCTATTTGAATGACAAATACACCTATTGATTTCAATACGGTTTCAACAGTTTTAAACGAATTTAAGATTGCAGATTTAAGCAATGCTACCATTCGTGAAATAGTGAAAATAACCAATACTATTGAAGAAAAGACGGGTGAAAAATTCATTAGAATGGAAATGGGTGTTCCGGGGCTTAATCCTCCAAAAATTGGAACTGATGCCGAAATTGAAGCGATAAACAAAGGATTAGGTTCAAAATACCCCATGCTCGACGGCGTAAAATCACTAAAAGAAGAAACTTCAAAACTTGTAAAGAATTTTATTGACATTGATGTTAATCCAGCCGGCTGCGTGCCCACTGTTGGTTCAATGCAAGGGGGCTATGCTACCTTTATGCTGGTAAGCAATTTAGATCCAAAAAAAGACACGGCACTATTCATTGATCCCGGTTTTTCAGTTCAAAAGGTTCAATTCAAAGTAATGGGTCATAAATACACCAATTTCGATGTGTATAATTACCGAGGCAAAAAACTTAGAAGTAAGTTGGAATCTATTGTTAGTAAAGGCAACATAAATTCGCTTATATATTCAAATCCTAATAATCCGTCGTGGATTTGCTTTACTCAGGAAGAATTGGAAATTATTGGCGATATTGCAAACACATATGATTTAGTAGTTCTGGAAGACCTTGCCTATTTTGGAATGGACTTTCGATCAGATATATCAGTACCCGGGAAAGCCCCTTTTCAAGCCTCAGTAGCTAAATATACCGACAATTACATTTTGTTAATATCAAGTTCAAAAGCATTCAGCTATGCAGGTCAGCGCTTGGCCATGTTGTGTATTTCCGATAGTTTATTTCATCGCGAATACCCTAATTTAAAAGAGCGATTTGGCGTGGCATCATTAGGCTATACCGTTATTCAAAGGCTTATTTACACATTTAGTTCGGGAGTTTGCCATACCGCACAATACGGACTTGCCGCAATGTTTAAAGCAGCAAACGAGGGTACATTTAATTTCGTTAATGAGCTTAGAGACTACGAAGAAAAAGCGGTAATAATGAAGCGTATTTTTACTGAAAATGGGTTCAAACTTGTTTACGATAAAGATATTGACAAAGAATTGGCTAACGGATTTTACTTTACCATTTCGTATCCGGGATTTGAAGGCGCTGAATTGATTGAGAAATTATTATACTATGGAATAAGTGCCATTAGCCTTAAATCATGTGGCAGTGAACGCACTGAGGGTCTGAGGGCTTGCGTTAGTCAAGTACAACGTGAACAGTTCGTCGATTTAGAAAATCGGGTAAAACAATTTAATAAAGACTTTAAGGTTTCATAATTTGTATTAATTTTATGACTCCTAGTCCAAAAAAAACAATATGTTAAATAAAAAGCAATTATAAAACTAATAATATGGCAAAAGTAAGAGGCGCTATTGATGTTGATATTGAACACTGCAAAGGCTGTGGCTTATGCGTTGAAGCGTGCCCTACCCATGTAATTCAATTGGCAAAAAAAGTGAATGGCAAAGGCTACAATTATGCGCACATGCACCAACCTGAAGCATGTATTGGATGTGCAAATTGTGGTTGGGTTTGCCCCGACAGTGTTATTACCGTTTACAAGGTTAAAGTTTAGTTTTACGATTAAAAAAAATATTAAATATGGGTGAATTAAAATTAAGGAAAGGAAATGAAGCGATTGCCGAAGCTGCCATCAGATTTGGATGCGATGGCTATTTCGGATATCCTATCACACCTCAATCAGAAATATTAGAAACATTAATGGTTCGCAAGCCATGGGAAACAACAGGTATGGTTGTTTTACAGGCAGAAAGCGAAGTTGCTGCCATAAATATGATATATGGTGGTGCATCGTGCGGAAAAAGGGTAATGACCACTTCATCGAGCCCTGGAATTAGCTTAATGCTTGAAGGGGTTTCTTATTTGGCAGGTGCTGAATTACCATGCCTTATTGTAAACGTTGTGCGAGGAGGCCCTGGCTTAGGCACCATTCAGCCTTCGCAAGCCGATTATTTTCAAGCTACTAAGGGTGGTGGACATGGTGACTATCAATTAATAGTTCTAGCCCCGGCATCGGTACAAGAAATGCACGACTTTGTAGGTTTAGGTTTCGATTTGGCTTTTAAATACCGAATTCCATCATTAATTTTAACCGATGGTGTAATTGGCCAAATGATGGAAAAGGTTATTGTAGCAGATCAAGAACCCCGTTGGACTGATGAACAGATTCAGGAAATATCGGGAGAATGGGCTACCACAGGTAAAACTAAAGATAGAGAACAAAATATTGCAACATCTTTAATACTTGAAGCTGAAGAAATGGAGAAACATAACCATAAACTTCAAGCAAAATACCGTGAAATTGAGAAAAACGATGTTCGCTATGAAGAGTTTGAAACCGAAGATGCAGAATACCTAATGGTGGCTTATGGTTCATCGGCACGTATTTGTCAGAAATCGGTAGAAATAGCTCGTGAAAAGGGTATTAAACTAGGATTACTGCGTCCTATTACCGTTTGGCCATTTCCAACAATTCGATTAGCAGAATTGGCAAATCAAGTGAAAGGGATGCTATCGGTTGAAATGAGTGCCGGACAAATGGTATATGATGTAAAGCTCGCTATTAATGGAAAAATTCCTGTTGAACATTTCGGCAGGGTTGGAGGAATGGTTCCATCACCTGGAGAAGTATTTGAAGCTTTTGAAAAACTAATTTTGGGAGGAAAATAACATGTCGTTGCTTGAAATAAAAAATATTATTAATAAAGAAAACCTAGTATACAGCAAAACAAAGGTTGTTACCGATAATGTTATGCATTACTGTCCTGGTTGCAGCCATGGCGTAGTTCACAAGATAATAGCTGAAGTTATTGACGAAATGGATATACAGGATAAAACCATTGGTATTTCGCCCGTAGGTTGTTCGGTACTTGCATACAACTACCTTGATATTGATTGGCAACAAGCAGCACACGGACGTGCTCCTGCTTTGGCTACTGCAGCAAAACGGCTAATGCCTAACCATTACGTTTTCACCTATCAAGGCGATGGCGATTTGGCGTCGATAGGAACAGCCGAGATTATGCATGCATGCAATCGGGGAGAAAATATAACAGTTATTTTTATCAATAACGCTATTTATGGCATGACAGGAGGGCAAATGGCTCCCACTACCTTATTGGGGATGCGCACTTCAACTAGTCCGGAAGGTCGGTCTGTTGATTTACATGGCTACCCTTTAAAAATCACTGAACTTATTGCACAATTACCGGGGGCTGCTTATGTTACCAGACAAAGCGTGCATACCCCTGCAACTGTTCGAAAAGCAAAAAAAGCTATTCGCAAGGGATTTGAAAACCAAGATAAGAAAATTGGAATCTCGTTTATTGAAATAGTGAGCACTTGTCCATCAGGTTGGAAAATTTCACCTGTTGAATCGAACAAATGGATGGAAGAGCATATGTTTAAGCTTTATCCTCCGGGAGATATAAAAGATAGCGAAAAGGCTGACGAAGACCCGTACAAAAAATAACACAATGAACCCCTCCAGCGAGGGAAGCGAAGATCTTATGCGAAACTCGCAAAAGAGGACATTGCTAACTATTAACAACGAATAACAAATGAAAGAAGAGATAATTATTGCTGGATTTGGTGGACAAGGTGTGCTTTCCATGGGTAAAATAGTGGCTTACTCAGGAGTTATGCAAAACCAAGAAGTAAGCTGGATGCCATCATATGGTCCGGAAATGCGAGGAGGAACCGCTAACGTTACCGTTATTATTAGCGATAACCGAATTAGCTCACCTATAGTTCATGAGTGCGATACCGCCATAATACTCAATCAACAGTCGCTTGATAAATTTGAAAGCCTGGTTAAACCAGGTGGAATCTTACTTTTTGATCCGAATGGCATCATAAACCCTCCTACCCGCACCGATATAAACATTTACACCATTGAAGGTGCTGAAGAAGCGGCCAAAATGGGGAATCCGAGAACTTTTAATATGATTGTGCTAGGAGCTTATTTAAAGCTTAAACCTATTATAAAAGACAATAATGTTGAAAAAGGCTTAAAGAAATCATTGCCCCAAAGGCATCATGCCTTAATTCCTATGAACCTTGAGGCCATAAATGTGGGCAGAGAAAAAGTAAAAGAATATAAATTATAAAATAAAAACAGCGGCTTAATGAGCCGCTGTTTTTATTTTATATCTATTTCTTCTAAATAACGTGATACCGTGCCATTTTCATCAACTTTTGTGCAAACTACTTGGTAGATTCCCTTATTATAGCCGGTAGAAAACTCATGTTTATTACTTTTCCCAATTTCATTCAAAACATCAGACTTCCACAACAAAGTATTGGCAAGTATAACTTCTGTTTTGTTCACCAAACCCAAATTATACAAGAAGGAATAATTGAAAAATAATCCTGAATTTTCCAGATTAATATCATTTATTGCACCACTTTTAGATAAAATATTTATTACTCCACCATAAATAAAATCTCCCATAATATAGGGATAGGATAATGATTCTACGCTTTCTATCTTTTTAGCATCAACAGCCATAAGCTTGTCAATATCGGTAACTATCACACTATTAAATAACACGAGTGGGGCGTAAAGCTTAAGCTCCGAAAATTTTCCATACACTTCAAAACTTGTTTTCTTCTTGTTCTTATGAATAATTATAGAAGGCATTAGTTCTTTAATATAATCTTCAATAGTTGGCATTTCAACATAATCATCGAACACAATTTTAGTATTTGTGGTATTGTAAAAAACTTGACGCTCAGTTGAATCAACTAAAGGAGCAGACTTTACGTGCGAATATTGTTTTTCAATTTGTCCATTTTTAATTAGCACATTGTAATATTCACGCTGATTTGGGTCAATCACAAAAGGTATATAAGGTAAATTTATAGGCTTTGCGCAAAAATCGTTATCAACTAACAATTCCTGATTATCAGCAACATTCTCGGCCGAAATAAAAATCTCTTTATCACCCATTTGATCTAAAACAGCAAAAATAAACTTCCCAAGTGAATCCGTAATAACAGATTGTGTTTCTGTACTTCCATTGAAAACCGAAATGTGAACTTTTTTGAGTGCTAAAGGTTTTTTTGTGTCTGAATTAATCAATGTGCCTGAAATTGAAACTCCTCGTGTTTCAGGTATATATTCAAAATTAAATTCTAAATTATTGTCAAGAGGTTGGGGCTGTATAAATCGATTATTTTTTTTAATATTTCTAACTATTGATATGGTGGAGTAAAATGAATCATGGCTTTCATAAGCTAATTCTGAAGCTCCAGAATTCATAATCTTATCCAGTTCATTCTTATTGACCATTGTTTTTTTACCATCAACAAGCAATTCGTATAAATTTTGCTTAGTTGCAGTTGATTTAGGTAAAACCTTGAAACTTACCTGACTATTTGATTTAATAATAGTATCATAAAAACTGTATTCAATGGAAAGACTTTCAAAAGCAATGGTATCTAATTTAAAATCAGACACTAAAAACTCAGGCTTTTGAACCAATTGCTTATAATAAGGGTTTATTATGCTAATTGGTTTATAAAAGTAAAGTTTATTTGAATAGTTTCTCATCCATTTAGTATATGCTCTAAGGTAATAATTGCCTGTAACTATTTCTTTAGGTATTTCAATCGATCCATCTGCGCCATTTGCTCCAAATTTAAATTTGCTTTTAAAAACCGATTTGCCATCGCAAGTAATAAATTCAACATAAAGCACCTTACTCCATTCAACTTTTTTAAGCTCATCATTCGACAAGTTGAAAGCCTTAAAATTAAGAATTTCACCTACTGTATAAGTTTCTCTGTCGGTAATCAAATATACCTTTTCTTGAAACTTTTCCGGATTGCTTTGTATACTGGCATATTGAGCAAAAACATTGCTACTCAAAACAAAAAATAAACCAAAGGCAATTAACTTAATATATATCTCTCTCATACTATTTATTTTTCCAAAATTCAGGTTCTTCCAATATCCCTCCCGATAACCTACAGTCAAAACACGATTGATCAGCAACATAAGTTCCTCCCGGGTCTCCATCCTCAGGAGTTGGGGGTAAATAAAAAGGCCATTGTTCACGTGACAAATCGTCCAAAAATGTACTTTCTGGAGGTAGGAATCTGGCAACACACCAGACATCATGATCATAAATTAGCTCCCTATTTATATCATCAACATTAATACTTAGTCGCTTTGTTTGAATACTTGAAACATTAAAATATCCTAAAGGAGTTTCATCAGGATTCGACAAGCATACAATATTTCCTCTTGTTTTTTGAGGCTGCGAATCAAACAACCCTCCAGAAGTTTGATTATTGGATCTTAAACTTTCCCAATAATCATATGCTGATTTGCTTATTGACATTTGCTTTACAAGAACACTATAACGGAAATATAGTCTTTGCGTTTGGTTATTAACAAATAATAAGGGATATTTTAAATACACATTTTCGTCTAGATGTGATGTAGATGCAAGCGATAAGGTAAATATTTTATTAGTTTTATAGCAAGTAAACCATTTGTAATCTGGTGCAATTCTGGAACGTATCCACGCAGCCATGAACTTGTACATTGGCCATGTTGCATGATACTCATAGGTTTCTTCAATTAACCATCTATAATAACGGCTGTACTGTTCGTTAGCTTTCACATCAAGAAAAAACTCAACACCCCGTTCCGATTCATCAGAATTCTGTGGGTAATATTCATTATTGATTTCATAGTATATAGAATCAATAGGTGGGCAAGCTTGCAACTCTTCAAAGGCCGACTCATATTCTTTTCCAGAAACTGTTGTAAAGCTAATTTTAAACGCGTTTCCAAAAACCAGAAAATCAAAGGGAATAATGCCTATATAAGCACCCTTATGAGCAGATAATTCATTGAATTCAAAAATATTGCCTCCCTTATCAATTACTACTACATCAGCTTTTGAAATAGGCCGCAAATTTGGATCTTTTGCAAATGATGAATGAGTTAAATAAATGATTTGCTCCTCCTTATCATCAGTTATCAAAGCATCAACTACCACCGATTTCACATAACCATCACCTTCAAGCTCGTAAACATCGATACATGATGACAATGTACCCAATATAAAAAGGACTAATACAGTATGTTTTATTATTTGTTTTTGTTTCATAAATTTTTGACTATTCTTTTCTTACGAATTATTAAATTTAAATCTACTTGCTCCAAAACTCTGGTATTTCTAGCGTTCCACCTTCAAGCCTACAATCAATACACCATTTTGGTGCATACCATAACCCTACTTTATCCTCTGGAGGAGGTGCCAAATAAACAGGCCATGTTTCTTCAGACGAATTAGTAACAAAATCCCACCTTGTGGGTTGCCATTGTACACAATCTAAATTCTGGTCGTAAATTAGTTTCTGATGCAGATCATTTCTGGTTACAAATATTCGATGAGATGATACGCTTGATACTCCAAAATAACCTAACACTTCTTCATTAGGATTTGTAATGCATACCACATTACCCATTACTTTCTGAGGTTGCGAATCATACAATCCTCCTGAATTTTGATTATTACCTTTTAGCTTCTCCCAATAGTTAAACGACTGTTCAGTTAAGGAATACTGCTTTACTAAAAGGCTATATCGATAAAATAAGCGCTGAGTTCGATTATTCACAAAATGCAAAGGATATTTTAAGTAAACATTCTGGTCGAGATTACTGGTAGTCGCCGAAAATATCTGATTAATCGGTAGGGTTCTATAGCATGCATAATATGTATAATCTGGTGTAGGCAAAGTAATAAACCTGCCATCCCAATATGTTTGAATAGGCCACGTTGATCTATATTCATATGTTTCTTTTAATTGCCAACGGTATTGGCTGCTATAATTGTCATCTGTTTTTAAATCAATAAAAAACTCAACACCTCTCTCAGGTTCAAAACTATTTCCGAAGTATCTATCGTTATCAATTTCATAATAAACACTATCAATTGCGGGACACGCTAACATCTCCTCGAAACCAGATTCGTACATAGCTCCTTCTGTTGTTGAAAATCTAATTTTAAAAGCATTTCCTGGAATAAGATCTGCTTCAGCTATTTTTCCATTATATACCCCTTGTACATTATTCAACTCTTCGAATATATATATTTGCCCATCCCTATTCAAAACCTCTACATTTGCATCTAAAACAGGTTTCCATACAACATTATGTATAGCTGTGGAGTATGATATTTTTATAGTCTGGTTTTCTGATTCATCAGTAATTTGAGCATCAACCACTATTTTTTTCGTACTATTAAGGTTTGCTGCATGATATTCATCAATACAGCTTCCATGAAAAATACTTAATAAAACAATATAAAATATAATTCTAATCCGCTGCATAATTACCAAGTTTGAAATTCCATGATACTGTTATTACTGGAACCCCAATAACAGAATATTGATAACCTTGTAGTCCGTAATTCTGAGACACAAAATAAACTGTATAAGGATTTTTCCGACCTGTTAAATTATATACATTAAACGACCATGAACTATGAAGTTTTTTATTGGCTTTTAGGTTACCTTCAATGGTAAGCGATAGGTCCATTCTAAAATAATCAGGTATTCGGTATTCATTTCTGTCGGAATAATCGGCATAACTACTGCCATTCATAAAATATATTGATTGAGGCAAGGTAATAGGTCTCCCAGTAGAATAAAGCAAATTAGATGATAAAATAATTCTACGATTAAATTTATAATTCGCAACAACATTTAAAACATGTGGCTTATCAAAATTCGATGGGTAAACTATGCCATCATTTATTTCCTCCCAAGGTTGTTCACCTTTAAATTTCATAAATGACCGAGAGTATGCATAACTAATCCAACCATTCAATTTTCCTTCATCTTTAGCTACCATAAATTCAGCACCGTACGCTTCTTGGTCACCTTGTAAGGTCATGATTTCAACATCTTTTGTATTTATAAAATTTGCTCCATCTTTAAATTCCAATACATTACCAGAAGTTTTATAATACAATTCGCTCGAAACACTTAAGCCCATCGATATTATATTTTGATAATAACCTCCGCTTATCTGCCTTGACCTTGCGGGTTCAATATAATAATCGCTTAATTTCCATTGATCGGTTGGTGCAACGGAATAGGTATTACTTAATAAAAATAAGTTTTGCGACATTTCATTGTATGAAAACTTAATAGAATTAAAGCTTGAAAGTTCGTAATCGAAAGCAAGTCGTAACTCAGGATTGCTGTATCGAACAACGCTCTTGCCGTTCTCAAAACTCAGTGTATCTGTTATTGCATTATACTCACGAGGTAAATTCTCATCATATAAATAAACATCGCTTGGCCCAATATTATTGAATACACTAAATCTTACTCCACCATAAACCTTGAGGTTCTTAGTAATTTCATAGCTATCATCAACAAACATAGCACTTTCAATTGCATTTTCTTTACCTAAATTATTAAGCGATCTTTTTGAATTTATTCCATATGGCTCAATAATGCCTCTATTTATGTTATATAGAATTGAATTTATCCCAAATGAAAGTGAATGCTTGTCGCTTAACAACCATGCTAAGCTAGCCTTTGCCTCGGTATGCTGAAGCGAATAGTTATGAGAATATGCCTCGGTGGCATTATTCATATCTTTTGAATTAAAATTATATCGTGCGTACACCAATGAAACATTTGATTTTAATCGTGATGTAAAACGGTGAAAATAATTTAATCCACTTCCTAAATTAGAATAGTAATATTCGTTTAGTTTATTTAAATTAAAAAAATCAGAACTATAGTAATTAAATAGACTTAAGCTGTTATTCTCATCAAATTCGTAGTTTATATTTCCCGACAGGTCGTAAAAGAAAACACTACTGTTTCTTAAATCATCATTGGGTAAACGTTGAAGAATCCAATCTGAATATGAAGATCGTGCACTAACCACATAAGTTCCTTTATCTTTAACTATAGGCCCCTCGGCCGAAATATTTGCCGATATTGGACTTATACCCCCTTGAGCAAAAAACTTATTTTTGTTTCCTGTACGTGTTTCTACATCGAAAATAGAAGACAAGCGGCCTCCGAATTTTGCTGGCACATGACCTTTATATATTGAGAAATTTTTAACTACCGTTGAGTTTATAGCAGAAAAGAAACCAAACAAGTGCGATGTGTTATACAGTGGAATGTTACCGATATAAAACATATTTTGGTCAGCACTACCACCACGCACATTAATACCTGACGATCCTTCACTAACACTAACTACTCCCGGAAGCATCTGGGAAATTTTAATGATATCCTTTTCTCCCATAAGTGAAGGCAGTTCCTTTACCGATTTTATGGCTATTTTATCTAGTCCAACCTCACTTCCCCTAATTTTATATTTTTGTTCAGCATTTACAGTAACTTCATCAATAGATCGAACTTCTTTTACCATTTCTATTTTGAACGCTCCCGACGATTTAATATTTAGCAGGCATTTTACAGTAGCCATTCCAATACTACTAACTTCTGCAGAATAAATACCTGGGTAAAGTGACAAGGTCAAATTACCATCAACACCGGTTGCTGCTCCAGTTTTTAACTTCTCAATAAATAATGTAGCTCCAATAAGCGGGTCATTGTTTTCTATATCAATAATTTTAGCTTGAATATTTACTTTATTACTATTTACAACCTTTACTCCGTTTCCAATATTTATTACTATTTTTTCGTCAGGCTGTCGGCCTTTTAGATATTTGTTTTTATCTTGCTGGCCTAACCCTTCTGCTTGCTCATAGGATATTTCAATACCATCATAAAAAGGAATTTTGTTTACAAAACTCTCTTTAAATACTAAAATAATAAAGTTAGGTTCTACAAAAATATATGTATATGGTGTCCTAAATAATGCCTTTTCTAGCACTTCATTAATTGGTACATTGTCAACATTTACTGTAATACTTGTGGTTTTCAACCAATCTTCTTTATAAATAAATTTCAAACCAGTTTTGTGCTCAAAATTCTCAACGAATTCTGACATTGAGCTATTTAAAAAATGAACACTAATTGTATCATTTACTATATTTTGAGCATATAAACCACCAAATAGTATGCTCGATAAAATAAAAAGTATAATTCTTTGCATATTAGTTAAATTGGCTGTTTATAAATGCAAATAGAAGAGCAAGCTGTATATCACTACTTTTATTTATTTTTATTGCGTTTTCCTTAATAAGTGATTTAACCTTTGAACGAACTTCTACAGGTAAATTGTTTAATAGTGTTCTCTTATTTCCAAAATTCACCACCTTTGGCCCTATAACCATATATAATTTTCGAGTCTCATTAGAATAACCAAATCCTTTTTTTGAATTATTACTCATATACTTATATTCCTTTTGGTATGTAATAAAACAAGATATGGAATCTGCTGCAATCTGCTGCAAGTATGGTACTCCTATTCCTTCATAGGTATTTTTTACGAATACAAGTGCTCCTAAATTGAACTTTTCAACTTCATCTGAATTTAGAACTATTTGTTGTTTTGAACCAATATTATTCAAATAACCTAGAACCAAATATTGTTTATATACATCATACCATAACTCAACAGAGTCAAGCTTATAAGTTTTCGCCATAACACTACCACTAAAAGCTTGTGATTTTACTAAAAACGGATGGCCAAACTGTGGCCTATGTTCTGCTATGTATTTTGCCCCTTTATAAATCTTAGAATCGTAACCATATATATCATCGAACTTCTCATATTGATCGCGTACTGTCTGTGAAGACAAGTGAATAGAAATACTCAGACCCAACAAGATGAAAATCAGCCTTAAATATCTATAATAATTTACCATTTATAACGTATTGAAAAATGTAGGGTCTAATCTATATAAAAAAAACCAAAAAGCGAATGCCGCTTAACATAAATATGTGTAATTTGAATGTACAACATATTTTTAGCACAAATCTGTCAGAAAAATTGAATTTTTCGCATGGATTGGCTCAGAAATGAAGTCTATTCCTTTAACAAAATCATCAACCTTAAAAGTGACAATTATAGTAGCACGCCTAATTCAGGAACTTGTTAATCGCTCGTCAATGTAACAAAACATTCATCTTTACATTGACAATCTACACAATTACCGTTTTCCATATCGACACCTTATCGTTACTTGGCTAAATTATAAAAAAACGATCAAGTCTATTGTTGATCCAAATCAAATTTTTATTTAAGTAACTGAAAATAATCGCTTGGTAACCCCACTGTCTGTTTATATGGAAAGAATTCCCCATTCCTGATAAATTTAGCGCATGCTAATAAACAATTGGCATAATTAATATTAAAGCAAATTTTCGTGCAATAATTTGATGCGATATAGGGGCAAAATTCGATAGTAATGCGAAGGATTGAAAATATTCTTTGATTTTCAGTTAAGACAAGTTCGCAAGAATTTAAATTTTATATTGTTGCTAGTTTCTTGTTGTTGGTTATTGCATTTGGAATCTGTTGAAACGACTGTAAAACAGCAACTAGTATCAAGAAATTTTCACCACCGTTGTCAAGATATCTGATGGCTAAAAAGCAAGTAAGTGTTGTTAAAATCAAAGATTTTATAGCCTTAATGAAAGAAGGTAAACCTAAGGTTTTAATTGATGTAAGAACAAAGAGTGAAAACGATGCCAGATAATTGGTTAAAAACTACACCCCCTTTTTACAGGTAATTATTAAACACTTTATGGGTGGCTCATTTTCCATAAATTTTATAGGCTCATTTATCTCTTCAATGTTTATCAGACCATAATTCTTAAACTCTTTTTCAGCCGATTCAAAATCGTAGAAAAAAACTTCGAGCCCTTTCTCTAATCTAAATCTATTTTTGCTTAGTTTTTGACCTTGTCCATACCTACCTGTTTTTACCGATATAACAGTAAAAACCATATATCCTTTAGGACTTAATTGCTTATAACAATTCTGAATAAAACTTTTTCTTTGAAATTTATTGAGCAAATGGATTAAAGCATAACAAAAAATACCCTTGTAATACTTTTTATCAAAAGGCATATTGGTAACTGATCCTTCATGGATTAATAAATCAGTTTCAAGGAAAGCTTGAGCTTGTTTAATGGCTGATCCCGAAATTTCAATGCCAGTCACCCCTATCCTACTATCGAGAAACACTTTTGCATTTCGTCCATATCCAATACCGGGAATTAAGATTTCATTTATTTCTTTTGATTTGAAAAATTCGACCGTTTTTATAGCTGACTCTGAAGGATCATAACCCCAAGGAATAGTAGCTGTTTTGAATTTACTTTCCCAAAAACCTTCCATAATTTAGGTGAGAAAAAAATTATTTATCCGTTTCTTCTTTATGCTCAATGTAAACAGTATCCGATCCTTTAATGGTATAATACACCCTAAAAAAGCCCACAGCACCATCCGATATATTTGATGGTACATTAGCAGGTGGTCCACTAAACATTGGAGCCTTAAAACTTGCTTCTGTAATAGCCCCAATTAGAAATTCGAAATATTCTTCTGAAATATGACACAGCTCAAGTGTTACCACATCGCCATCTCGAACTACCTCACGGGGTTTCGATTCATCAAACCTCTGGCACTCAATACCATTCGTATACTGACCATTAAAAAATACATCATCGGTAAAATTATACTCATATAAAGTGTCCGAAACCAAAGTATCATTCTTCCAGGCCTTAAATAAGTAGAAATTCTCCTCAGGCGGATCATAAGCCCAACATTTTAGTGACCACCCCTTAATATCAAAAACTTCCATTATAAATGGTTCAACAGTAACACTATCAAGTTTCAGAGCTTTAGGCATTTCTGCAACACTTTCATAACTCTCATTTACTCCATCTTTATTTACATCAACATTGGTAATTCTAAGGGTGTACACTTTCCCCGGTTCGGCAGCGTAATTATCTGGAGTAAGGTATACTCCCGGAAGCGTATCCGATTCGGTTAAAAGGGTTTCTCTTTCCCCATCGCTAATAGTTACAGTTGCATATTGCACAGGAGGTATAACAGTATCCATTATTAGCTTTGTTTGGGTAAGCTTAACCGTATGCGCCTTTACTTCATTTGTTAATGTTGCATCAACAGCCAAATAAACAGCCAATTCACTAGGATTTATATCCATACGCTCGGAACATGAATTAAAAACCACCATAAAGGCGAATAAAACTGCTATATATATACGTGTTAACATAGACTAAAATTTAAAGTTATAAGTGATTGAAGGTACGATAGAAAACAAGTATGTTTTTTCAGCGAACAACTGACTCGGATTATCTTCTTCTGGAACGAAATTAATTGCCCAGACATTGTGTCGGGCATAGGCATTGTATGCTGAGAAATTCCATTCACTTTCCCATATACGGCCCTCTTTTTGTTTGTTTTTAAGAGTTACACCTAAATCAAGGCGATGATAAGCAGGCATGCGGTACCCATTTCGAGCAGTATATACGGGTACTTGAACATTATCGGTTGAATAATTACCTGCCGGAATTGTCATAGGGCTACCCGTGGCATAAACCCAATTGGCCGAAATCGTAATTCGTTTTGCTATGTTATAATTCAGTACAATACTCACATCATTAGGCCTATCATAGGGAGCTATATAAATATTGCCATTATTAATTTCTGGAATTTCTCGTTTGGTTTTCGATAAAGTATAACTCACCCATCCATTCCATTTTTCCATATTAAGTCTTACCATAAATTCGGCACCATAGGCCCATGATCGGCCAATTCTAAATTCACCATCAATGTGCTTATTAAGCAATAACTGGGCATGGTCTTTAAAATCGATGGTATTCATCATATTTTTATAATACAATTCAACCGAAGTTTCTATTTGGTTTCCTAAAAAATTTCTAAAGTAGCCTGTAGCGACTTGATCGGCAATTTGAGGCTTAATGTTTGGGTTTGAAGCTATCCAAACATCCAAAGGAGTGCCACCAGCTGAGTTCGATGCCATATGAACATACTGGCGTGTTCTAGCATAACTAGTTTTAATTGATGATAACGGATTTAATTTATATACCAAACCAACTCTTGGCTCCATTCCTTGATACACATTATATACATCTCCCATTTTATACTCCGAAGAATCCACCACATTATATTCATCATCAAAATTATATAATGTTCCAGGGCCAACATTTTGGAAAATAGAGAATCGAACACCATATCTTAATGTAAGTTTATCTCCAAGCTCTTGAATATTTGAGCCATAAACCCCCCATTCCAATGCTGAATTGTGAGGCAATTCTGTTCTGCTATAAAACGACTCCTCGCCTTTGGGTTCTATTAAACCAGGAAAAAACCTGTGATGTATTGACGACAAACCAAATTTTATGGTATTCTGATCATCTAATATAATTGTATTATCGACTTTTATTCCAAAATCTCTCAATCTGGAAACCAAATTTATACTAGATGCTTCGGTAAAAGACGAATAAGTTGTATAACCATACTCGCTATAAATACCCGTAACATTAGTAATAACATTCTCATTATAGGTATGCTTCCAAATGGCCGATGCCGTTTTATTTCCAAAACTAAATTCGGCAAATTTTTGCCCAAACTTATCTTGTCCAATATATCCGTTTAGAATAAGCGTGTTCTTCGAATTAAACTTATGTTTTATTTTAGCATTAATATCGTAAAAAAACAGTGTTGCGTCACGAACAGCTTGTTGTTTTGAAAATGGGAAAAATACGATATCGGCATAAGAACGCCGACCGGCCAATAAAACCGATGTTTTATTTTTCCATAGAGGTCCTTGAATAGTTAACCTGCTTGAAATAGTACCCAAACCACCTGTGGCATGCCAAAGCTGATCGTTTCCTTCTTTTATGCTTACATCAAGTAACGAAGATAACCGACCTCCGTAAGCTACCGGAATATCTCCTTTATAAAGTTCAATATCATTAACAGCATCATTATTAAATACCGAAAAGAAACCCATTAAATGAGATGCATTATATATAGGGGCTTCATCTACTAATATAAGGTTTTGATCGAAATTTCCACCACGCACACTAAATCCGGAACTTCCTTCGGCAGTAGCCTGAACTCCGGGCAATAGTTGTATGGCTTTTATAACATCAACCTCACCCATAAGTGCGGGTATTTGGCGCATGGTTTGCATTTTAATCCTTTCAACGCCCATTTCTGTGCGTGTTATATTTTCATCGGTACGTTGTGCTTTTACAACAACATCGCCTATTTCACGCGATTCGTTTTCAAGACTGAATGTTTGAGAAATATTATCTCCAATATCGATAGTCTCTATGCTAGATTTATAACCGATATAGGAAATTTTCAAGGTGTATTTCCCTTCAGTTAGTTTAAGCATAAACATTCCGTTTATGTCGGTTGCGGTTCCGGTTTTAAGCTCTTGCACATAAACTGTTGCTCCAATTAAAACTTCTTTTGTGTTTACGTCAATCACTTTTCCGCGTAACCGTTTTCTATCGGTATTTAGATCAGAAGATCTTGCTGAATTTAGCAACAAAGCCATTAAGAATAACAGTGAAATTTTATAGGTTAATAACTTCATTTATTTGGGTTTATGAGTATAATTTGTGGTATTGTAATTTTATTGAACGTAATATGGACGTTAAAGATTGCAAATAGTTACCTTTAATTAATATTAATGTAAAAAATACAATGCAAATTTCAATATTTTATCGTTCTATAAAAACTAAAATCGATCAATGCTGAAAATTAATCGGTGAATAAGGAAATTACAGTTTTAATCCTTGTAAAAACCATTTCTCATCATTAATTAAGAAGTTTTAGTGATCGAATAAATTAACCCGTTTGACTTGTTTAATAAAAAAATTGATGCTTATTTTATATGAACAATTACCGTTAGCAACTTTCATGTTAAAATGAGCCTTATAAAATACATAAAGTTATTTAGTATTGGCATGCTATTATTATCATGTATTAATAGCTATGCAAGCACTTTCGACAATATTTTAAAAGTCGTTTTCTACTGCGAAAACGATAGCTCCTACCTCATTCTTCACGAAAGTGTTTACCACCCTACATCGGGATCGTACGAGAAAGGAAATATACGCAGTCAGGGGTATAATAGTTCACGAATATCGGTTTATAACCTAAACTCAGGCAAAATAATTGTACAAAAAGACATGGGCTCTATTGATAGCACTGAAGCTTGTATAGTTTTAGGATGCTCAGAAAATAACTTGTGGATATATTGCCAGAAATTTAAGTCGGGCTTGCAATCATTTAATCCAAAAACTTTAAAAAGACAGATATCGCAGGCTAAAATTTATAGTAAAATAAATATCAGCATAGGTCGCTTTCTTGAACCCGATTGGCGAAATATAAAAAACTATTACGATTACGATGCCATACAGCAAAAACTAATTGTTACAAACTCCGATTATAAACAATTTTACATTGATGCAAAAACTTTCGCAACTGAACCTCTAACTGAAAAAATAACGCTCAATCAAGAACTCAATAAATATTTAGACGAATCTGCCACTTTTAAAGATTCAACTTGGAAGTTAGAAGGATACAATAAAATGGCGTTTAAATGCAACGACTTTCAAGCGCAAAAACCTACTTATATATTTGGCCAGTTTATACTTGAGCAAAACAAAATTCGTCTTTTTAAGCATTTTTCTGATATTCAGGAATCACTGTTAATGAATCAAGAATATTCGTCTGATAATAAACAAGCCCAAATAGAAGATTCGAAACAAAATATTGAAAGTTTAATTCAAGGAAAAAGCCCCGATGAAGTATTGCTACAAACCGACAAAAACTCATTTTATGTATTATCAAAAAGTAGTGATACACCTGATGCCTTCTTGAAAATATCGAAAATTGAATCAACCGAATTCGGAATATTTAGTGAGCTTTGGTCAGTGAGTCCGCCCGGAATGTTTTACAACGTTGCTCAAGCACGCAACACTCCTAAATTTAAGAACTATTTTGGCGATATTTTTCCTGAATTCACCTACCAATTTTTTCAAACATACAACAACAAATTGCTTATTATTCATTTACAGCATGTAGGTTGTATTGATATTGATACAGGTAATCTTCTTTGGTATTTTAAACTAAAATGACTAATCTATTTGAATTTCATAGCCAACAACAGCACCTACTCTAACCCAGCTACACTGCTCTATTCCTCCCTTATTAAGGGAGAGCCTGGCCCGAATTTACTACGGGGCTAGGAGGGATAACATTATTTTAAAACAAACCCCCAAACCCTACCCAACTTAACAGAATTATTTATATATTTAAAAACGATTAAATTAATAACCATTAAATTAAAAAATTATGTCAAACATTCAAATTACCGTAACGGTAAAAGTGAGTCAACTTAAAGCTTTAATGCCTGAAGGAGGTATTATACCCGATGGCGACATTATTACAATGATTCAAAACGGAGGAGGCTTTGAATATGAAACAGCTACTAAAGCTAAACTAATTACCAAAGCCGCAATTGGGTCAAAGATTAAATGGAAAATTAAAAGCGATGATTCCACCCATTTAGACTTTGTATCTTATGAGGGTGATGCTGAAGAGAATAATGTATATGATTCATTACCTGCCGTGGATTCAAATAAAAAGAATGAATGCGATGCTACTGTTAAAAGCAAACAACCTACGCAGAACTATAAAACAAATTACACCTTCTTTTTCTGCGATAAAAAGAATCCAAATGTAGTTTGGAAGTGGGATCCAATTGTTAATATACCTTGGCCTCCTATTTAGAGCCTGTCCATAAAGTCGAGAGTTTGAGCTAAAAAGTTCAAATTCGAGGCGTGTGAAAAATTCAAACCGCAGTATACTAGCGTATTCGAGGATTTGGATTTTGAGCGACAACAGCCTTCCCCGATTATTTCGGGGAAGAAGTTGGACTTTATAGACAAACTCTATTTAGTCATAATTGATATAGTTATAAACAGTACTTCTATATAATGATTAAAGATATTTTTATTGTTATTCTAATTTTTCCTCAAATTTGGTGCTTTTCGCAAGTTTCCAATTTTGAGGAATATAACAAATACTATGATTCAGCAACTGTACCAGACAGAGAAAATGCTTTAAAAAGTGGATTCAAGGCTCTTGAAATTGCTAAAATATTAAAGAATGATTCTTTAACTGCAAGGGCGAACACAATAATTTCTTATAATTATCGTGATTTAGGGAACTTAACCAGCGCATTAAACTTTGCATTAAAAGCAAAACCTTATTACCTTAAATCTAGTGATTCTGTAGGTTCATCTCAATTATTTATTCAGATTGCAAGTATTTATTTCGCCTTGAACAATTATAAGCTAACTTTATCTTACTATAACAAATCGCTTAGTTTATGTTTGTCTGTTAAGGAAAAACCGCTAGGTTTGATTTCATTATTGTATTTAAATATTGGAGAAGTTTACAGAAAAACTCAAAAATTTGATAGTGCATTATATTACTTTGAAAAGGCTAAAGGCATAGATATTCAAAGAGGATCAACATACCTTCAAGGATATATCAATGTTAATAAAGGTTTGGTTTATGCAGCTCTTGGAGAAATTAATAAATCTGATTCTTTAATTAAGTTATCATTCAATACATTAGAAAAAATTCAAGATTATAGACCTATTGCTGAGACTTATGGAGAATTAGCAAAAATCGCATTAAAAAATAGTGATCTAAGCAAGGCATACTCCTACGCAACCAAAGCATATAGCATTGCAGATAGCATTAGTTCAACTTTAGAACTTAAAGCAATATCATTATTATTATCACAAATAAATAGCCAAATAAATAATTATAAAGAAGCGTATATTTACTTATTAGATTACAACAATTATAACCAAAAAATAGCAGGGGATTCTGTAGTTTCAAAGCTAGCCGAAATGCGCGCAGAATTTGAAATTTCACAAAACGAAGCCGAATTAAGCTATCTTAAAAATATAAGTAAAGTACGTGCAATTTTATTATTTGTAGCGCTATTTGCTATAATTGGCATAACAGTATTAGCATTTTTTGTAATGCGCCTTAGCAAAAGGCGTAAACAGGCTAACTACCAGCTTTCAGTATTTAACGAAGAACTTACTCAAAAAAATGAAGTTATTAGTAAGCATAATGCCGAGAAAGATGTGTTAATGCAGGAAATTCACCACCGTGTAAAAAACAACCTGCAAATTATTTCGAGTATAATTAGCCTGCAAAGCATGCGCATTAAAAATAAACAAACACTCGAGATATTTAACGAAATGCAACGCCGCATTATGGCTATTTCGAGTATTCACCAAAAGCTGTATAATAGCGAGTCGGTTACAACTATAAATATGAATGAGTATTTGGGCGAAATAGTTGAAGCCATTAACAGTGCATTTAATAGCCACCAGCTTAATGTTAACTACCAAATTGCAGTTGAAAACATTAACCTAAATGTTGATATGGCTGTAGCCCTTGGCTTAATTGTTAACGAACTTACCACCAATGCTTATAAATATGCCTTTAATGCCAATAATGAAAATATTCTGGTATTAACACTCAGTTTAGAGAAAAACAATAAAGTAGAACTTAGCCTTCAAGATAATGGCCCTGGCATGCCAGAACACTTTGATTTTGACAAGGCCGACTCATTAGGCTTACGTATGGTGAATTTGCTGATTCGTCAGAAAAAAGGCAAAATAAATATTGTTTCAGACCATGGTACCCGCTTCGAAATTAGCATGATTTGCCCTGTTGTGGAGAAGAAGGTGGTAGAGGCGAGTTGATGTGAAAACTTATCCTCCACAGCCCTCCTTGGGAAGGAGAGCCTGCCCCGAATTTACTACGGGTTAGGAGGAATAAATAAGATGTCCATTGCTATAATACCCCCATCGCCTTTCAGGCACTTTCCGATGTTCGTTCCTCAATCGGGACAATTTGAAAGAGCAAGCCTGAATAAACATGTCATCATCGATAGATATGACATCGTTTTTAACGAATCGATTAACAGCAAAACAACTGGATGTATGCACTGTTCTTTTGCTCTTAGTGGTGTTGAAAGGTTAGAAGGAATATATACGATATAGAGTCCAAACTTCATTCCTCAAACTTCTTTTTTTTCATCTATTTAACTATCTTGTACCAAGTTTTACTTAAGTAGTGCGTGCAAGAAAACTCGGTCTCTGATAAGAAAGCTCCAAGAATGAGGCTTTCGCAGCAATGAAAATCAGAGTCCCGAACTTGCTTCGGGATGACTGGTTGAAATGCAAGAGTAACGAAATTATTGGATTTTTATTGATGAGACTATATAGGTTTTTTCTTAATGACAATTAATGACATTTGATAACTCAGAAGTGACTTTGGGGGTTTAAAAATAGTCATAGATTTGTATATGAATAATAGCTAAGTGAAACTTAAAACTTATAGCATACGTTTACATTTTGGTAATTGCTACGCTAAATGCGTGTTGAATTGTAACAAAAAGAATTATTATTATGTTATTTTTATCGATATTTATATTTTTGAAGACAAATAGTAATTTTTAAAAAAGTATATTTACATAAAATTTAAACCACTATTTATATGAAGAATTTATTTAACCAAACATCGATAGCAATAGTTTTATTTGCAATTATTCTATTTTCAGCTTGTTCGGGTGGGTCTAAAAAAACAGGTGAGGACAATTCAGTAATAACTGAAATTAAAAAAGATAAGGTAAAAGAAGATGTAACGGAATTTGTTTATCCCTTACCTACAGCCTTCGAAGTTACCAAAATGTTAAACCGTATAGGAGCTTCTTACATTTTGTCACTATCAAATCCGGCTGAAAATGCTGAAAAGTATTTTACTGAAAAAAGTAAAGCTTTAAACTTAGGTATTTATAGTGCCGACTTAAGCTATGCGAGTACCTACAATCAAAAGCAAAATATCATTGATTATATGAACGCATCGAATAAGCTAGTTGAAGAGCTGGGTTTTGAAAATGCTATAGATAAAGAATTACCTGCAAAAATTGAGCTAGTTGAAAACGATAAAGATAAATTGATTGATTTGATTTCAAATACCTTTTATACTACTTACGAAAGTTTAAATGAAAATGGTAGAGGATCGGTATCGGTATTGGTTTTGGCTGGTAGTTGGGTTGAAGCATTGTATATTGCTACACACATTTCAAAAGAGACTTACAATAATGTTGAAATGGTGAAAATTGTTATGGAACAAAGGGCGCCACTTAATAAACTAATGTCTTTGGTTGAAGATTTTGAATCGCAACCTGATATTGCTGAGGTAGGAAAATCTTTAAAAAAATTACAAGAAATTTTTAATTCTCTTGAAGTAGGTAGTATTTCTCAAGAGCAAATGATCGCAATTTCAACAGAGGTTGAAGCAGTAAGAGCTAGTATTGTAGATTAGTAAAACAAAAAAAATGCTTAAAAAGGTGATTTGATACTCAAATCGCCTTTTATTTTTTATTTGAATTCGAAATTAATTGCATAGATAGATTGTATAATGAGTGAATTGTTGCTTGATGCTTTAATGCAGTTGTTTGCATTGTTAACCGATATTAATAAAGAACAGAAAACCGGTAGGGCTCATGTGCTTATTAAAGATTATTTAGAAAGACAATTTAATGCAGAATGGGCACAAAAATATTTAGTGCTTTACAACGATTATTTGCAAGCCTACCATGGTTCCGATTTTCAATCAGAGGAATATAATTCACTTGAACAGAAAGCGTCAAACCTAAAGCAGATATTAGCAATTTGCGAAAAGCTTAATCTTGAAATGGAAAAAGGACCTAGGGTTTTGCTTTTTGTGCAATTGCTTGAGTTCTTGAAAATTGAAGATGAGGTTGGTGGTACTGAAAATCAGATGATTGATGTGCTGTCAAAAAACATGAAGATTGATGCCTCAGATTATGTTAATCTGAAAGAGTTTATTCTTGGCGACCCTAAAAACATAAAAAAAACATCAAATTTACTACTCATTAGTGGTGATAAGTCCCATTCAAAACAAAAATTCAAACACCTTTATAATGCACGCCAACAAGTTGTAGTTTGGGTATTGCAAATAGAGAGTACAAATACCTTTATTTTTAAGTATTTGGGAGACCGTAACCTGTATTTAAACGGGTACAATATTCGTCAAAATAAAATTTATGTTTTTACGCCCGGATCAGTAATTAAAACATCAATAATGCCGGCAGTTTATTATGGGCGCGTATATGAAATGTTTTTGGAAAAAAAACATAAGGCACGTATAATTTATAAAGCTGTTAATGTTGAACATAAATTTAATCCCAAATTAATTGGAGTACAACAATTTAGTTTGGTGGCACGAAGTGGTCAATTGGTAGGCATAATTGGTGGTAGTGGTACGGGTAAGTCAACACTTTTGAATGTTCTTAACGGAAATTTAAAACTTAGCAACGGCCAAATAACTATAAATGGTTATGATATAAAACGTGATAGTGAGTATCTTGAAGGGGTTATTGGATACGTGCCTCAAATGGATTTACTTATTGAGGAACTTACGGTTTACGAGAACTTACATTATAATGCTCGATTGTGTTTTAGCACAATATCAAAAGAGGCGATTGCGCAGTTGGTAAAAAAAGCCCTTGAGGATTTTGATTTAGTTGAAGCCAAAGATTTGGTGGTTGGAAATCCCTTAAATAAAACGCTAAGTGGAGGACAACGTAAGCGTTTAAATATTGCTCTTGAATTAATTCGTCAACCCAGTATACTTTTTGTTGATGAACCAACATCGGGATTGAGTTCAATGGACTCGGAAAAAGTTATGTCTTTGCTAAAAAGACAGACTTTAAATGGTAGGTTAGTAATTATAAATATTCATCAGCCTTCGTCAGATATTTTTAAAATGTTTGACAAACTTCTCATTATTGACAAGGGTGGGCGTGTGGTTCATAATGGAAACCCAATGGATGCTATCGTGTATTTTAAACGCATGGCGCATTATGTAAATCCGGAAGAGCGTGAATGTCAAAATTGTGGTAACGTAAAAACCGAACAACCTCTGAGAATTATTGAAGCTCGTAAGGTAACACCTGATGGTCGTTTAATTCGTGAGCGAAAAATAACCCCCCAGGCTTGGTATAAGTATTATAATATAAACTTTGAGGAAAAATTTAAATGGAAAGAAAAGGTAGATGATGATAAAAAGGAAAAGTTGCCTGAAAATTTGTTTAATATTCCCTCTTTATGGCAGCAGTTTAAAATATATTTTTCGCGCGATGCCCTCTCTAAACTAAAAGATAAACAGTACCTAATTATAAATTTTATTGAAGCTCCAATATTAGCTTTAATATTAGGTTTTTTTACAAAGTATGTGCTAAATGCCAAAACAGGTGGGAGCTATTTGTTTTCTGAAAATGTAAACCTGCCGGCTTACCTTTTTATGAGTGTTGTTGTGGCTCTATTTTTAGGACTTAATGTGAGTGCCGAGGAAATTGTAAAGGATAGGAAATTGCTACAACGTGAGTCGTTTTTAAATTTATCGCGATTTAGTTATTTGGGTGCGAAAGTAGTTATTCTATTTGCTATATCGGCCATTCAAACCTTGAGTTTTGTACTTATTGGTAACTATATGCTAGAAATTAAGGGACTTACAATAAGTTATTGGATCATATTGTTTACCGTAGCTTGTTTTGCCAATATGTTGGGACTTAATGTAAGTAGTGGACTTAATTCGGTGGTGTCAATTTATATTTCAATTCCTTTAATTTTGGTGCCTCAAATGCTTTTTAGCGGTGTAATTGTTGAGTTCGATAAACTGCATAGTTCCATTTCAAATGAAGAGTATGTACCCGTTATTGGCGATGTAATGACTTCAAGATGGGGATTTGAAGCCTTAGCCGTTAACCAATTTATGAATAATGATTATGAGGAGCATCTTTTTGAAATTGAAAAGGAGTTAAGTACTAATTCATACTATTTTGGTTTATTGTTGCCAGAATTAAAAATGCGCAATAACGAAGCCTTATTTGCTTTGCAGAATGGTGATACTGCTTCGGCAAGCTCGCATCTTAATGTGCTAAATCATGAGTTAATTTGGAAAGATACAAAGTTTGAACTTAATAGTACTCCCATAGCTAGCAGGTCGTTTGCTATCGATACTTATACAGCAAATATTCATGATGAAGTTAAGGTTAAATTAGATAGTTTAGTTAAGGTTTACCGCAGTCAATATAACGGATTTAATAAGCTAAAGGATAGGGGATTTGAACGACTGATTGCGAAATTTGGAAATTCAAATAATCTTTTAGATTTTAAACAAACTTACTATAATAAAACACTGGCAAATTGGGTTTTAGCAAAAAATGAAATTCAACAAATTGCATTTGATGGTGAAAAGTATATACAGAAAAAACATCCGATTTACAAAGAACCCAATCATCCATTCGGGCGAGCTCAGTTTTATGCACCCTATAAATGGTTTGCCGGCCTTAAAGTAGCTACTCCATTATTTAATATGCTGGTAGTTTGGCTAATGACCATAAGCTTGTTTTTTACTCTTTACTTTAGAGTATTGCGCAGAACTATTGCTTATTTTGAACGTTTTAAATTGCGTAGACTATATCGTAGATTGCAAAAAATGTCAACTTAAGAACCATCATTGTTGACGATTATTGGGAATAGGGTGATGGAAAATAAACACTATAAAAAACTTAGGGAACTGTTAAATGAGAATAAGCAATGGCCTATGCTTTACATGTTTAAGTTTATTGTTCCAAATAGCGATAATAAAGTCAATATAGTTACTTCCATGATGCCTGAAGATGGTGATATCTCCTATAAACATACCAAAAATTTGAAGTACATTTCTATAACTTGTAAGGTTTTAATGAAATCAGCTGCAAGTATTATTGAATTAAATGAAAAAGTTGGTACAATTGAAGGCGTCATTAGTCTTTAGTATGAGGCTGAATTAGGGAATTAAGTTTGGATAATATGAACTTAATATTGTCAGATACTGGGTTTAAATCGAGGTAAGAGATTTGCTATCCTTGGGTTTTAATAAATTTACTATTGTTTTACTTTGTTTATATATCGCTATTTCTTCTTTAATAACTTCAGCTAAGCGTTTAACGCCTTCTCTGTTTTTCTGATTATTTACAAAAGAAAAATTCAATCGTAGTGTATTTAGACCTGTTCTGTCGGCAAAAAACACATTCCCAATTACAAAGGCTACCTTTTTCTCAATAGCTTTTAGTAGCAACTCGTCAGCATTTATATAGTCGGGCAGGGTCATAAATAAAAACAGTCCACCTTCGGGTTCGGTCCATGATACTTCAGGAGGCATATATTTTTTAAAGCCTTGTAACATTACATTTCTGCGCTCTTTATAAAGCTTTATGGTTTGTTTTAGGTTCTTTTCGAATTGCATTGATTGCATGTATTTGGCTGCAATTTTTTGGACAAAAGTTGCCGTGCATAAATCCGATGATTGTTTTAAAATTACCAGTTTATCAAGAATTTTGGGATGCCCCAATACCCAACCAATTCTAAACCCAGGGGCCACTATTTTCGAAAAAGTACCTAAAGTAATTACATTTCCTGTATCGTTTAGCTGATACATCATGGGTTGGTGATCACCTTCAAATCGAAGTTCTCGGTAAGGACTATCTTCAACAATTAGTACGTTGTATTTCTCGGCTATCTGAATAATTTCAAGCCGACGCATTTTGGGCATTGTAATGCCTGCTGGATTCTGAAAATCAGGAATTATATAAATGAATTTTGGCTTTTCGCCTTTGCTCTTTAAATTAATTAGAGCCTCCTCCAAAATATCAGAACGCATTCCAAATTTGTCCAATGGAATGCCAACCATTTCTGCACCGTACGACATAAATGCTGTAAGTCCGCCAAGATATGAAGGTAATCCACAAATAACCTTATCGCCAAGGTTTATAAAAGCTTTTCCAAGTAAATCAAGTCCTTGTTGCGATGCTGTTGTAATAATTAGGTTTTCAATAGTGCAATTCACTCTTTCCGATTGGTATTTCTTTATCAATGTTTCACGAAGTTCTTGCAATCCTTCGGTAGCATCGTATTGCAGCGATGCTGCTCCATCTTCATATAAAACGCGATTTACAATTTCCTTTAAATCATCAATGGGGAACGATTCCGGGGCAGGCAAACCACCAGCAAATGAAATAATATCGGGTTGTTTGGTTAGTTTAAGAATTTCGCGAATGGCAGAACGTTTACTACGTTTTACCATATTTGAGAACATATTATCAAGGTCGGTTATCATGCTTGTAAGCTTTGCTGAGGTTATCTTTTATCAAAGTTATAGCTATTGAACCTTATTTTCTAGGAAAAATTAAAAATATAGAAAAAACAACTAGTAAAAGATGTATTTGTAGATAATAAGTTATAATTTTATGGAATAAATTGAATGTTTGCAGAAAAAATATCTAAAACCCAAATTGAGCGATTCGCTATCGCAAATCTGCTCAATCGACTGAGGTCTTGTAAGGTTTTCATACTTT
>JAQICC010000351.1 GCA_027858735.1 Salinivirgaceae bacterium
GCTTAAAACACTACATCAATATTGGAAGACCTATGCTTCTAAAAGAATATATAGAAAATCAATTAATTACTAAAGCTGCTGCATAAAGTACAATAATCTGAAATCAAATTGAACTTACAATCTGACAAACTAAAATTAGTGAATAAAAAAAGATGAAAAGCGGGTGTTGCAAATAGTTTTTCGCCATTTTGGGCAAGGTATTTTGCACGTTTTAATATACTCAAAATCATTTGCTCTACGGCGTGAACTGTTTTGTGCAAATAAACTTGCCAATACATAAGCCTACGTGCAACCAGAAACTTTTCAATGCTGTAAATTCCTTTTTTTTCAACCACCAGCTTATCGTCACTTACATCAAGCATTTTAATTATTCGGTCTGAGCTTACAACACCTTCTGAAACACCTGTAAAGAAACTGTCGCGGCGTAAATAGTCAAGCCTGTCAACATCAAGTTGGCTTGAAACCAGTTGATGGAGGAATTTTTTTTGGTAGGTATTTTTAAAGATATCGATGGCTAAGGTTAAGGTTCCATTAAACTGCTTGTTTAACTCTTGCATGAACTGTAGCGAAATATCTTCGTGATTTGCCTTTACAATATGACTCTCAAGCGAATGTGAAAAGGGGCCATGTCCAATATCATGAAGTAGAATGGCTATATAAGCTCCTTCAGCTTCTTCATGGCTTATTTCATTTCCTTTCGAAGCAAGTACATCCAGCGCCATGGTCATTAAATGAGTGGCTCCCAATGCATGATGAAAACGCGTATGTCGTGCTCCGGGATAAACCAGTTCAGTGAGGCCTAGTTGTTTTATGCGTCTTAGGCGCTGAACCCACGGGTGTTCAATAATTTCAAGAACGCTACTTGCCGGGAATTTAATAAAACCGTAAACCGGATCGTTAACAATTTTTCTGCTACTTAAATATTTAGTATTATTTGATGATATCATTTATTAATATTAGTGGTAATGGTTTTGCTATCAAACAAAAGTATAACAATAATGTTGGTTTGTAATAATTTAACCTCAGGTATGAGTTAAAAGCCTTCAAACACTTCTAAATCATTTATTTTAAGCAAAATGTTTTGGTCTTTTCATAATTATTTCTACTTTTGCAGCAAAAAATATTGAAGCGATAAAAATACGGGGGACTTACAGTCCCCCGTTTTATTACAAAAAATTTATGATTGAAAGTAGTGTCATAGAAAAGTTGATAAAAGAAAAAATTGGAGGAACCGATCTGTTTTTGGTTGAAGTCAAAATAGACTCGTTCAATAATATTAGCATTTCTGTTGATTCTCCAAATGGGGTAAGCGTTGTAACATGTGTGGGCATTAGCCGACATATTGAAGGTTCTTTTGATAGAGAAGAAGAAGATTTTTCTCTTGAAGTATCGTCGCCGGGTATTGGAATACCGTTTAAGGTTTACGAACAGTACGAAAAAGTATTGGGAAAAACAGTTGAGGTTCTTTTTAACGAGGGCACAAAACTACAAGGAACTTTAATCGAATTAAATAAAGACAACTTTGCAGTTGAATATTCCGTAAAGGAAAAACCAGAAGGGGCAAAACGTCCTATAATGGTAGATAAAAAACAAGTGATTGACTTTAATAATATTAAGTCGACAAAAGAAATAATTACATTTTAAGAGATAAATGTTTTAAAGATGGAAAATTTGAACCTGATAGAAACTTTTTCGGAGTTTAAAGAGCTTAAAAGTATTGATAGGGCAACCATGATGCGCGTGCTTGAAGATGTATTCAGAAGCACAATGGTGAAACGATTTGGAACTGATGAAAACTTTGATATTATTATTAATATTGACAAAGGTGATTTTGAGATTTGGAGAAATCGTGAGGTAGTTGATGATGCTGAATTAGAAGATGAGAATACACAAATAACTTTAACAGCAGCAAAACAAATTGATGAAGATTACGAAATTGGTGAAGATGTTACCGATGAAGTAAAACTAATTGATTTTGGTAGAAGAGCTATTTTAGCACTGCGCCAGAACCTTACTTCACGTATTCTTGAACTCGAGAAAGACAATATTTTTAGTAATTATAAAGAAAGAATTGGTGAAATTATAGCTGGTGAAGTTTATCAGGTTTGGAAAAAAGAAATTATGGTTGTTGACGATGAAGGCAACGAACTAATTTTACCAAAAACCGAACAAATTCCATCTGATTATTTTCGCAAAGGCGATAACGTAAGAGCAGTTGTAGTTCGTGTTGAAATGCGTAACAGCAACCCCTTAATTATATTAAGCCGCACAAGTCCAGTATTCCTAGAGCGATTATTTGAACTTGAGGTTCCTGAAATATTCGACGGACTAATCATTATCAAAAGTATTAAACGTATTCCTGGTGAAAGAGCTAAGGTAGCCGTTGAATCATATGACGATCGGGTTGATCCGGTTGGAGCATGTGTGGGAATGAAAGGTTCACGTATACATGGTATTGTTCGCGAGTTGCGTAATGAAAATATTGATGTAATTAATTTTACAAATAATAATCAACTTTTTATTCAAAGGGCGCTTAGTCCTGCTAAAGTTTCTTTAATTAAACTACATGAAGAAGAGAAACGTGCCGATGTTTATTTACAGCCCGATCAAGTATCGTTGGCAATAGGTAAAGGCGGATCGAACATAAAATTAGCAAGTCAGCTTACAGGATATGAAATTGATGTATATAGAGAAACTGCCGGTGACGATGAAGATGTGAACTTAGATGAGTTTGTAGATGAAATTGAAGGCTGGGTGTTGGATGAACTAAAAGCTATAGGTTGCGATACTGCAAGAAGCGTACTTGATTTATCGGTTGCGGATTTAGTAAAACGAACTGATTTAGAAGAAGAAACTATTAATGAAATTATTGGAATTCTGAATTCTGAATTTGATAATTAGTAGGTAGTTTAAGGTAATTTGGTTAAGCATTAAGTAAAGGTCAAGAAATGACGAGCGGAGATAAAGCAAAAAGATTAAGTAAAGTTGCAAGAGAATTTAATGTTGGTATTGCTACTATCGTTGAGTTTTTACAAAAAAAAGGGATTACTATTGAGACTAATCCGAACACTAAAATTACTCCTGATCAATATCAAATACTTTCAAAGGAGTATAGTACCGACATCCGTTTAAAAGAAGAATCGGCAAAACTTGAAATTGGCAAGCACCGAGGTAAACAAGAATCAATTTCAATTGATTCAGGTTCTGAAGAAGAATCTGTTGAAGAGGAAATTGATGCGGTGGATGAGGTTATGATTCAGGATAATAGCAGCAAAAAGCCTGTTATTAAAGAAGAACCTGCTGAGGTCGAAATGCCAGCTCAAGAACCTGTTAAAGTTAAAGTTGTTGGCAAAATTGACCTTGAATCAAAACCAAAGGAATCGAAAAAACCAAAGGAATCGAAAAAGACTGAGGAAACAAAAAAGCCTGAGGAAACAAAAAAGGCAGAAGAATCGGTTGAACAAGAGCCTGAGGTAAAAGAAACTAAAACAGCAGAAACAACTGAAACAACTGAAACAACTGAAAAAGTTGAAGAATCTGCGATAGAGGCAAAACCTGAACCTGGCGAAGCTACAGTTGAGGAAAAAACAGAAGAAGAAATAAAAACAGAAATAGAGCGGCTTGAAGATGTGAAGGTGGTTGGAAAAATCGACCTTGGTCTACTAAACCAAAAAACACGTCCATCACGCAAATCGAAAGAAGAAAAAGCTAAAGAGCGTCAGGAAAGAGATACAACTAAAAAGCCTGCTGATTCAAAAGAGGAAGGACAAACAGGCGATAAAGATGACAACTTCATTCAGCGGAAACCAAAAAAGCTTTCAAGTCCTACTGTTGTTGGCAAAATTGAATTGCCAAGTAAAAAAACCAAACCCGTTGCTTCATCGAGCGATGCCGATTTAAGAAATAAAAAGAAGAAAAGAAAACGTATTTCAAAGGATAGAGTAGATGTTGGCAAAACTGATGGTTCTGCTACCGATAAAAATAAATCGGTAAAACCAGGACAGAAAAGAGGGTTTACTAAAAGACCAATTAAACAAGAGGTTAATGAGGTAGATGTACAAAAGCAAATTAAAGATACACTTGCTCGTTTAACATCTGGAAAAGGAAAAAAGAAAGGTGCAAAACACCGTCGTGATAAACGCGAGCAGGTGAGTCAAAAGGCTCAGCATGATGCTGCAATGGTTGAAGCAGAAAAGAACATTATTAAAGTAACTGAGTTTGTTTCTGTTAATGAACTGGCAAACATGATGGAGGTTCAGGTTAATGAGGTTATTGGTACATGTATGGCCTTAGGCTTATTTGTTTCTATTAATCAAAGACTTGATGCTGAAACAATGTCGTTGGTTGCCGATGAGTTTGGATATATAGTTGAATTTGTAAGTGCCGAATTATTAGAAGCAATTGCTGAAGAGGAGGAAGAATCGGAAGATTTATTAGAAGCTCGTGCACCAATTGTTACGGTAATGGGACACGTTGACCATGGTAAAACATCATTACTTGATTTTATTAGAAAAGCCAATGTAATTGATGGTGAAGCGGGTGGTATTACACAGCATATTGGGGCATACCATGTTACACTTGAAGATGGAAGAAAAATTGCTTTCCTTGATACGCCAGGTCACGAAGCCTTTACGGCGATGCGTGCTCGTGGTGCAAAGGTTACCGACGTTGCAATTGTTATTATCGCAGCTGATGATAACATAATGCCTCAAACTATTGAAGCAATTAACCATGCTCAGGCCGCAAATGTACCCATTGTATTTGCAATTAATAAAATTGATAAATCAGGAGCTAATCCTGAAAAGATAAAAGAAGCTTTAGCTGGCATGAACCTGCTTGTTGAGGAATGGGGCGGTAAATACCAGTCGCAAGATATTTCGGCTAAAAATGGTGTAAATATTTACGAGTTACTTGAGAAGGTTATACTTGAATCGGAGATGTTAGATTTAAAAGCTAATCCGAATAAGAAAGCTGTAGGTACTGTTATAGAATCGACACTAGATAAAGGTAGAGGTTATGTTACGACTGTTTTAGTTCAAGCAGGAACTTTAAAAATTGGCGATATCTTGCTTGCGGGTACAAATACAGGTCACGTTAAGGCAATGTATAATGAGCGTAACGAACTTATAACCGAGGCCGGACCTTCAACTCCTGCATTAATTCTTGGTTTGAATGGTGCAGCTCAGGCTGGAGATAAGTTTAATGTACTAGATAGCGATCGCGAAGCACGTGAGATTGCTAACCGCCGTGAGCAATTAGCTCGTGAGCAAGGTTTACGTACACAAAAACATATTACACTTGATGAAATTGGACGTCGTATTGCGGTTGGAAACTTCCAAGAACTGAATGTTATTGTTAAAGGTGATGTTGATGGTTCAATTGAAGCACTATCCGATTCCTTAATTAAACTTTCAACTGAAGAAATTCAAGTAAACATTAAGCATAAAGCAGTAGGTCAAATATCAGAATCCGATATTTTACTTGCAGCTGCATCCGATGCAATTATTATTGGTTTCCAGGTACGTCCATCGATATCGGCACGTAAATTAGCCGAGAAAGAAGAAATTGATGTCAGATTGTACTCCATAATTTACGATGCTATTAATGAGGTAAAAGACGCAATGGAAGGTATGCTTTCTCCGGATATTAAGGAAGAGATTGTTGCTACTGTTGAGGTTCGCGATGTGTTTAAAATTACGAAAGTGGGTACTATTGCCGGATGTTACGTTCGCGATGGAAAACTTAAACGCACCTCGACTATACGCGTAATACGTGATGGTATTGTGGTGTATACGGGTGAGCTTGGATCGTTAAAACGCTTTAAAGATGATGTTAAAGATGTTGCTTCAGGGTATGAGTGTGGATTGAACATTGAGAAGTTTAACGATGTTAAAGTGGGCGATGTTGTTGAAGCTTACGAACAAGTTGAAGTAAAAAGAACCTTATAATACAATTAAAAATATAGTAAAAGGCCTGTTCAATAGAGTGGGCTTTTTTTATGGCTTTTATCCAGGTATTATCAAGTTATTTTGTAAGCAATTCCATTATGTTTTCAGGTTTTGAAAGACCCGTAAAACCACTCTGTTTGTATAAGCCATGAGCATCAGCCGTGGCCAATCCCATTTTGTTTAGATTCGTGAATTTTGGGTAGTTTACAACACTATTTATTAATGTTTTACCAAATCCTTTTCCTCGGTATTCTTCTAGAATAAATACATCCAATATCCATCCAAAAATAGTGTAGTCGGTTATTACACGTGCAAAGCCAACTTGGTTGCCATTGGAGAGGTAAACACCAAAGCAAACTGAATTTTTAATTGATTGCTCTACTCTTTCGTAGCTTCTATCTTTAGCCCAATATGATCGCTCGCATAGAAACGTGTGAATCATTGGTATATCTAGCAAACTTTTGTCGGTTGATATTATAATTTTGTTCATAGTACGTATTTAAATGTGTTTTGGTAATTGGTAATAAGGCAGGGTTTTAATTGGTTCAAAACCTAACTTTTGAGCCAATTTGCATGAACCTACATTATCAGCCCTACATGCCCAAACTGGCTCAAAGCTATTTTTCAAACTATAGTTTATTAATGCTGAACAAACCCATTGAGCTAAACCCATACCTTGGTATTTAGGGTTTGTTTCAATGCCTATTTCTAAATAGGGATTGTGAATAAAAGCAGCATAAGCGGTTGAAATAGGGGCGTCATTTTTTAATAAAGTAAAACCAATTGAATGCTGAATAAATTGATTGGCATTTCGCCAAAAAAGGTACGGAACCACTGTCCCTTTAATTTCATTGAATAAAACTTCATCCGTTTTAACGAATACAAAATCAGCACTTTTTATTTTTAACGTGGGCTTGTATTTTTCATTATTAAATGTAAAATTAACGCGTTCCAGTTTTGTAATCACCTCATTGCTTTTAGACATTCCAGGTTTAGCAATTTTATTGCCTAATAATTCTTTAATTTTTTTATTCCATAATGATGGATATACCTGAAGGTATTCATAAGTTGCTCTACTATTGTTATTCAACAGGTAGTTAGCCAATTTAGCATTGAATATGTTATTTTCAGAGCTTCCAAATAACAGCGACATTCCGTACGCATGTTTTATATAAAATGTTTTTGGATAATTTTGATTGTCAACGTAAATTTCTCCATTGCATTTTTGTTCAATTACAGCCCTAGCAAACAGATGATTAATTAATGGGATCTATAACTTTATAGTAGCTATGTTTATCTAAAAGGATCATAGTTTTTTAAGCAAATTTCCAATTATAATAATGCCATCTCTTATCTCATTTTCCTTTCTATGAGCTATTGAAAAGCGAAAATGAACCTTTTTTGGTTTGTTAATAAAAAACTGACTTCCAGGCGATACAGCTACTCCAGAATTAGAAAGCAATTGAATAAATTGACTCTCTGTAATAGCCATGTTTTTTAGAGTAAACCACATTAGATAACCCCCTTCAGGTTTGGAGTAATGAATGAATTCAAGGGGCAAAAATTCACGGCATGCTTGAAGAGCTTGTTGCATACGCTTTCGGTAAACACGGTGAATGCGTTTTTTATGAAGTTCATAATAACCTCTTTTACAAAACTCATGAACAGCAGCTTGTGTAATTGATATACCGGAAAGTTCTGTGGTTTGTTTCATAGCGCCTAATTTTGTAATTAAGGGTTCCGCAGCTACAATCCACCCAATACGAATACCTGGGAAAAGTATCTTTGAGAAAGTACCCATATATATGACCATTTTGTTTCTATCCATTGATTTTATGGGGAGTACCGCCTTTCCAAAATATTTCATTTCCTCTTCAAAGCCATCTTCAATTAAGGGTATTTGGTATTTTTCACAAAGAGCCAAAAGTTGTTCGCGGTGTTCTTGCGAGCTGCTTATCCCCATTGGATTATGAAAGGTAGGCATGGTATATATGGCTTTAGGTTTATGTTTTTTTAGGTTTTGTTCTAAAGCCTTAATATTTACACCATTTTGAGTCATCGGAATTTCAACTACCTTTAAATTTAGAAATTTCATAAGCCAAAGACCTTTGGTATAACTAGGGCTCTCGGAAAAAATGCAATCGCCCGTATTGCAGAGTGAGCGCAATACTAGCTCAAGGCCGTTTTGAATGCCATTGGTTAATACTATTTCGTTGGCAGAGGTTGAAATACTATGTTGTTGTAATTGCTTAGCCAGTTGTTCGCGCAAAGGTTTATACCCATACGATGAACCATAGTTTAGTAAATTGGCACCATCGTTTTTAAGTACTGTATTCATGCATTTTCTATAGTCATCAATAGGCAGTAAATCAGCATCAGGACTTAATGGTCGAAAATCTAATAAAACATTATTTGCGTTGGTAGACAGCTCTTTGTATGGGTAAAGTAGATTAGCAGCATTAGAAAATCGATATGACCAGTCGAATGTAGATATTTCCAAATCAGAATTGCTTTTTGCAATCAGAGGTCTCTGTCTAACTCGTGAGTTTCCGCCAATATTTGATTCTAAATACCCAGCAGCCCATAATTCTTCGTAAGCACGGTATACCGTTGTACGATGAACCCCCAAACTTTCTGCCAGCTTTCGTGTTGATGGTAATTTTTCTCCAATAGAGAGGATATCTTCTTCAATTATGATTTTTATTTGTTCAAAAATTTGTTGAAAAACGGGCTGTCTGCTGTTTTTGTTAATGCTCATTAATATCATAAGGCAAATTTATATCAAGAATGGACTTGTTGAAACAGCCAATTTAGATATAAAATGAATAGGCCAATAAAAATCATGCATCTTATTAATTTTGTTTTGAATATTAGCAGTATTTTAGTAATGTCAATCAAGAGTTGAAAATAGTGTCAAGTCAAGAATCAAGTTTTGGGTTTTTATGGATTATTTAATACCCTCTCTGCCCTGCGGGCATCTCTCCCAGGAGAGAATAACAAAGCGGAAGCGGGTGCGTCTTCCCCTGGGGGAAGTGCCTTTAGGCGAAGGGGGAACAAAGGTTAATTTACCTGAATTATCATACATGACTTGAAAATAGATTAGTTTGGTTCATATTTTTTTTAATGTATTATTTCTTAATACTAGTTACTGGTTTGCAGTCATTTAAACAGATTTTGAATGCAATAATAAGAAATAAGCAACAATAAAAAATTTAAATTCTTGTGAATTTGTCTTAGCTGAAAGCCAAAGAATATTTTCAACTTTTGATTAGCATTAGTCTTTTATAAATATGTTATTATGAAGAATTTAGGAATATTACTACTACTAAGTATTGCCATCAGCTCTTGTCACAAAGAAGTTTTTATTGATTACAAGCATCCTCAAATTTCATACTCAGGGAGAATTGATTCCTTGAATGGTGAAGGAGTAGACCTTTGGCGGTCAGGAACATCGGTAAAAGTAAATTTTGAAGGAAAAAATCTAAGCGTACTGTTGAAAGATAATAATGGCGATAATTACTATAATGTTATTGTTGACGACAATAAGCCATTTATTCTTCGACCCGATACCATTAAACAATATTATAAACTCGTAAAAGATTTAGCAGAAGGGGAACATGCGGTCGAAATTTTTAAGCGTACCGAGTGGGATAGAGGCAAAACTACATTTTATGGTTTTAGCTTTAACGAAGAGGGAAAAATACTTGAAAAGGAAGTTCCAAAGAAGCGAAAGATCGAATTTTATGGGAACTCAATAACTGCTGGTTATGCGGTTGAGGATTTTTCAGGCAATGATTCACCCGACAGTATTTTTACAAATAACTATTTAAGTTATTCCACCTTAACGGCTAAACATTTTAATGCAGAATATAGTTGTATTTGCAAAAGCGGTATTGGAATAATGGTAAGTTGGGTTCCGTTAATTATGCCTGAAATATATAATCGATTGAACCCAACCGATGCTAATAGCAAATGGGATTTTAGCCTATTTACACCCGATGTGGTAGTCATTAATTTATTGCAAAATGATTCGTGGTTAGTAAATATGACGGAGCATGATGAGTTTAAAGCAAGCTTTGGAGATACAGCACCACGTGATGCATTTATTGTGAATGCTTATGCAAGTTTTGTAAGTTCTATTCGTACAGAGTATCCTCAGGCAAATATTATATGTGCATTGGGTAGTATGGATGCAACTAGGGAAGGCTCAATATGGCCAAACTATGTGCAGCAGGCTGTTGATAAATTAAATGATGATAAAATTTTAACACACTTTATGCCGTATAAAGATTCACCAGGTCATCCTACTATAAAGGAGCAGCAAGACATGGCCAATAGCCTAATTAAGTTTATCGAAAAGCATATTGATTGGTAAAAAATCAGAATAAAAAGCCGCATCAATAAAAACTGATGCGGCTACTAATAGGTAATATTTAAACTTATATCTGGATACTAATATTTATCGGAGTGAACATTTACTGCACGACCCGATGGATCGTTGGTGGTTTGAAAGGCTTTATCCCATGCAAGAGCCTGAGGGGTACTACAAGCAATTGATGGCACCGATGGTACACTTAAGGCAGCCGCTTCTGATGGAAAATGCTCAGCAAAAATGGCACGGTAATAAAACTCTTCTTTATTTTGCGGTGTTTGTGTTGGGAATTTGTACTTAGCATTTGCAAATTGGTCATTACTAACTTTTTCTTCAACCAATTCTTTTAAGGTATCTATCCAGCTGTAACCAACACCATCACTGAATTGTTCTTTTTGTCTCCAAGCAACACTTTCAGGAATATAGTTTTCAAATGCTTTGCGGATTACCCATTTTTCCATACGTTCTCCAGTAATCATTTTATCTTTTGGGTTCATTCGCATGGCAACATCAATAAATTCTTTATCTAAAAATGGTACACGTCCTTCTATACCCCAAGCTGCTAAGGATTTATTTGCACGCAAACAATCGTATTGGTGTAATTTGCTTAATTTACGTACCGTTTCGTTATGGAATTCTTCAGCATTTGGTGCTTTATGGAAATACAAATATCCACCAAACAATTCATCGGCTCCCTCGCCCGATAGTACCATTTTAATGCCCATTGCTTTAATTGCTCTAGCCAGCAAATACATTGGGGTTGAGGCTCTAACGGTAGTAACATCGTATGTTTCAAGTTGATAAATTACATCTCGAACAGCATCTATTCCTTCTTGAATAGTAAACTTAACTTCGTGGTGAACTGTTCCAATTTCATCGGCTACTTTTTTGGCAGCAATTAAGTCGGGTGATCCTTCAAGACCTACCGCAAATGAGTGTAATTGAGGCCACCAAGCATCATCTTTATCATCGCTTTCAATTCTATGGCCTGCATATTTTTTAGCTAATGCCGATGTTACTGAAGAATCTAATCCACCCGATAAAAGCACACCGTAAGGCACATCAGACATTAACTGACGTTTTACAGCAGCATCTAAAGCATCGTGCAAATCTTCAATGCTGGTTTCGTTATCTTTTACGGCATCAAACTCTGTCCAATCACGCTTATACCATTTTGTGGGCACATCATCTTTACTTGATAAGTAGTGGCCTGGAGGAAACAGCTCAATTGTTGTACAAACTCCTTCTAAGGCCTTTAGTTCTGATGCAACATAGAATGTACCATTAGCGTCGCGCCCCATATATAAAGGAATAATTCCCATATGGTCGCGTGCTATTAAATATTCATCTTTTTCTGAATCGTATAGGGCAAAACCAAAAATCCCATTTAAATCATCTAAGAAATCGTTGCCCTTTTCTTGATATAAAGCTAAAATTACTTCACAGTCACTAAGCGTTTTGAAATTATATTTTCCTTCAAATTCTTTACGAATTTCTCGATGGTTATAAATCTCCCCATTAACAGCCAATACAATTTTTCCGTCTTCGCTATATAGTGGTTGTTTACCCGATGTTGGGTCAACAATGGCTAAACGCTCATGAGCCAAAATAGCTTTCTCCTCGCAATGAATTCCACTCCAATCAGGACCACGATGGCGAACTTTTTTCGACATTTCTAATAATTGCGGTCTTAATTCCTCAGACTTTTGCTTTAATTCAAAAGCACATACAATTCCACACATAAATTATATTTTTTCTGTTACTTTTTTATTGACGATTTATAAATACGTTTAAAAAACAGGTATTTACTTATAAATCGTGACCAAAGTAGTAATTATAGTTTTAATTTAAAACAAATAAGCTACTATTTTTATTAATTGCGCAAAAATAACTATAAAATTCCAAGGATTTGTAAGTAGGCTAGTTTTTTCACTTACAATTTTTTTGGTAGGATTATTCAATTACAATATTAAAGTGGTGTAAAAGTCCGTCTAAGCTCTGCGATGAAAATTTGGCTTTTTTGATATTATTGCTTACCGGATTAATTGTGAAGTTTTGTGCAGTTCTAAAATCGGCTTTTTCAAGATTGCAATTCTCAAATACAGCCCCAAGTAAATTGCAATTGGTAAATGTTGCATTTGATAAGTTGGCTTCGGTAAAGTCAGCTTCGAGCAAGCTGCAATTGTTAAAATTTGCACTTTTTAATGAAACCTGATAGAATGATGATAGATTTAATTGACATGTGTTAAAGCGCACTGAAAATAAAAATTTGTTGCAATCTTCAAAATGTAAACCCAATAACTTACAATTTGCAAATAGCACATCACGAAAGGCAGTATCGCCCAATTTCGCCATGCTTAAATTGCAGTTGTCGAATTCGCATGCTAAGAAAATTATTCCTGATAAATTTGTTTCGCTGAAATTGCAGTTGGAGAATCTGCAATTTTCAAACTCGTTTGATTCTAATTTACTTTGAGTAAAATCTCTACCCTTGAATTCCATATCCTCCATCATTTAAAAATCTCCTAAACAAGTGCCAACACTTCGGGCACTATCAACCCAAGAATGATCGAGAGGTACTAGTTTTGTAACTCCTGCTACTTTTTCAAGAGGAACCAATTCAGCTCCATCGCCTTTTGATGCAACCATTACTCCAAATTGGCCTTGTTTAATAAAGTCGGCACAAGCCGTTCCAAGTCTTGTAGCTAAAAGTCTGTCTGCTGCCGAAGGTGTACCTCCTCTTTGTAAATGTCCTAAAATAGTCACTCTAGCCTCAAGTCCTGTCATGGCTTCAAGTTGCTGTGCAACCTGCATGGTGTTGTTGCTATTTCCCGATTTTATGCTTTTAATTTCAGCTTTCCACTTTTGCCTATCGCCTTTTTCTTCAGCTTTTTCAAGGTTTGATATGGCCTTTTGAAGCAGTGCATATTTTTCTTTCGACATGGCTCCTTCAGCAACTGCTACAATACTAAATGGCGAGCCATTTCGAGCCCGGCTAAGAATTGATTCAGCTACCATATTAATATCGTAAGGAATTTCGGGAATTAAAATAGTATCAGCTCCTCCGGCAACACCAGCACCTAGTGCCAACCAGCCGGCTTTGTTTCCCATAATTTCAACCACAATAATGCGGTGATGGCTGTGGGCTGTACTGTGTAAGCGATCAATAGCATCAACCGCAATGCCCAGAGCTGTATCAAAGCCAAAAGTCATGTCGGTATAAGCAACATCGTTATCAATGGTTTTTGGTAAGGTTATTATGTTTAAACCTTTTTTTACCAATTCATAGGCGTTTTTTTGGGTTCCACCACCGCCCAGGCAAACCAAGGCATCGAGATGTTGTTTGTGGTAATTTTCAACAATAACATCGGTCATGTCTAAAATTTTACCACCCACAGGCATTTTATGCGGTTTGTCGCGGCTTGTTCCCAGAATAGTACCACCAAGGGTAAGTATGCCAGATAGTTGCTTAGGGTCGAGTCGAATAATTCTATTTTCCATTAAACCTCGAAATCCATCTTTAAAACCAATAATTTGGGAGCCGTATTTTTTAATAGCAGCTTTTCCAACTCCACGTAGTGCAGCATTTAAGCCTGGAGTGTCGCCACCCGATGTTAATAATCCTATATGATTTGCCATAATTTTATATTGTTGGTTTTAATAATAATAACACAAATAATGGCTAAAAGTTAAAACCTAAAGTTCCTAAAATTGCGCTATTTTGAATGGTGCCATTTTTCTTATCTCTGTACAAATTAGATAGGCCTATTTTACGAGTAATACCTATTTGAATTTTCGACATATTTATTACAAATCCAGCATTCAATCCGTATTCATAAGGATCGAAAGTGTCTTCAAAATCAATATTATGAGACCCTTTTTTACCTGCAAAATTGTAGGTATAATATGCCCCAAGAACGAAGTACGACCATGTTTCAAAATCTTTGTTTCCGGCAAAACTAATTAGAATATTAACAGGAGTGGTTATGGCATGAGTTCTGAATTTGCCATCGGTATTATCGCTCCCCATTGTTTCATATAGAACCTCTGGTTGCAATGAAAATCGGCTAACTAAATTTATGTGGGTATATAATCCGGTTTGTATGGCAAAACCGTCTTTTCCATTGTAAAATTCAGCAGGGTATTTATGCCAACTCGATCCCATATTAAATCGAACACCGGGTTTAAATATTTTCGTTTTAGGCTTACCATCTTTGGTAGCTATTGCCGAAATTAGCTGAGTTGATTCCTCAGCAGCTAATTTCTGAGCTAAATTAAAAGTAAACTCAGTAATCTGAGCCATTCCTTCATAGTCCAATAGGTTTGCATCATCTTCGGGCTTATGATATGGAGATATGGTTCCTGTAGTTATATGGATAGCTGGAATACCAATATCACCAAATGGTTTAGTGTCAGTTCTGGATTGTAGATTTTTAGTAGACTTTTTTATTTTTAATTGGTTTTTTGCTGCTACTTGATTAGCCATTAAGTTACCATTTTTAAGGGTGCCCATTCCAAGAAGTTCAATACCTTCAGCTTTACTCAACATGCCAATCATGTCAATGCTAATCATAAGTTTTATTTGCGATGGTTCAATTAAACTATCTTTAACCATCCATTTTGAACCATTCAATCCACTCTCTTCACCATCAAAAGCTACGAGTATTATGCTTCTCTTAAAGAGATTCCGATTTTTAAGTATCTCGCGTCCCAATTCAATTACAGCAGCTACACCTGATGCATTGTCATCGGCTCCGTTAAAAATTATCTTTTCTTTTCTTTTGTTAATAAAGTAACCAATATGATCGTAATGGCCACCAATTACAATGTATTCGTTTTTCAGTATTGGATTTGATCCTTCAATAAATCCAATAATATTTTTTCCTTCTACAGTTATAGCTCCTGTTTGATGCGAAAAATTATGGTAATAATCGGATAAGTATGGTTTGATACCAATAGACTTAAATTCGTTTACAATATACTCAGCAGCTTTATAGCCTCCTTTTGCACCAATGCTTCTGCCTTCAAAAGAATCATCGGCTAGGGTATAAACATGTTTGCTTAGTGAATCGGCATTAAATGCTGTTTGAGAAAAGGTAAACGTAGTTAGAATGAATGTTCCAACAAATGATAAAAAAAGCGTCTTCATTAAAGTATATTTTGGGTGATCAAAAATAACATAATTGCCTAGAAAATGAAATTGTTATTCAATAATTGGAAGTTCTTGCATCGCTACCTTTAATTCATTATTGAAACCTGAAATACCGGTAAGAGCAAAGCGCATTTTATTTACTGAAATTCCACGCGTTAATTTCTCAAAATTATCTTTTTGATAAGCATCAGATATATGTTGAATATTTTCGAGTTTTAAACGCGCAATACTAATAATATGTAGCGTAAGCGATTTAAAATATTCTTTCCACAAGCCATGAGAATAGTAATGAACCGAAGCAGAATCAGCACTTGGCAAACCCATATATTTTAAACTATAAATGGGAACTTGCTTTATTGTTTTATTTGTTTTGCTAACTACATCGTGCTTTTTACCAAATTGGGTGATTTGATAAAACATTAAAGTATCAGTATTCTCAGTATCTGAATACACAGACAATTCATATATTGATTCGTATTCAGTGCGATTTGATGCTTCAATCTCGTTTTTATAAAGCTCCAATCGTATTTTATTGAAATTGTCGGATGTAATTTTATCTTTAAGCGCGTATTTTATAAGAACAATTGTCTCAGCATAACTATTTGTATATGATTCAATTACTTCATAATTATTGTCAAAATAGCTATTGGAATTAATTCGCGAAAAATGCTCGTAAACAATATCACTTGTATTATTTGCTTCGTTAAAAAAGAAGTCGCATAGTAATTGTGTGGTTCCATTGTAAAATACGTTTGCCATTATTTGGGCACGGTATAACGCAGTTTCGTATCCAAGCGTTGAATCCATTTCAGGGTCGGAAATACCAATACTATAAACTTCGGTACTTTCGCAAACGGGGAGATTAATAAACCAGGATGGTACCGCTTGAGGAGTGGTATGTTGATATACTGCAGAATGGTTTTCTCTTGTTGAATTCTTTTTATTACCAACTTCTTCTTGAAAGATCTTTTCAAATTTCTGCTGGTCAAATTGAGCCTTCGTTGAACCAAACAGTAAAATGGTTGAAATAATTATTATGTATCTCACTTGATTATATTGTTAGTGTTTTGATATTCAGATTAAATTTAAAGCAACTTGGCAAATTCAAGCCCATATTATTTTAGAACCCTTTACCGTGTGAATATAGCAAATAAAATATTCAGTTAAAAACATGATGTTACAAAGCTAAAAAGGGTTGGCTAATACCACCTATCCTGAATAATTCATAAAATTTGACAAAAAGCACCTATCTTTTTCATTATCTAGACCTTGAGTCCACTCCGAAAAGTCACCCGATGAATACTTTTGCAAAATACTGAACCAATTCAGGTCTGTTATTCAGTCAAT
>JAQICC010000373.1 GCA_027858735.1 Salinivirgaceae bacterium
AGCCGCTATAGAAATATGCCAAACTTTAAATGATAGTGAAACAATATTCCCTGGAACAAATCTTAAATTAATTTATAAATTTGCGACAAATTGAATCCCGATAAGTCAGGATTTCTGAAATTTATTTAAACAATACACATTTACATTTAAATAATAAACTATAAAACCCTATTTTATGAAGCAATGTAAATAGTTTTACTCCAATTTCAGTTGTTTTTATTGCGGCATGTAGTTCAGGAACAAAAAAAGCCAGTGATTCTCATGATGCAGATCAGAATACAAAACACAAGACAGAGGCCAAACATGAGTCGCACGATGTAAATGCCCATTGGGGACACAGCGGCGAAGCTGGTCCAGAAAAATGAATCGATTTAAGTCCTGCCTATGCACCATACAGTGGCGAACGTCAATCACCCATCGATTTATCGTCAAGTTTACTGATGCAGCCGATGTTACCATTAGCTACTCATACAACTGTGATTCAGGAATGGAATTCATTAACAATGGACACTCTATCCAAATTAATTTTACCAGCGAAAAACAGAATGAGATAACGGTTAATGAAAAGATTTTTGACCTAAAACAATTTCATTTCCATTGCCCTAGTGAACACACTCATGATAATATAGCATTTGATGCTGAGGCTCATTTTGTGCACGTTTCAGATGCCGGAGAAATTTCCGTTCTTGGCGTGTTTATTAAAGAAGGAGCTGAAAATGAATTCCTGAATAAACTTATTACCGTAATTCCTTCAAATACAGGTAATAAAAGCTCAGTAAGTGATGAAATATGCCCTGGTGATATTTTCAATACAGAGAACGAATACTATGTTTACGAAGATTCATTAACCACTCCACCATGTACTGAAGATGATAATTGGTTTGTAAGCAGAACAAATATTGAAGCTTCTACCGAACAAATTGAAGCTCTTAAAAATGCTATGCCATTAAACAATGTACGTCCTGCTCAGGCTATTAATGAAAGAGAATTTGGTAAATTAGATGAATAAAAAACTCGTAGCAAGCTGACATGGCATTGTATTATATTATGCATCCAAGATGCTAAAAAAAACACCCCTGCCAATAAAAATTGACAGGGGTGTTTTAAACTTAAGAATTAACCTAATTTTCTGATATATTAAAAAAATAAAATTTTTTGTTTATTATATCAAGTGAATTGTAGTAGCCATCAAAATAGTTTCTATAATCTTCAGGTAAATAGTAATATACGCTATCATTAATATCGCTATTATTGAAACTCAAGCTAATTTTTCCGTTACTATTCTCTTCTGAAAAATCGTTATAATCAACTCGTTCTTCGCCAAAAAATACCATTGCTACAAATTCAACAGCAAAAACAGCTTGATAGTTTGCTACAATGCCAAAACGCAGTTTATTTGATTCTAGTGGTTTGCCACAACGAATATCAAAATCATACGATATTTGATCAATACGATGTACCACATTTGCTATTTGAAATTCACCAATATCTTCAACAATCTCAAAATTATTATCCAAAAATGAAAGACTATCAAACTTCGATTTCAACTTGTTTAAAAAACCGCTAACTATAAAAGTTGAATTATCCAGATCAAATGATTCTTGAGAATATGAATCCACTAATCTGTCTTTAAAATCAGCCTCAATCCAAATTGTATCGCCAGGCAATATAGTATCATGAGGATTTGCGACTTCAATTATATCGTTAAAATATTTAACCGTTGATTGTTTAGTTACGTTTTCATCTTTTTTACATCCTATTATAAGGCTAATTAAGAAGATTCCTAACACTATATAAATTCTATTGTTCATCGTTTATTCATTTACCTTAATAAAAAAATACTTCAACTCATTTTCGCTATTCACCTCATGGAAAGAATTTCTATCCTCATCAGAAAGGTCACTATACAAATGTAAGTTCCTATTTTCAACAACCATATCCGATTTTAAACTACCCGCTTGATAATCATCATTCATATCGTTCATTTCAACTAAGCCTCCACCCAAATATTCTATATTATTTGAGAAATAGTTTTTCATTCTAAGGTAATCTGAATCAATACTATATACACCTGGGCTATTAAACACAATTCCAAATCGTAAGGTATAAACCGATTCATATTCTATATAGTATAATCCCAAAATAGTAGCCTTGTCTGTAAAGGTCATATGATCGACTGCTGACTTAAACACAAAATCATAATGGCTAGGTTGTTTTTTTTGATTTACTATATTCCATGAACGTACAACCATGTTTAAATTAATACTGGCTGCACGAAAATGAATGTTACTCTTTGAAGCTGAATCTTTTAGAAACCCTTGTATTTCTGATTCAAACCACAAAGTATCGCCTATTGAAATAGTATCAGAATTATATTCAACGTTAAGCTCCGTGGAAAAATTATAGAATTCAGTTTGCACTTCAGAATTTTTATCGCATTGCACAAAAATTAAACCTATAACAATGATTAATGGTATTTGAATTATTCTCATTATTTAATTATTAATATATTTAACCCTAACCCATAACAATGGGTGAAAAACGTTTAAAGATGATAGCATAAAGAAAAAGGTTGCGTAATTTTAATTTTTTTTTAGAAGTAAAAGTTTATCATATAAAAAACAACGACAAGGCTGAAAACAAACCAATTGCTGAAATTACATACCAAATATTTGATGAATGATATTTATCCCACAAGAAAGAATTTAGCTCAAAAACTGTCATTTTAAAATCGGTACAAGTATTGGTAATACAGTTCGTTTGGGGTAATAAATACAAAACAAATGTTCCATCTCCCATATATTATGCCTTTTTGACTTTGGCTAAAGCCCAAGGCTCCAATCTCGTTACTCATGGTCAAATAACTAGCAAATAGCATATAGAATCCATAAAAAGCCCAACGCTCAAATAGTTCCATGGTATTTGCTATCCAAAAGGTTTTTGAAAATCCTTTAAATACGCTAAAAACACTACTTGTATTTCATTATTTGGTATACTCATTTTTCAAAATTTTGAGGAAGTTAGAAAATTATTCAACGCTAGAAAAATATAACAGAGGTTATAAAATTTCATGTTCTTTTTTTTGCCAATTAAAATTTACCTAATATGGTTTGGTTTTAATACAATTGTACCACAATTACCGCAAACACCATTATTAAAATCTTTTGAGAATTCAACCTGATAACCATTTCGTATTATCAATTTTTTATCACAATTTGGACAACTTGTATTGGCATAATCTGCAATACGAATATTTCCTAAATACACATAGTTTAGTTTTTTTCTGGCAATTTCATGCATTTTAATTAAAGCATCTTCATTTGTTGTGGGTAATAACTGCTTATAATTAGGAAAGTATCGTGAAATATGCAAAACAGTATCTTCTCCCAATTCATTTGCTATCCAATTAACCATATCGGCAAAATCTTCTATATTGTCATTCTTGCGTGGAATAAGCAAATTAGTAATTTCAAGATGTTTATTAGATTGCTTAATCATCTTTAAGGATTTAAGAACCGGATCAAGTTTTCCTCCTGCCATTTCAACATAAAAACTATCAGTAAATGCTTTTAAATCAATATTAAATGCATCAATTACTTCAAGTAACTTAACCAATGGACTTTCATTAATAAAACCGTTCGAAACCATCACGTTTTTTAATCCTTTGGATTTTGCAGCCATTGTAATTTCATGCATAAACTCAAACCAAACTGTAGGTTCATTATAAGTATATGCTACTCCAATGTTTTCACTATTCGAACAGGCATCATTAATAATTTCATTGGTAAGTTTTAAATCATCTGCAATATTGCCTATAGTACAGCCCAAAGAAATTTGCCAATTCTGACAAAAATTACATCTTAAATTACATCCGTAACTACCCACCGACAATATTTTTTTACCTGGAAAAAAATGATAAAGAGGCTTTTTTTCAATGAAGTCAAATGCATAACCAGAAACCTTTCCTATTACCCGGCATTTTATTTTTCCTCCTAAGTTTTGTCGTACACCACATAATCCAATTTTTCCCTCATGTAAAATACATTTATGGGGGCATAACATACATTGGACATTTCGTTTTGCTTTTTGATAAAACATTCTTATTTATGTTGTTTATCCATAAAATTAATAAAAATATTTTACTATTAAACTTATTGAAAATCATAGAAGAAAAGTTTCTTTTTGGTAACTTTGACTAGAAAGTCGATTAAAACCTACTACTATGGAAAAGTTAAAAGATTTGCGCGATATTAGGGACGAAGTAATTCAAATGAGTTTTACGTACAAAAACGTTCAAAGAATAATGTTTTTGCTTTATGAAAGTAAAGTATTGCTTGAAAGCACTTCTATTCTTCCTAACAAAGAGATAGCCCTTGATCAAACAAAAAAGGTTATTGATAATGAATTAATGAACCTGATAAATAGTGAAGGAAACGATAACATTGAAGCCGCCTTTAATTTACTTATTGATAACTTTAAACTTGTTTTAGCCTACATAGCTTAGCTAGTGCTTGTCTATAAAGTCAACTACTTCGTTATGTTCACCATGAAAACAGTCATCTACAAAAGTAGACTCCTTGGTTTTCCTGGTTTCTCAAGCCTTGTATTTGAGCTTTATATTTCA
>JAQICC010000392.1 GCA_027858735.1 Salinivirgaceae bacterium
TAAGTGATAAATGTCCGGTGAATATTTTGAACGAAAGGTGGGAGCGTAGCTCGCGTACGTACGGTGGTGTGAGAGGCTCTCCGCTAGGCTAATGGCCTAGCGGCAGTCTACTCGATTATAGCAAGTTAAAAATTCAGTTCAATTCTGTTTTTCTTGTTTTCTAGCAAGATGTACTGATCAATTAAGTCTATTTTTTTATTATTTATTCTTATAGTTTTCGGTTTTGTATCAATAAAAAATTTAGCTGTTGTGTTTTTAGGTAGCACAATATTATAGATCTGTTTTCGATCAATGGAACTTTCATAGTCAGCAATAATACAACCATTAATGGAAGGAACTTTTATACTAGAATAACTCAAACTGTTTAATCTTGGCGATATCTTAATGTGTTTAAATCCCGGTTGCTCAGGCGTAATCCCCCAAATGTATCTTACAATTATATTTAATGGTGCAGTTGCCCAGGCATGATTCCAATCAAGATTCGACTTATATTTCGCATCCCAAGCTTCTAAGGTCATACTTGATCCAAGCCTTAGCATATTAAACCAATTCCGGTCACCAATAGTATCTGTAACCAGAGATAAAGCATATTCTTCCTCGCCGTATTTACAAAGTCCCTCTAGCAAATATTGTGCACCATATACACTACATGCCATGCCTTTGGACTTAATGAAATTGATCACAGTAGGTATATTTTTCTCTGGTACAAGATCAAATGCTAAAGGAAACATATTGGCATGCAAAGAGCTATGCTTAGAGCCTAAACCATCAATAAATAAACCTGTAGTTGAATCAATTAATTTGCCTTGAATTGTTTTTTTTATCCGCTCTGCTTTCTCTCTAAACATTTCAGCATCTTTCGGTTTACCCACCTTATCTGCAATTATTGACATAATCCTCAAATTCTCATAATAGAAAGCATTGACAACGGTATTAACATCCCGAAAATCGTAATTATCACGCTCTCCTTTTGGCCAATCAACAATATCTTTTATGGATTCATGACGGTTATCAAATCCTAATGCTTCAATAAGTTGTTGATTGAGTTTGTCTGATTTAGTGCTAATAAATCCATCTTCACGAGCAAGGGCTATCAAAGACTTTACTTTTAGGTTCTCGTAGTATTTTTCGATTGAACTCAAATCGTTAGTATACAGATAATCGTAATAATACATCAATGCTGTATGTAATATCCATTCTGTTGGCCAGGTACAATGATCAATAAAATATTCGTTTGTCCTACGCGCAATGGAATACACACTATCGACAGCATAATGGCTAAGTTGATTAATAAAAGCATCAGCTTCATAAGGTATTCGTTCACGATCTCCATCAATATAATAACCGGCAAAACTTGTTGCTTTAATTGTATGTTTACAGAGTTCGTAAATACGATCCAGCATAGGGTTGGATGAATTGAAATAACTTGCATCATCATTGAATTGGTAATGAAATTCTTTTTGATAAATTTGTATATCTTCAATAGGAATCTCCAGGTTTTCTATCTCACAGTACCTAAATGGCATAACCACACCGAAAGAGTCAGGCAGTGCAATAGCTTGCGGTTTAGTATTTCTTTCATCTGGTGTAAGTTTAACTGAAAATTGTTTGTCACTTACAATTCCTTTAATTATTACTCGCTGATATCTTATGGTCCCTCCAGGTTTTCGATCAATACTATCGGGGGAAGCCAGCTTCTCACCTAAATGGATTACAATGGAATTAGTCTGAGAAGTTTTTGATTTCAGGACTACAGTTCCAAAATATGTTTTCCCAAAATCGATAAAATAAGACTGTTCTGTTTTTTTAACGATACTTTTAGGTTTAACGTAGCTCGTTTCAAATACCGGCTGCATGTTTTGAGAAAAAAGGGTATCTTGAATTCCAACCCAAATTAAAACTATTATAATTAATCTTTTCATCGTGCTCTTTTTAGGTTGTTTATTAATTTGCTAACCGGGTAGGTCAGGAGGAGTAAAATCCTCCCTTCCCCCCTAAGAACCGTACGTGATAGTTTCCCATCATACGGCTCAAGCACTTTTAAGGCAAACTCATTTCTGAGTACACCCGGTAA
>JAQICC010000413.1 GCA_027858735.1 Salinivirgaceae bacterium
GTTTATGGCAAATATAGTCATTAAAAAATTACATTTCATCAATTACTAACGGTATTTTATGTGTTACAAATTAGGTTCCAAATAACTTCACTTCACTTCATTATAACAAATAAATAAGTTATTACAATTTACATAGTATATTTGTATTATTATATTACTACAAATTATTGAATATAAAATGAGAGTACTTTTTTTGATTTCAGCTTTTTTACTTATTTATATAGGTGCTTATTCGCAAGCAAATACAACCAACAATAATACTGTGGTTGTAAAAATAAAATCCTATGCACATAAAAGCAGTACTACTGAATTATTTTCTGATTTTAAGCAAGTTACAAATGACGAAATTCAGAATATTGAACCTTTTATAAATTCCTCTCAAAGAAAAAAACAGATTATTCCAAAAAAATATGACCTGAGTAGCATCTATAAAATAACAATAAAAAACAGCCATAATTTAAATAAAATTATTAGCAAGCTAAATAAACTTACCGATGTTATTTATGCTGAACCTTACCCCATTGCTCATGTCTTCGACTCACCCAACGACCCGTTAAACGGAAATCAGTATTATATTCAAAATACCAAAGTTTTTGAAGCTCATGAAATATGCAAAGGTGATACGAATATAGTTATTGGAATTGTTGATTCAGGAGTTGATCTTTTGCACGAAGATTTAAAAGATAACTATAAATACAACTATAATGACCCCATAAATAATATTGATGATGATGGAGATGGCTATGTTGATAATTATTATGGCTGGGATGTAGCCGACAAAGACCCAAATCCGCAAAGCTTGGTAAATATACATGGAGAAAGTAATTACCATGGAACTAAAGTAGCTGGTATGGCAAGTGCATCAACAAACAATAATATTGGAATTTCAAGCATGGGGTATAAAACTAAATTAATGCCCATAAAAGCCATGGACGCTAGTGGTAATATTAGTGCGGGTTATGAAGGAATAGTATATGCTGCAGACCATGGCTGCGCTATTATTAATTGTAGTTGGGGAAATAATGTTTACAGCCAGTTTGCTCAAGATGTTATTAATTATGCAGCAATCTACAGAGGTTGTCTAATTGTTGCTGCTGCCGGCAACACAGTTGCTGCTACTGATGATAGACCTGATACTTGGTTTTACCCCGCATCATACAATAATGTATTGAGCGTTGCAGCAACTGGCCCCACTGATGAACGTTGGAGCGGCTCAAGCTACGGCATAAAGGTTGATGTTAGTGCTCCTGGTGAAGGAACATACTCAACCAAACAGCTTAACACCTATGGAGCAGGAAGTGGAACATCATACGCATCGCCACTTGTGGCTGGTTTAGCCGGGTTGATAAAAGCCCATAATCCGCATTTCACGCAAAAACAATTGACTGAACAAATTAGAATAACTTCAGACAATATTGACACTATACCTGAAAACACCTACTATAGTAATCAATTGGGTTATGGCAGAATAAATGCTTTTAGAGCATTAACAATTGACTATCTGCCATCGCTAAGAATTGACAGCATAAAAGTCACCTCAAATAAAAAAGCAAATCTTTTAAATGGCGATACGCTTAGCGTTAGCTTTATTGCAACAAATTATTTAGCACAAGCAACCAACACTACAATTCGATTAACAAGCAATTCAGAGCACCTTACTCCTATTAAAAATATTATAAGTACGGGTGCGTTAAATACCTTTGAAATGGTTAGCAATACAACCATTCCGTTTACTTTTGCCTTGAACGAGAATATTCCTTACAATGAAAAAATTTGGTTAAAATTTGAAATGAAAGATCAAGGTTATGATGATTACCAAATATTTGAATTACCAATTAATAAAGATTTTATTACAATAACTGAGAAGGATATTTCAACTACCTTAACCAGTAATGGAAAAATTGGATATGCCAATAGGCTTGAAGAACTGGGAATTGGACTTGAGTATAAAGGAAATAATCTATTAAGTGATGCGGGTATAATATTAGGAAGAAGTTCTACCCTTATGGTTAGTTCACTATACGATGTGGAAGATTTTACACCCAAAACCCTAGTGGATACTTTAAGAACTCCCGAGGGGATTTTAATGAGCCAATCGGAGTTTTATTCGAATTCTGAATTAGGTATAGATATCAACATAACCCATACCGCTCTATTTCCAAACGAAAATGACTTACAATCGACCATAATACATTTATACAATCTAAAAAATCCAGGCACAGAATCAGTTGATCAGTTAAAAATGAGCCAATTTATTGATTGGGACATTAACTATTCATATAGTAACAAGGTTGATTTTTTAGCTAATTTGAATATGGCTTACACCTACAGCACAGGCAATAATATTACTTATGCCGGCATTTGTTTATTAAATAATATGAGTACTATACCTTATGGCTTTGATCTATCTATATTTGGGGGGGGCGTTGATATAACACAGGGCTTTGGAAATGATCTTAAATGGATTACAATGACTAACAGGAGAGATTCGGCCGGTAACAATACTAGTGGTTTGGATGTAGCAAGCATGTTAACTACCGATTTCTTTAATATTGATTCGGGTGATTCGATTGAAATAGCTTTTGCCCATATTATTGGGAATAATTTAAACGAAATTGCTTTAAAAGCGGAGACTTTAATTGAGAATTACAACAAAATATCTGATGTGCAACAAAGGGTTAATTCCCTGAAAGTATACCCAAATCCGGCAAGTAATACGCTATACATTCAATGCGAAAATGCTGAATATGCTTACATAACTATTTATGATCAGCATGGAAAGATTATAAAAACTTATAAAAAGGAAAGTGCCGTAAACAATTTGGTAATTAATATAGAGTTGTTAGAATCTGGTATTTATTTTATTAACCTTGCAACAAATAAAAATAGCACTACTACCAAATTTATAAAAATTGCGCAATAGAGCTGTAATCAATTTCTTTAAACTGACAAAGCTCTTTTACAACAATCTCTGAACGTTTTATAGAACTCATTAACCAGCGAAATAATATGATTTGTTTCTCATCGGAACTTAGTTGCCAATTAAGTTCACTATTACGTAATTTATTGGTTAAATGATGCAAAATGATGGAAGCACTAACCGAAATGTTAAAACTTTCAGTAAAACCATGCATGGGTATTTTTAGGTACTCATCGGCATTATCTAACATAGTTTGCGATAATCCCATTAATTCTGTACCAAAAAAGAATGCGGCTTTTCCTTTATTCAAATCAAAATCTTCAAGATTTACATCATTGGTATGAGGTGTTGTTGCAACAATTCGATATCCACTGGCTTTTAAATGCTTTATGGCATCTAATGTATTTTGATCTTTTTCATTGTACCTATACATGCTAAGCCACTTATTAGCGCCTAGTGCAACATCAGGATTAATATTATATTCATTTCTATTTTCAATAATATGAACATATTGAATACCAAAACAATCGGAAGTTCGTAATACAGCACTGGCATTTTGTGACTGATAAATATCTTCGAGTGCTAAGGTAATGTACTGTGTTCTTTTATTGAGCACATTTTTAAACAACTCTAAACGCTCTTCAGTTATAAACTCACTTAATTTATGAATGACATTGGTTAATTGGTTCATAATAAATAACATTAAAAAAGGGAGCACGTGACAAACATACTCCCTATATTGCTATTAAATATTTTTAATTCAATTGAATACCTAAGTCACTACCTGATTTAAATTTAACCACTTTTCTAGCAGGAATAGTAATTTCCTTTCCTGTTTGAGGATTTCTACCAACTCGCTCTTTTCTTTCAGCTATTGAAAATGACCCAAACCCTATTAACGCCAACCTATCTCCTCGTTTTAACACGTCTGTAGTAACATCAACAAATGCATCAATAGCATTTTTAGCTTCCACCTTTGACACTCCTGTTTTTGTTGCAATAGAATTAATTAATTGTGCTTTATTCATAATAGTATGTTTTGGGTTTCAATGTTAAATCATGTGTTTATTACAAATATAAAATAATTCGACTGCAAAGCAAATTGGTTTAATGATACTACTTGACATATAAAATTTGCCATTTAAAAAAGTATTTTGAAATAAATGCTAAAATAAACAATCCCTAAAACACTCACCTTTTGCCACTTACAAAAAAGGTTAAAATTTTATTGTAATTTTCCTACTCACACATTGCAGATAATAAAAAAATATCTATTTTTGCATCGCCTTGGAGAAATGGCAGAGTGGTCGAATGCGGTAGTCTTGAAAACTATTGTACCGCAAGGTACCGGGGGTTCGAATCCCTCTTTCTCCGCTGAAAGAAAAACCCAACTATAACTAGTTGGGTTTCTTTGTTTTATATAATTTGGTTCAAATCCCAAAAATCCCCTGAACTTTGAGTTTAAAATTCAAAAAATCATCTTTGGTGATTCAAATTTTTAGGTGATAGTTGAATGTAAATCATTCTTTATCAATACAAAGCACACAACCCAGCTTGCACAAAAAATCATTAAACATACACTAAATCCAAATATCATTATCCAATCTTTTATTAATTAAATATTTTATTCTAGTGAACAAATCGTTGAACACTAATTTAACATAGTTTTGTCAATAAATAATCAGGGTTTTCTCGATATTATCGACCTGATAATAGAAGGTTACATATATTTAATATCGAAATCAATTACATAGTTTTGCAAATCAAACCCATTAATGCTAAGCAGAACGATATTAAAACAAGATTTGGCAGTTAAACTATTCCCACAAAATTCAAATACAAATGCAGCCATGCAATTTCTACGGAAAGAAATTAAATTCTCAAAGGAATTAAGCAATAAACTAAATTCTCTTACACGAAATAACCGAGCGCATTATTATACCCATAAGGAACTAGAAGTTATCCTGGAGCATTTCTGTATAAGTCAGGAAGAATTTGAAATGCTAAAATAAAATTATTCTGAAGGATCTATTATTTCAAACCGGAACTTGAAGGAGCAAAATGGAGAAAGCAACTTACAAAAATCTTGTACTGATATTTTCTTACCATCAACAGAAAACAAAGGTTCAGAAATATCCATATCCCAATCTGCCAAAACAACCCCTTGCAAGCTATCATCTTTCATTTTTAGTGGGGCTGATCCATTTTCAATCAATGACTTATGGTTTATTTCCTTTTTAACTTTTGCTTTCAGCATTAATTCTGCTGATTCGATATCTACATCATAGTCCGATAAAATCTCCATCTTTCTGGGATGGTAATCATTTGTTTCTTCTGTATTTTCAACTGCTACCGACAATTTCCCACTCGGAACGTCAAACGAAATTATCTTGAAATGATATTCTTTGCCCCACTTGTCGGTTATAAAGAAATCGTAGCCGTCTTTAAGGGGATTTGTTGTAATGGTGGTCATAATTTTAAATTTTGGGGCGATTTTCTTCAACCTCATTAATCAATTCCTGACTTACTTCATTTTCATTGGCATATTTTACAAAATTGTCAACTACATCTTTTGTTTTTTCAAAAATTACTTTCCTCTTCTTAATATTAAAACTCTCGCCAACTTTCATTATATCATCAAAAGTAATGCCTGTTCTTTTATTATTAACTCTCATATTATGCCCATTTACCCATTCATTAGAACTATTATATGAGTAGCACACATCAAAAGCCGGAGTTAAATTCCAATTTCCTTGCTTATCCATCATAAATGAAAAGTTTTTTGTATGATCATCGCAATTGTGTGCAAGAACATTAAAAACCATTCTTCTAAATATTTCCTCCAAAGAATCCTGCCCTAAACCTAATCTACGGGCAGCCATGAAATAATGATTGTATGAATACTCTCCAACTTTATTATAATCCATTCCTAATAGTCCACACAATGAATGAACATGAATTTTATTCCCCTCTTCATCACGATCAAAACGTTTGGTTAAAAAATGAACATTATTATACAAGGTGCATTCTGTCATAGTAATACCGCAATCAATAGCCATTTGAGAGTATGTGTATTCCAATTTACCAAAGCCACTTGGTTCTGCTAATTTCTCTTTATTTGCACCATCAATTTTTATAAGATAATAACCATAATCCCCGCCCAAAGGTAGCTGACCTGATTTAATATTACCATTCTTCTTATTAATGGCAATTAGAGCTTTAGCTCTGGCACCTCCAGCAGACGTTCCTATATGTAGAATTTGAAGTAGTGCCCTTTTATCTTGTAAATTTGTATTAAGAGTTTCTTTCCCTTTTGAACCCAATATTGACAATTTCTCTATCTCTTCCAAAGAAATAACATCATTGGTTTGTTCTGTTTCAGTCGCCGGACGAAATTCCAAAGCTCCCATACCTCGATTACCAATATATTGAAGTTTGGCAAAAACATCTCTATCATTCTCGGTAAGCCCTTTATCTAAAAAGTAGACTTTAAGTAGATTAGTACCAAAGCGGTCTGGTAGGGAATCATAAATTAGCCCTGGTATACCTTCTGTTTCTCTCCAATCAGTTTCGTTTATAAAAACTTCTTTCCCATCAATTGGCAAATTGACAGGCGAAAGGTTAAATCCCATTTTTTTAAATTCCGGATCGTATTGAAAAGCAATCCCTTCAGGAGTTTTTACAATAGCTCCCACAAATATATCCCATATAAATATTTCAATTCCCATTTAATTCTTGGCTCTTTTACGTTTCTTTTTTTCTATTTTTATCATTTCCAAAGGACTAACCTTAGGAAGTTCAGGTATTAGACTACTAAGATTATTTATTAAACCTAATGCTCTAAGTATCTCTATAAGATTTATTAATGAGATATTCTTTTCTCCTCGTTCAAACCCCGTTATTGTTCTTGTACTAACGCCTGCTTTTTCTGAAAGTGTTTTGGCAGTTAAGTTTTGATTTAGGCGATGTTGTTTTAATTTACTCCCTAAATCAATAAGTATATCTTTATTTAATAGTAGATCGTATTTCATAGGCAATATATTGCTTATTAACCTCAAATATACAACATAAATAGAAATATATTGCTAGTTTTAGCATTATAAATTTAATTAACCCGAAAAATGCATCATTTTTCTGACGATTAAGCAATACCAACAAATTTAGGCATATTGCATAGCCCAAATTTGGGTATTCCTAAATCGGGGTTTCCCGCTTTGCAACCCACAGTCCAACACGCATTCATAGAATTCACTTCGCTTTTCCTTAAATAAAGCGGGTTAATTTGACAATTGTTTTTCAATTACCTATTTTTGTGTGTATATGAGTTCATTTAAAAGCATTTAAAAACGGGTAATTTTACCCCACCTTTAGTGGACTTACAGCGGACTTAAAAAAACGTTTTTATAAAGCATTGATAAAGAGACGGACAAGACTAAAATTCAGCTCCCTCTTTCTCCGCTGAAAGAAAAACCCAACTATAACTAGTTGTGTTTCTTTGTTTTATATAATTTGGTTCGAATCCCCAAAATCTCCTGAACCTTGAATTTCAATTTCGATATAACTATCTTAAGCGTTTCAATTTATTAAAGTATTATTTAAATACATATTACTATTAATCAATACATTAAACTCTAAACTGGTTTGAGAAAAAAAATAAAAACCAACTAAACTTTTACTAAATAAACTTATCATTTTTCAATTTTTTACTACGTAAATATTTTATTTCTAGTGAACAAATCGTTGAACACTAATTTAACATAGTTTTGTCAATAAATAATCAGG
>JAQICC010000429.1 GCA_027858735.1 Salinivirgaceae bacterium
AAATTATTACTTATTACGGCTGCAATACTTGTTACAGCTTTTGCATTCGCTCAAGATTGCTCTGATTTATTTATTTCTGAGTACGTGGAAGGCTCATCTCAAAATAAAGGTATTGAAATATATAACCCTACAAGTGAGCCTATTTCGCTCGAAGGATATATTTTGGTGCGCTTTTCTAATGGGTCTCCTAGTATATCTGATGAACTTGATTTGAGTTATGTTGATAGTGTTTCCGTTGTGCAACCTTACGACGTCATATTTGCTGTTAATGGTCAAACTGTCGAAAACGACTACGGTGTAGTAGATCCTGCATTATATGCTTTAGCCGATATTGCAGGAGTTGGGGGTCATGGAACCGATCCTAACTATTTTAATGGTGATGACGCTGTTGCATTGATTAAAGGAGATATGCAATTGGTTGATTTGGTTGGAAAAATTGGTGAAAATCCAGGTGAAGGTTGGTGCGATGATGAAGATTTAGGTTATGTAGCCGGAGAATCATATTGGTTATCATGGACTGCAAATCATACCCTAATTCGTAAACCCAATATTAAGAAAGGTGTTACTTCAAATCCTCAGTTTTTTAATCCTGCCGCTGAATACGATTCTTTGCCTATAGACACGTGGTCACATGTTGGTTTTCACGAATGTGAGTGCGATCCTAACTATAATGGAATCGAAGATGATTCTAACGTAGAAAATCATTCGAATACCGTTATTTACCCTAATCCGGTAGGCAATACTAGTAAGGTTACCGTTATGTCTGAAAAACTAATAAAGAATATTCAGGTATTTAACGTAATCGGTTCTATCGAGAGAGAGATTGTTGTAAATGAAAGGACTGGCATGGTAACTTCAGATGTTTCAGATCTTGATAATGGCGTTCATTTAATGAGGATACAATTTACAGACGGTAGCTTTGAAACGAAGCAACTGGTTATTAAGTAAATTAACTTAATTTTTTAACGGATGCACATGGTTAAGTGCATCCGTTTTTCATAACTGGATAAATCGAAACTATGAAATTTCTACAACTGTTATTATTAGTGTTTCTGTCGGGTTTTGCTATGGGGCAAAACTATACGATTAGCGGTACCGTTACCGATGAAGCCACAGGCGAACCGCTTCCGGGGGCAAATATTGTATTTGCTGATAATCCGGGAAAAGGAACTGCGGCAGACTTCGACGGTAAGTTCTCGTTGAAAGTAAATCAAGGGGTACACAAATTGATCGTGTCTTTTGTGGGTTACCCCGGTAAGAATATTACTGTTGAAGTATCGCATAAAGATGTAACTGTTGATGTGGCAATGAAAAGTCGAATGTTACAGGAAGTGGAAGTTGTGTCCGACGTAGCTATTGATCGAAAAACGCCCATTGCGTTTATGAATATAAAGCCTACAAAAATTGAAGAAGAATTAGCTGGTCGCGATTTGCCAATGATTTTGAATACCACACCTGGGGTGTATGCTACACAAAAGGGTGGTGGCGAAGGCGATGCCGAAATCCGTATGCGTGGTTTTGGCGGAGAATTTATTGGAGTTTTGCTCGATGGTATACCGGTAAACGATATGGAGAATGGTACAGTTTATTGGAGTAATTGGTTTGGAATCAATTCCATTAGCCGTAGTATGCAGGTTCAGCGTGGACTTGGGTCATCAAAACTTGCAATTCCTTCTGTAGGAGGTACAGTTAATATTATGACGCAGGGCATTGAAAGTAAACTTTCTGGATCGGTGAAGCAAAGTATCGATGAGTTTGGAAAATCAACCACAAATGTTGGGTTCAATAGCGGTAAACTTCCCGGCAATTGGTCATTTACCATGGCCGGTTCTTATAAAACCGGAAAAAGCTGGGTTGACGGAATGGAATCGGAGGCCTACTTTTATTTTATGAAAGTTAATAAACGCTTTAAAAACCATACCTTAAGCTTGACTGCCTATGGTGCCCCACAATGGCACGTTACAAGAAGTCGCTACGATATGCAACGTATTTCTGTTTTCGACAAAGACTATGCTGAAGATTTAGATATCAATCCTGAATATTTTCCAGAATATGAAGATATGGGAATTGGCTTTAATCAATCATATGGATACATTCGAAGAACCCGTTACAATGAAAATGCCGAAGAGGAGAAATTAAACCTCAATACTAACGAGTATTTTAAACCCATGTTTTATTTGAAAGACTATTGGGTGATTAATGAGCAGTTGGAAGCATATGGAATTGGTTATCTATCCCTTGGGAATGGGGGGGGTACAGGAGGTTTACGAGGACAAAATAATACAAGTGTAACCTTGGACTATGATGATGAAACCGGACTTCCACATTTACAGCCTCTTTATGATGATAATACTCAGGAAGGTCTCTGGACGAGTCCGGTTGATCCTACTTATTCTGATACCGAATATCGGTCAAGAGCTATTTTACCTATCAATATGAACAATCATATTTGGTATGGAGCACTCGCTAATTTAACTTATAAGTATAGTGATGAGATGGTTATGGATGCAGGCTTCGATGTACGTAAGTATGAAGGAAGTCATTACTCAGAAATTAGCGATTTACTTGGAGGTGATTACTTTGTGAGTAGAGACGATGATCGCATCGATTACTCTGTTGACCCCAAGTTGGCAATGGTCAGAGAAGGTGATAAGATTAATTTTTATAATAAAGGACATGCAGAGTGGGCGGGTACTTATTTGCAGGGGGAGTATTCAACCCCGGTTTTTTCAGCCCTATTAAATATTACCGGTTCTACCGTTAATTATAAGCGAGAAGATTTCTTTGGTGATACTGCATCAGATTGGCGTAACTTTAAAGGATGGACTGTCAAAGGTGGATTCAACTATAACTTTTCAGAAAGCATGAATGCGTTTGTAAATATGGGATATTACAATAAAGTCCAAATGCTAAATTATGTTTTCAATGGGTATACTGTTAATTTTAATGAAAACGCCGATAACGAACGAATTAAGTCTATAGAGGTTGGATATCAGTATAAATCAAAAATTATTTCTGTTCGAGTTAATGGATATCTTACCCGATGGGAAAATACTATGAAACGGTTGGGTCAACGTGATGAATTGGATGGAAATTACTATTCTACATACGTTGGTTTAGACGCTAATCATATGGGTGTTGAGGTTGATTACACTTTAAAACCCATTAAGCAATTGGAAATTACCGGTTGGGGTTCTTTGGGTGATTGGACATGGGATTCAAAATTTGAAGACCTTACGATTTATTATAATGATGGATTTGGAAATGAACGAGAGGCTACTATGGACTTTAATGTTAAAGGTTTGTATGTGAGTGATGCTGCTCAAACACAGTTTGGTACACAAATACGCTATATGCCAATGAAAGGTATGTATGCCTCCATTCAAGGAGCCTATAATGCCAGATATTATGCGGATTTTGACCCTGCTGATGTTAATAATCCAGAGGGAGACGTAATTCAGTCATGGCAAGTTCCCGAATATACCTTGTTTGATTTTCACGCAGGGTATAAGTTTGATTTACCGTGGTATGAGAAGATTAAAATGAATATTAACTTTAGTGTGTTAAATATTTTTGATACAAAATATATTTCTGATGCAGAGAATAATGCCACACCATCAACTGATGCTGTTGCTCAGGTACCTCAAAATTTTGATGCGGCTGCAGCTACTGTATTTTTTGGACCTCCTCGTATTTTTAGAATTAGCTTAGGTGCTAGCTTCTAATATTTTGAATTTAAAACCAACCTTTTAAATATATCAATAAAGAAGCCTGTTAGTAGAAATATTAACAGGTTTCTTTATCATTTTTCTTTCTCAATTATCCAGAACCTCATTACTTTTTTATCAATGTACTGGAACCTGATTGAAATAATACAAACAAAAATTAAAATTTATACGAAAGAATATAATTATGATAAATTTATTTTTAATAATCTTGTTGGGTTTCAGTACCATGGTAATGGCACAGCCAGCTGGCTATTACAATGGAACCGAAGGCAAAACAGGCGATGAATTAAAAGAAGCGCTCAATACAATTATTTCCGACCACATGGAATGGGCCTATTTCTACGCATCTGATATTTTTTTAACATCTGATGCCGATCCGGCTACTCCCGGAAACGTTATTACGGTATATAAAGGATCATCTGTCGATGGCGAAAATTATGGAACCGGCGGAGATTTCCTGAACCGCGAACACGTATGGGCGAAGTCGCATGGACAATTCTATACTGATTTGCCTACCGGAGGCGATGTACATAATTTAAAACCAGCAGATGGTTCGGTAAACGTGGGGCGTAGCAATAAAGATTTTGATAATTGCCAGGAAACCGGAACGCAACACAGCGAAGCCACCGGCTGCTATTATACTGCCGACGCTTGGGAGCCCCGCGATGAGGTAAAAGGAGATATTGCCCGCATAATTTTCTACATGGCCACTCGCTACGAAGGAAATAACGGAGAGATAGATCTTGAAGTAAACGACGAGGTAGACAATTCACCGCAACCTCTTCACGGGCGTTTGTCAGCACTTTTAGAGTGGAACATGCAGGATTTGCCCGATGCATTTGA
>JAQICC010000441.1 GCA_027858735.1 Salinivirgaceae bacterium
AGCCGCTATAGAAATATGCCAAACTTTAAATGATAGTGAAACAATATTCCCTGGAACAAATCTTAAATTAATTTATAAATTTGCGACAAATTGAATCCCGATAAGTCAGGATTTCTGAATTTATATTTTTTATGAAAAACTAGCTGTTTTTCAAACTTTTCCGCTCTTTTCTCCGAGGTAGAACCTCGAGGAATTCTTTCAATTAATATTCACTATACGCATCAATCATTGGCTCATCACGGAAACCATTAGCTCCAACTAATATATTCAAACCTAACATAACATTAAAGTTATCTAATCGCTTTGGTACAAATGGTATTTTCGATTCGCTTCCATTCTTAACAATGCTTAATGATCGGTATGTATAAGGCAGATAATCGGCTACAAAATAAAACTGCATAGGCCCGCCTGTAAGAGCAAAACCAAAACCTATTGTGTTGGCACCATTTGTAGCCAGCGTATAGTTTATAGTAGTAGTTAAAAAACGATATAGATTCAAATTGGTAGACACATTAAACTCTTGATTAAAATTGTTTTTACCAAAAGTTGTACGAGAAAGACCTCCAAAGCTTAAATAATAATTTAGCTTATATTGAGCACTTAAATACACTTTAGGTTTTAATCCTGTTGAAAAGCCTTTATCGCTAACTTGAACGTTAACACCTTGTATAATAGAGTCCACAAGATTAGACATAGCATTTCCCATATCCTCTAAATCTTCTCCATCAAGTTCTAATCCTTTATAATGAAATTCTCCATTTGCGGAAAAGGAGTGTAAATTACCATTCCACTTTATAAAACCTAAATCATTAATCGAACCGGAAAAGGTCCACTCTTCATTATATTCATATTTCGCACCCAAATCAATGGCGAATCCAGGATTACTAAAATTAAAAAATCCTTGTTTTAGTATTAAGGCGGTATTCATATCCGCTAAATCAATACCAGATGGAAAGCCATTACTATTGGTTGGCACATCAATAGGTGCTGACATATATATATCACTTGCAAAATCCATGTTATATTCAGCATGTCGGTTATCACTATCTCTGCTTACATCCAAATCAAACTTTTTTATATCGGTTTTTACAGCAGCAATTCCTTGCAGCAGTTTGGCATGAATTCCAACCCTAAGTTTATTCATAAAATTATAGGAATATCCGAATGACAATTCACGATAGTATTCTATACCAAGGGCAAGTGAACTTAGATCAAATTTCGAATTATCAGGGAGTGTTTTATCAATTATGGAGAAAAAATCTTTTGGAATAGCAACAGATTGATTTAGCTTTTCAGACCAAGTAAATGTAAAATATCCTTTTTTTCCACTAAAACCAAATGTAAGAGGAGCTATTGATTGATATGAATTAAAATTCGCTACTTTACCAATTCTTTTATTTAATTTGGAAAAGTCATATCCAACTTTCAAAGGACTTAGATAATTTCCATCTACTTTTTGGAACAAATTAGGACCTAAAATATCCGTTTTAAAACCAGCGTAAATAGAATTAACCCCAGGCATGCCCACAAAAACATTCGCTCGTGGTGCCATTGCCGGGTTAACTTTTGTGCTTTGCGGAACATTTTCAAGATAATATAATGAAAGTGGACTTTGCGCCTTAGAAGAATACAAAAACACAAAGTAAAGACCAAAAAACAAAAGACTTTTTTTTATCATAATTGTGTATTTTATTTTGTTGTTGAATCGCTTTTTATATCCACTGTTAGCTTCATACCAAGAATAAAACTATCATTAAGCTTTATTAGGTCAGGAACAGATGCGCTGCGAGATGGTGATTTTATTTGTAAATGTATTTTTAATTTCGTTACATTACTTTGATAATAACTTCTAATTTTCTCATTGATAAATTTAGTATCAATATAATTAATTGTATAATCTCCTATACTACCATCAGAATTAATAGCAGGAGATAACCATATAGATTGATTTTTATCTAATAAAGAATCAATAATGCTACCATTATCAGTTACTGCATAAATCTGATTATGTATTTCAAATGGCAATCCATTTTTAAAATCAAAATAAATATTAAAATTATTTATCAAATCAAGCGAAGTTTCACTATTAACCATGTTTTGAATATTGAAATTAATATCATATTCCCACTCCAAATCAAGAGCTTTTTTAATTTCAATACTTACTAGTCTTTCATCATCAATAATAACACCATCAACATTTTCAAAATCTTCAAAAACATCAAGTGGTACCATACTAAGCTCAAAAAGAGGTAGCGGTAAATTTATAGGTCGTGTATACACCAAAGGATCATCCAGCACTATGGCTTCTTTTTTACACGCTAAAAAAAATATTGTAACAACTAAAAAAAGCGTTACCGAAATTTTATTTAAATATTTCATAAGCCACTATTTTACAATTAATCTAAAATTTTAAGTTCAACTCTTCGGTTTTTAGCCCGCCCTTCCGGAGTATCGTTTGGTGCAATTGGTTGATCAAAACCATAGCCCTGATACTCAATTCTGTCTTGCTCAACGCCTCGAGAAACCAAGTAGTTCTTTACTGTTAATGCGCGCGATTTTGAAATTCGCTTGTTTACTGATGTAGAACCCACATTGTCGGTATGCCCTGACACCTCAATCCTAACCTTAGGATTTTTGGATAAGAGATCGGCTAATTTATCGAGTTCAGCAAATGATTCCGATTTTAAGGTCGCTTTTCCACTATTGAACAGAATATTTTTAACGACCATTTTAACTCCGGTCTCCATTCTTTTCAAATTAAAGTTCTTTGCTGTAAATGTTTGGCCATCAGGAAACTGGTATATTTCATTTAAGAAAAAGTAACCGTTAGCTTCTACCTCAATCATAAACGGCCCCTGCTCTTCAATTGTAGCTGTAAATTTACCATCGGTACTATCTGAAATTACAATAGTAAAAGGCTCCTCATCGGTAGGTCTATAAAAACTTAAAGCGGCATAAACAGGTTTTGTATCATCTTCGTTAGCTATTCGACCCGTAAGCGTATACTCAATCTTACTACGTTTTAATTCAATGTTTTTTGCTAATACGCTAGCCTTTTCCATTTCGGCGCTAATCGGCTCATCAACATTGAAATAATCTTCAGCTTGAATATCAATTATCATATTGTACTTATCTTCAAATGTAATGGTGTATTTACCTGTTTCTTTTTCAGATACGGCGCGACCCTTAATAACATCCATATCGGAAGCAAGTTTAAAGGTAAGAGTGGCTTGTATAGGTGAACCCTTATCCACATCAGTAACTCTACCAACCAATGTAAACGGATGTCTAAGAAGCTCTAATGAAAAATCTTGAACAACTGTGGCGTATTTAATTTCAGGACATACTATTTTTTCAGTAATGGTTTTATAACCTTGACAATCAATTTGAATGAAATAGTCGCCCACATCTTCAAAATCTAACATATAAATACCTGCCAAAGAATCAACTTTTACAGAATTAATGAGCTTCTGGGTACTGTTGTCATATATATTAACCGATGCATTCAAAGTCTTTCCTGATTCAACATCAACAACCGAACCTAATAATTTAAATGGTATTCGCGGATCGCGTTGAATTTTATAGATATCCATACCACCGTAGCTGTCACCTCTAACTGTTGAATATACTGCAAGCATAGAGTCTTTGGTTGGATAATAAAACAATTCGTCGGCTGCACTATTTATAGGATAACCCATATTTACTGGAGGTTCCCATTTTCCACTATCATTTTTTACAGATTTATAAACATCAAACCCACCCATTCCTTTTCCACCTTTCGATGAAAAATATAAGGTGTTGCCATCTTCAGTAATAAAAACACTTTCCTCATCAAAGGGCGTATTTATGGTATCGCCCAAATTAATTGGTTTGTTAAAGCTATTATTAATTTTTTTAGTGGTAAACCAAATATCTTTGCCTCCAAAACCCCCTCTTCGATCACTTACAAAATAATATGTTCCGTTTTTATCAACCGATACCGTAGTTACTTTATAAGCAATATGATTAACGCCTTTTCTTAAAGGTTTTGGCCTACTCCACTCCTGTTCATCGTACACCGAAGAAAACAGGCGTCCATTATGCTTTTTACCCTTATATAAATATACTTTTTCTTCTACTTTATCGAACCCTGCAATACTCGTATTTACCCTAAAGTCTAATTCATAAATACCTTCAACAGAGTTAGCTGGTTCATCAATTCCATTATTTCCTACCTGCATAATACGCTCTTTAAATTTAAAGCGCGATACCCGTTTATTAGGTTCTTTAAATGGCCTTTTAGACGAGAAATACATTTTAGTTTCTTTTGGATTTAGCACTGCACCGTATTCATCATAATACGTATTTACAAGCGGCCCCAAATTAATAATAAAGGCTGCTACAGAATCCACAAGAATTTCTTTACTAACCTCACATTCACCTGATAATTGATCAACCAGTTTCTTAGCATCCTTTTGCTCCCATGTTCGCAGGGAAAATAAATACTTTGAATACGCTTCTTTTGCCTCATCAAACTTAAGATTGTATTGGTAAGAACGACCCAAACCCAAATAATAATCTTTTGCAATTTCAGGCGAACTTTTAAGAAAATAGGCCAGTGATGATTTTCTATCGGATGACCCCAAAAAGCAGGTAGCTATTTTATAATTTAAGGCATGCGATTCACTATTGTATTTATAAACTTTTAAATAATGCTTTAATGCCTCGTCATAGGTGCCACGACCTTTTCTATAATACTTTTCAGCAATTTTAAAGTCTTTTTTCGCAGCTTCAAGACCATCAGTTTCAAGAAAAAATGTTTTTTTATCAATTCGAGGATTCTCTTGAGCAGAAACAGTTCCAATAAATAGTATTAGCAGAATAAATAGATAAAGTTTTCTCATTCTCTTGTGTTAAAATTTTGAATACACCCAGTTTATGCAAGTTTTCGAATATACTGAATAATAATTCAAAAAGAAACCGTTTTTTGACAATTGAATAGAAATGCTCCTGCAATAACCCAAAAAAGAATTCATTTAATCCCTTCCTGAAATATTTGGCCCCGGCTATTATGGTTTTTTATACCCACAGATTACTACCAATAATTAACTGTTTTTCCTTCTTGATTCCCCAAAAACTTATAACGAAATTGTACATTAAACACGTTAATCAACAATGTAATTTTATAATAAAACAAATACAGGTCATTTACATAAAGTGTTTTATAAAATTGATGAATTTAGCTAATTACTATAAAAATACTCTTATATTTATTGGCTTAGGAAAAAATAGGAAAATAAAAAATGAGATGCTTATTGATATTTAGCTTGTTACTTCCCATATACTTGTTTTCACAAGAAGATGACTCTTTAAAAATAGTTGAGCTAACAAAAGATTTAGAAATTGCTAAAGAAGATACTTCTAAGGTGAATATCCTTAACGAGCTTGCAAATGAATTTATTGGATTAGACAATGAAAAAGGTTTAAACTATTCGAATAATGCTCTCATTTTAGCCAAAAAACTAAATTTTAGTACTGGTATATCAAAAGCCTACTACAATGTAGGCAAGTGCTTTTATTATGAGTATGAATTTGATAGTATCATACATTACTATAACATTAGCAAAGAAATAAATAAACAAAAAGAAAACTTACCTACTGGTGCTAGTTATGAATTACTAATGGGTTTAGTATATCAAATTCAATCAGACTATTCCTTGGCAATTTACCATTATAAAGAAGCTTTAAATCTCTATACCTCTTTAAATGATCAAGAGAAAAGCGCTTATTGCCATAATAATCTAGGAGTAGCATACGGTAATTTGGGCGATTACCAAAAGGCTCTGAATAATTACTTTTTAAGTCTTGAAATTAATGAGGAAATTGGCAATTTATCAATGGTGGCCAAAACCTTGGCTAATATCGGAGGAATATATGAAGATCAGGAAAAATTTGAAAACGCTTTAGAGTACTACAAAAAAGCCATTTTAATAGCTTCAAACATAAATTCAAAACAAATTATTGCAGATACCTACAGAAATATTGGTGGAATATATTCCCAGAAAGAAAAATTTGATTCAACGCTTTCTGTTTATAATAAATCACTCGAACTTTATAAAGAATTAAATGATATAAGAGGATTAGTAGTATTGTATAATCTGTTTGGTCAAACCTACAATGCAAAAGATTGGAATACTTTTCCAGATTATTTAAATATCGCTTATGAATATTATAAAAAAAGTTTGGAAATTAATAATCGTGAAATAAGTGAGATTGAAGAGAAAATAGTTTCATATCAAGGAATTGCTGATGTTTATACAAATAAGAATAAATTTAATAAAGCTATTCCTTACTTAAATAAAGCTATATCAATGGCTAAGGAAATAGAATCCTTAGATAATGTCCAAAAGTGTCATAAAGCCTTGAGTCAGGCTTATGCTGGAGTTGGAAATTTTCAACTTGCTTATGAAAACTATGTTTTATATAAAAATTGGAGTGATACCTTAAAAAGTGATGAAAATGTAGAGTTGCTTACCCAAATGAGTATGCAGTATGAGTTTGATAAACAGCAAAAGGAGCAAGAGTTTTATCAGGCCCAGAAAGACTTGGAATACCAACAAAAACAACAAAGAGACCGCTTAATTCGCGCTTTTATTATTGCTGTTCTTATTATTGTTTCTGGTTTTTCGGTTCAAGTTTTACGCAGTTATCAACGAAAGAAAAAAGACAATATTCTTTTGGCACACCAGAATGAAGAAATTGAAAAGCAAAAAGAAGAAATTACCGATAGTATACGATATGCAAAACGAATTCAAACGGCCATTTTACCTTCCGATGACTGGGCCAATTGCCATTTGCCTGAGCATTTTATTTTATTCAGACCGCGCGATATTGTTAGTGGCGATTATTATTGGATGAATAAAATTGATAATAAGGTAATATTGGTTGCTGCCGATTGCACAGGCCATGGGGTTCCCGGTGCATTTATGAGCATGTTAGGAGTGTCGTTTTTGAATGAAATTGTAAATAAAAACAATACTGTTCAACCAAGTTTAATATTAAATCAGTTAAGAGACCAAGTAAAACGCACTTTGGATCAAACCGGTAAAGAGGGAGAAGCGAAAGATGGTATGGATATTGCGATTTGCGTAATTAATTTTGATACTATGCTATTGGAATATGCAGGGGCATATAACCCATTGTATCTTTTTAGAAATGGAGAATTGCTAGAAACCAAAGGAGATAAAATGCCGATTGGAATATATATTCGTGAAAAGGATAGTTTTACCAATCATGAAATTCAGCTTGAAAAAGGGGATACTTTCTATATATTCTCCGACGGTTACGCCGATCAATTTGGAGGACCAAATGGTGGCAAATTTAAGTCGCGCCCGTTTAAAGAGCTTCTTGCGAAAATTCAACATAACTCCATGCTTGAACAATGGGAAATATTGGAGAGTACCATTGATGACTGGCGTGGTGATATTGATCAGATTGATGATATGATTATTTTGGGCGTTAGAGTATAATCTTAATTCTATTGCTAATTCTCAATACTCCTCTCCTAATACTTGCTTCCATTTTTGGGTATATCGAACTTAGAAGCTATTTAAATTTTATCCTTAAGTTCTATTATGCGCCTTTTTTGAAAGATTCTCGTTATTTTGTCAATACGTAACGTCACTTCGACTAAGCTCAGTGCAAGTGCTATGCCCTTCAAAAATCCCTTAATATTTCGGTATTACTACCAATTTAGTGGGTAGATTCAAAAAATCAGCAAATAAAACAAAAGTACTTTAATTATGGAATAATGCATGTAGTTACTGATAGTCTTGTGCGGTGGGAGTCCGAAATATGGCGTGGAATTTTGATAAATGTTTATCGTTATGCTGTTGAAAGAGCGTGTAATGTTTACACATCCATGAGATCCTTAAATCCGCAAGCGGATTCTTTGAGGCCACGAATTACACGAATTAACACTAATTTCGTTTTCACCCAATTGGGTGAAAATATATTTCATGTAAGACTGTGCCCATCTATGGTTTC
>JAQICC010000442.1 GCA_027858735.1 Salinivirgaceae bacterium
CTCAAAATGTGAAAACCAACAATTCCTAGGTCAGCCTGTCCCGTACCGGAGGTCGGGAGGGTTATACCTAAGTAAAGCGCCTCTTCACTTTGTTCGAATCGCTCAACTTAGGTATTATATATTTTGTAAGGAAAATGGTTTCCATAATTGGCATGGAAGAATGAAAAATACATTAGTTTACCATTTTCAAAAAACTTTAAATTCGCTAAATTATAGTCTTAATAAAATCAGCAATTTTTTCTTCAGGTTTTTCCGATCCATCAACAGCTTTAATAAAGGCACTGCCAATGATACCACCACTTTGGTATTTACATACTTGAGTAAAAGTTGTTTTATTTGAAATGCCAAAACCAATAAGCGTAGGTATCGATAAATTCATATCGTGAATACGTTTAAAGTAAGCTTCGTTTTCGTCGCTAAAGCCCACTTTTGCACCAGTAGTGGATGATGATGAAACGGCATAGATAAATCCTTTTGATAAACTCTCCGTTTTACGTATACGATCTTCAGTTGTGTTTGGTGAAATTAAGAATACAGGTAGAATTCCATATTTTTCAAAAATTGACTGGTACTCTTCTTCATAAACTTCAAGATGCATGTCAGGCAGAATAACTCCATCAATACCGATTTCTGCAATATCTTTGCAAAATTTTTCTACTCCATATTGCATTACTGTATTTAAGTATCCCATAAGAATTAATGGAATTTTAACCGATTGCCTAATTTCAGAAAGGTCCCCAATAAGCTTTTTAAGGCTCATGCCATTTGCCAATGCTACTTGACTGCTTTGTTGTATTACGGGACCATCAGCCATAGGATCGGAGAATGGCATACCTATTTCAATTAAATTGGCACCTTGCTTTTCTAGTTCTGTAATAATTGGAACAACAGATTCAGAAGTAGGATGGCCAGCTGTAAAATAGATGGATAAAATATTATTTTGCTTCTCTTGGAAAAGTTTATTTATTCGATTCATGGTAATTTTGTTTCTTGTTTCTGAATTCTTGTTTTTGGCTGAAGGCTTTTGAAATCTTACTAACTATGGTACGAATAATCCATTAACTTCATTCGCACCCGATTGTGATTTATTTTCAGGGATTCGGTGCTCCGCACGCCACATATCAGCGGCTTCATTTTTTTCAGCAGGTTTATTTGCTGAAAGTTCTGTATTTTTTATCAAGCGTTTACGGTATGCTTCCATGTCTTTATCACCACGGCCCGATAAATTAACTACTACTGTTTCGCCTTTTTTAAAATTTAGTTTTGGCAATGCAGCCAAAGCATGAGCCGATTCCAAAGCAGGAATAATACCTTCCATTTGAGTAAGTTCAAAGGCCGCATCCATAGCTTCATCATCGGTAGCACGAACAAATTCGGCTCTATGTGAGTCATGTAAATTGGCATGTATTGGTCCAATTCCAGGGTAATCTAAACCAGCTGAAATGCTATAGGGTTCAATAATTTGTCCATCGTCGGTTTGCATTAGCAGTGTTTTGCTGCCATGTATAATACCTGTAACTCCGGCAGCAATGGTTGCAGCAGTTTCCCCTGTTTCTAATCCTAAACCATCGGCTTCCACTGCAATTAAACGCACCGATTTTTCATCTAAATAATGGTAAAAGGCACCAGCAGCATTACTTCCACCACCTACACAGGCAATAATAGAGTCGGGTAGAGGAGAGCCTGTTTGTTCCTGAAGCTGACTGCGCATCTCCTCACTAATAACCGACTGAAAACGTGCTACCATATCAGGGTAAGGATGAGGCCCAACTACCGAACCAATTATGTAATGTGTTTCATTGGGGTGATTAATCCAATCGCGAATGGCTTCGTTAGTTGCATCTTTAAGTGTTTTGTTACCCGATTGCACAGGAACAACAGTTGCACCTAACATTTGCATTTTTTCGACATTTGGCATTTGACGCGCTACATCGGTTGCACCCATAAAAACGATACATTCTAAACCTTCGCGAGCACATACTGTAGCTGTTGCTACACCATGCTGACCTGCACCAGTTTCGGCAATAATCCGTTTTTTGCCTAAATGTCGAGCCATTAAAATTTGGCCAATAGTATTGTTAATTTTATGCGATCCGGTGTGGTTCAAATCTTCACGCTTTAGGTAAAGATTAATATTGTATTTGTGCGATAAGCGTTTAGAATAGTAGAGTGGAGAAGGACGTCCCACATAGTTTTTTAAAAGGTCAATAAACTCTCTTTTGAAAGCATCGCTTTCCATTATTTTTAGGTAGTTATCCTCTAAATTCTTCACATTTGGGTAAAGCATTTCAGGAATAAACGCTCCACCAAATTTACCATAATAACCTTTTTTATCAACCTGAAAACTCATTTTATATTCTGTTTTTTTGATCTATACTAACTGATTTTGAACTGATTCAATAAAGAGTCTTATTAAAGTGTCGTCTTTTAGGCCTGGTTCAAGTTCAAACTTACTATTAATGTCAACTCCTATTAAATTCTTATGTTTTAGTTCTAATATTGTTTCGGCATCGCCAATTCCAATTCCTCCACTAAGAAAAAATTTAGAAACTTCACCCAATTCGTTGAGTTTATCCCAATTGAATTTTCTACCTGAACCACCTGGTTTATCTGTTTTCGTATCAAATAGAAAAGCCTCACATTTATCTTTATAAGGTTCAATTTCGCTAACCGTAGATTCGTCGTTTATTTTAAAAGCTTTAAATACTTTATAACCTAATTCTGTTAATTCTGCACATGTATCAGGCGATTCATTGCCATGTAACTGCACAATATTAAATTTAAATTCGCGCGCTTTTTTAATAATTGTTTCCACATCAGCATCAACAAATACGCCAACTTTTTTAGCTTTAGTTTCAGGTATGGCATCCGGATTTTTATCCATATTTCGTGGCGATTCAGCATAAAAAATCATTCCGATGTAATTGGGATTCAGGGCATCAACATCAGTAATGTTGTGGGGGTTACGCATGCCACATACTTTAATTTGTAGTTCTTTACTCATACTTAACAGAATTTATAAATTTTTCACAAGCACGGCCGGGATTATCTGTTTTCATAAACGATTCACCAATTAAGAAACCTTTATATCCATGGCTCAATAAGTGTTGAATATCGGCTCCTGAAGCTATTCCACTTTCACTGATTTTGACAAAATCATCAGTGATATGGCCGCTTAGGTCAACCGACGTTTCAAGACTGGTCGTAAAAGTATGTAAATTTCTGTTATTTACACCAACTAAATTCACATCCTTGCAAATATGTTCTAACTCTTTGTGGTTGTGTATTTCCAGAAGAACTTCAAGCTTATATTCTTGGGCAGTTTGGGCTAATTCTTTTACTCTTAGTGGCGATAAACATGAAGCAATTAATAAAATAACGTCGGCTCCTATTTTTGAAGCCTCAATGATTTGATATTCATCTATCATGAAATCTTTACGTAGAATGGGCAATTTAACAAGTTTAGCTGCCTCTATTAAATCATTCGAAGTTCCACCAAAAAATTCCAAATCGGTTAAAATGCTTGAACCACTTGCTCCAGCGTGTTCATATGCGGGTACAACTTCTGTTGATATAGCGTTCTGGTCAATCCAACCTTTTGATGGCGATTTGCGTTTAAATTCAGCTATAATTCCGCTAGCACCTTCTTTTAATAGATTTGCTTTTAAAGAATAGGAGGAACGCCCTCTTTTTTGAGTTAATAGTTCATTAATTGAAACCAGTTTTTTCTGGTTTTCAACTTCCACTTTTTTATGTTCTATTATTTTATCGAGTATTGTTGCCATTATTTAATGCCTGAAAATAATCATTTTAAAACTCCAATAAGAGCTCTACGGATTAAGGTTATATTTTTCTAAATAAACTATTGAAATACTAGTACTAATTAATTCTGTCTTGAATTGCTCATAGCCAATTTTTTTATAAAAGTATAGGTTCTTCTTATCACGAAAACCGGTAAATAATTCAAATCTTTTTGCTTTATTATGATGCCATTCAATGTTTTGCATTATTGCCTTGCCTAAACCTTGGTTCTGATATTCCGGATGAACAATAACACGACCAATATAACATGTACCTTTTTTTTCATATGCTCTGATGCTTGCAATAATTTTAGAGTTGTCGGAAATTTTCAAAAAGGTATTTGTGTCAAAGTCGTTTTTAATCTCAGAAATAGTTTGCATTAGTGGAGGAATATTAAAATCATTATACCTGAGCCCACTTTCATGATAACACAATTTTTGCAATTCAAGAATATCCTTTAAATCGTTATATTGTGCTTTTAAAACCTCCATTTTTATTGGCTTTGCAATTTATATCTTTTGTGAAATCTCAACCATTTTATTAAAGGATGCAAGCGCCTTACCACTTTCAATGGACTCTTTAGCCATAGCCTGGCATTCTACAAATTCATTATCGTAATACGTTTTTAAGGCAAATGCAGCATTGGTTTCAACAACGGTTTGTTGTGCCTCAGTTCCTTCTCCTTTAAGTATCGACTGAAAAATTCTAGCAGAATCTTCTATGGTTTGGCCACCAGCTATTTCTTCAGGTTTAATAGTTTTTAAGCCTAAATCTTCAGGAGTGAAAATGTCTTCACTTTTATTACTAATACTTTTAAAAGCTCCAGTAAGTGATATTTCATCATATCCATCAAGACTGTGAAGTATATTGAAATCTTTAGAGCTTTGTTGGTAAATGTATCCGTAAAGGCGAGCTAAATCGAGACTGAAAACCCCGACAAGCTGTTTTTGTGGAAAAGCAGGATTAACCATGGGTCCTAACATATTAAAGAAGGTTTTCACCCTTAAACTTTTACGCACAGGGGCAACATTTTTCATTGCTGGATTAAACAAGGGTGCATGCAAAAAGCAGATTCCGGTTTCGCCAATTTGCTCACGAAGATTCTCCTGATTAGAGGTGAACTTATAACCAAAATGTTCTAAAATATTGGATGATCCACACGACGAAGATACTCCATAGTTACCATGTTTTGAAACCTTCGCTCCAGCACCAGCGGTTACAAAAGATGCTAAGGTTGATATATTAAATGTGTCTTTTCCATCGCCACCTGTACCACAAAGGTCAATAGTTGTTTCTTGTTGCAAATCAATGCGCAAGCAGTGCTCTAATAACGCATCGCGAAACCCTGATAGTTCTTCAACAGTAATACTTCGCATTAAGTATACTGTTAAAAAAGAGGCCATTTCAATTTCAGAATATATCCCTTCAGCAATGTCGCTCAATATTTGACGTGCCTCACCACTCGATAAGGTCTTCTGTGAAGTTAAGTGGTTTATTATATGTCGCATTTCAGTCATAATTCTATAATTATCAATGAGTAATTCTTTCTTTTAGGAGTTAATCCAGTTTCTAATAATCTCAATACCGTTCTCGGTTAATATGGATTCAGGATGAAATTGTACGCCTTTAACATCGTATTCAGTATGGCGAAGTGCCATGATCTGAGCTTCTTCATCAATGGCGGTTACTTTTAAATGTTGTGGTAGACCTTCGCGGTTAACTATCCAAGAATGGTAGCGAGCACCTTCAAAAACTTTAGGCATCCCATCAAAAAGCGGCTCCTCTTCCTTGGTTTTAATAATTGGAGATGATACACCATGATAAACTTTGTTCATATTGTAAAGTGAGCCTCCAAAAACTTCAGCAATGGCTTGAGCCCCAAGGCACACACCAAAAATACTTTTTGTGGGCGCACAGGTTTTAATAATTTCCTTAAGATTTCCAGCTTCATCAGGAATTCCAGGGCCTGGAGACAGCAAAATCTTATCGTACTTTAGAGCTTCTTCACCTGTTATTTTATCGTTGCGATAAACATCGGGCAATTTACCAGTTACATTTTTTATATAATGAACCAGATTGTATGTAAAGCTATCGTAATTATCTACTACTAGAATTTTCATGTTTTATTTAGTATTAAGTATCAAGAATCAAGAACAAAGATTAAATCTTGTGTCTTGATACTATCAATCTGTTATCTATATTTTTTTTGCTTCTTCAATGGCCATTTTTAAGGCTGCCAATTTATTATTTACTTCTGCTAATTCACTTTCTTCCGATGAGTCGGCAACAACACCAGCACCAGCTTGATAATGAAGTGTATTGTTTCTGCTCATGAACGATCGAATGGTTATGGCAAGGTTTATTTTACCGTCTAAACCAATATTTCCAATACAACCACCATAATATCCACGAGCTTTATTTTCGTATTTATTTATTAGTTCCATGGCCTTGTATTTTGGTGCTCCGGTTAAGGTTCCTGCCGGATATGTATCGGCATAAATACGAACAGGATCAGCATCGGGTCTAATTTCGCCTTGAACTTCTGAAACCATATGCAATACATGCGAATAATAATGAATTTCTCTAAAAAACCTAACTTTAACATTATCAGCATTTCTACTTAAATCGTTTCGGGCTAAATCAACCAACATTATATGTTCGCTGTTTTCTTTAGGGTCGGCAGAAAGTTTTTCAGCCAAGGCTTTATCTTCTTTATCGTTACCGGTACGCTTAAATGTTCCTGCAATGGGGTTAATATAGGCTTTGCCATCGTTAGTTTTAATTTGTGCTTCGGGTGACGAACCTAAAAGCTTGAAGCCTCCAAAATCGAAATAGAAAAGGTAAGGCGAGGGGTTTATTGAGCGTAATGCCCGGTAAACATTAAAATCGTCTCCTGTAAATTGTTGGCTAAAAGCTCTGGAAAGCACAATTTGAAAAACATCACCACGAAGGCAATGTTCTTTACCTTTGGCAACCATTGCCATATATTCTTCGTTTGTAATATTCGTTTCTTCGCCTTCTTTTGTGTTAAACCGATAAGTTGCAAATGTTCTGTTTTGCAATTGCTCTTCAATAAACTTTAATTGAGAATCTTCCTTACCAAAAATATGTTCAACAAGAGTAAGCCTATTGCTCGTATGGTTTATTACAACAATGTATTTATAAAACTGGAAAAGCATGTCAGGTATTTGATCTGCTGCTTCAGGTTTTTGTAACTTAATATCCTCAAAATAAGTTACAGCCTCATAAGTTGAATAGCCGAATAAACCCGAAGCCGGAACTTTTTCCATACTTGATATTGGAATAAATGCTTTTGCAAATTCGCTTAAAAGCGCTGTGGCATCCGACATGTTTTTTAGTTCAATAGATTCTTCAGAACCATTGGGATATGATATTGCAATGTTTGGCCCTACAGCTTTTATACCTGCCATTGGATTTAGACAGATAAAAGAGTATTGATTGTCGCCAGCTTTAAAATCAGCTCCTTCAAGAAGTATTGAGTTTGGAAAAACATCGCGAAGTTTTAAGTATATGGCTACTGGTGTTAAAACATCGGCCAGAATTTCTTTGGTGTTAACTGAAAAATTGAACTGTTTCATATTTACGGTGTTTTATGTTTTTAACAAAAAAAAGCCTGTCGTGATTTTCGACAGGCCTGTTAAATAAAATAGGGCACATAGCGTTTTCACGAGATTGTTACAAATCGTTACGCCACCACCAAATATTTTTATAATTTCTAATCATTTTTGCATTTTTACTGATACAAAGTAAGTGAATGTATTTTTAAAAATCAAAATGTTTTTCAGTTTTTTTTATTTAACTATTGGTTTACTGCCAACATTGCCCTTTTTGGAGAGCAGAATAGCAATACTTCTTGTTCCAGGTATATGTGCAAAAATTATAATCATCATTACGGAAATAGGAACACTTAGAATCATGCCTAAAATGCCCCAAATGGCACCCCAAAATGAGAGGCCTAAAATTACGACCAAAGGGCTTACGTTAAGGGAGTCGCCGGTAAGTTTAGGATCGAGAAAATTACCTATAACAAGTTGTATAGCTCCCACTATACTTAAAACCCATATGCCGGGCATGTATTCGCCAAACTGAAGCATGGCAAATATGGCAGGGAATAAAGTAGCAATTAAAGAACCAATTGTGGGAATAAAATTCATAATAAAAATTAGAAAAGCCCAAAACAGGGGTACATCAATTCCAATTATTAACAAGGCAAAGTAGCTTAATGAAGCTGTAATAATGCTTACCAAGGTTTTTATTGATAGGTATCTTCCAATAGATTTGTCAATTTGTCCAAGTATGGAATTTACTTCGCTAAAACTGCTAATATTGGAATAAATTGCTTTAATTTTTCGAGAGAAAAATGGTTCTTCTAATAATAAAAACAAAGTATAGATAATTATAAGGAATGCTTTTCCAAAAATATCTTTTAATGAGGTTAGCAGACTTGATAGAAGCTTGGAATATTCAAAATCGCCTAAAAATTCTTTGGTTCTTGAAACAATATCTATGCTAAAATTGGTCTGTATACTTTCTGCTACCGCAGTTATATTTTCCTGATAAACAGGTATTAATTTGGTAAGCTGTTTAATATTTACAATTAATATTTGAGTAATGGCTCCTAACACTGCAAAAATAATGGCAAATCCGATTAGATTAAGTACAAAAGCAGGCACTTTTTTTCTAATCAGAGGGATTTTTTTTAATAAATCGCGAATTTCTTTTATTAAAAACCAAAAAATAACGGCAATAACAAAAGGCATAATTAATGGTTTGCCATAAATAAAAATTATGACAAAGGCTATTGCAATTAATAAAGCATTGGTAATGCGGGCAGCTTTCATATAAATGATTTTACGTTATTAAGCGAATTTACAATAATGTTTTGCTAAATATTGAGAATATGCATTATTGTTTGAAAAATTAACCACGCATTTTCATGCTATAAAAATTTAACTATTTTTGCAGTCGTTCTATAAAATACCGCCCAAATGTTGAAATTGGTAGACAAGCCAGCTTGAGGGGCTGGTGCTCGCAAGGGCGTGCAAGTTCGAGTCTTGTTTTGGGCACATTTTAAGCCTGATAATCATTGATTATCAGGCTTATGTATTTTATGTAGGGGTGAAAGTAGGGGGTGAATCTTTCATGACTTATTCAATGTGTAACTAAAGCTGTAAATATTTAGTAAACTCATTTTGAAAATATTCTGTTATTAAAGTGTTAAATATTAATTAGTTATATTGTTTTTATTGTAAAGAATAAGTAAACATAGCAATTATTACCTGTTCCAAATTCAGTGAAGGGTTAGTTTGAAAATGAATTTCAATTTTTTCAAAATTAAAACAGCAGTAAATATTGCAAAGCTCCAATAGTTTTTTGATGAAATGACTTTGAAAAAGTGTCTGGTAAATGATATGAATTAAACCTTTCATTTGTACTAGTTCCTGATACAGTTTCATTAAACGGCCGTTTAATTGCCTTTTTTGAAAACCACATATTTTCGTATTTTAGTTAAATGAAAAATGACTATAAAAATCAAAAATTAGTTATTCGCATAAGTAAAGTATATGTTATTAAAATAGAACGTTTGTATACACCAAGTGCGTTTTTAAGTTTCCTACCGTTAAAATTTAGTAGTAGCGAATTTAGTTTGTGAACACCTATAAAACAAATTTATTTTTTGTTGAAAAAGTAAATTTACGGAGTTCATTGCTAGTACTCATTATCGTGTAACTAATTGGTAGCATTGGGTGTATACGCTGTTGAACTAAACCGTCCTATCGGCCGGTGGTTTTTTATCCAAACTACATTTTTTTTAATTAATAACTCTAAATTTGCATATTAAAAATACAATTGAAAAAACAATGAACAACGATTAAAAAATATGCAATTTATTAAATCCCCTATATAATTATATGTGCACTCTTAATTTTCTAAGTTTAGCCCAACATGATTTAAAACTCAATTGAGTCAGATAAAGTAACGTCATAGTTGCAATTTAGGTACTGATATATTCGATAATTCAGTGCCTTTTCTTTGCTCTCAACTGAGCCTTAAATCCTATATTGTTATGCAACGATTATATTTTCATTTCATAATAGAACAATCCATTTTTAGGGCTTTTTATTATATTTTGTTCGATTAAAACATCTGTAGCTTTGGTATAAATAATATGATACCACCAAATAAAAAACTCTTCGAATGAAGTTTCCTTATCAAAGCCCATCTCTTTATATGCTTGTTCAAAGAAGCCTTTATTTGAATTTAGTATTTTACTATAGGAAGGAAGGATTCAGGCATTTTATTGATAACAATGTCAAAACCAGCGGGTGCACGACAAATTTCCCTAAATCGAAAAATATTGGCTTTCGTTATTCTATCCCGACCCTAAAGGAAGTCAACAAAAGCCAATATTTTTCGAAGTCCCCTTTAGGGGATCTAGG
>JAQICC010000018.1 GCA_027858735.1 Salinivirgaceae bacterium
ATAAGAAAGCTCCAAGAATGAGGCTTTCGCAGCATTGAAAATCAGGAGTCCCGAAATCTCGGGATGACTGGTTGAAATGCAAGAGTAACGAAATTATTGGAGTTTTCTTGCTGAGACTACTTACAAGGCCTCAGTCGATTGAGCAGATTTGCGTTAGCGAATCGCTCAATTTGGGTTTACATCTATTTTTCAGTTCATTTATAATTACACTAGATGTTTTAATTCTTTACTATTCTACAGATTAGTAGAGCCTTCTTAAAATTAGCCTGACATAAAATTTGCTTCGGATTTTTTCTTTAGACAAGGCAAAATTTGCAAGCATAAGCATAGCTACGGTTAATAATTTTTACGCAGTGTAAAGGAAAAAGATATGCAAAATTGTAATGTTAATTTGAGCACGCTCTATTAGTTGCATAAATAAATCCTGATCTTCAAAACCAACCAGTAGTGAAAGGATTAAGTGTCATTATATCAACATAATAAATGTATTATGAAGGTTTTTGTAGGGTTATTCAAGGGTCTTATTGGGGGGTAATTAGTTGCACAAACGTTTGTGTTGTATCTAAATTGCAGAAACTAATAAGAAAATTAGTGCAATACTAATAACTAAAAACTTCACTATGAAACAAACATTACTTAAATCATTATTAATTGTAAATGCTTTAATTTTTATGCATTTTCAATTAATAGCCCAGGTAGGAGATGTACTTTGGGAAGACAATTTTAACAGTTTTAACACGAATATTTGGATCCCCTATGAAGGCGATGGCTGTGCCGAGGGATTGTGTAATTTCGGTAACAACGAGTTACAGTATTATAAACAAGCAAACGTTTCCATTGGCGATATTCCTAATGATGAGGGTAATAAGGGCCTGGTTTTAGAAGCCAATCGAATTTCAGAACCCATTAATGGATTGTATTTTACTTCAGGTAAAGTACTTACGCAAGATCTTCTTGAAATTAAATATGGGGTGGTTGAGATAAGAATGAGTACACCCTATTTAGCAACAGGTTTATGGCCTGCTGCCTGGTTATTGGGCACCAATCATAAAGATATTGGCTGGCCAAAATGTGGTGAAATTGATATGATGGAGCAAGGGCATGATGCTGCTTTCAGAGATTGGCAGGGCTATTCAGGTGCCAACGAAAATACCGTTACTGCGGCTAACTTAATTTGGGATGCTGATGGTTATGCAAGTATTGCAAGCGATGTTAATTATAATAACCCTTACAATCCAGCAACTTCATTAGCCAACCGTTTTGTAACCTATCGCATGTATTGGGACAGTGAAAGTATTCGTTTTACAGTAAGCGATAATGGAACAGAATATGATTTGTACACCGCACCTTTTACGATAAACGAAGGAAGTGATGAATTCCAAAAACCATTCTATTTGATTTTAAATATGGCTGTTGGAGGAGATTTAACCGATGCCCACAATAAAGATCAGGTTACGGCACCTTTAGGTGGCAATGCTAAAATGATTGTAGATTACATTAAGGTGAGCCAATGGAACGGACAAGGTACTGTAACTATTAAAGGGGACAATACTGCTGAAACAGGAACTTTTGGCGTATATACCGATGAAACTGCATGCAATGTAAAACTAGCTGAAGGAAGTACATCGGAAATTTGGGCGTGGGGCGATCCTGTAACATTTACAGCTGGCAATATTACTCCGTTTGAGGGCGCAAACAGCATTTCATGGCAAGCTTCGCAACCCGGTGCGTGGTTTGGGGGTGGTGTTAAGGCTAACCAGCCACGAAACATGAGTAATTATACCAACGGAAATTTAAAATTTAACATCAAAATACCTGCAAACGTTTCCTTTAGAATTGGAGCAACAGATACACAAGGTGGAGAAAACTTTGTTCTATTTCCAGCTAATCAAACTTCATATGGTCTAGTTCGCAACGGAGAATGGGCTCAGGCTACTATTCCTATTAGTGAATTACAAGGAACGCTTTCTTTAGTATCAATAGATTATATGTTTACTATTGCCAGTTCTGACGCTAATTTTACTGATTTTCAGGTAGGTGTTGATAATATTTATTGGGAACAAGGAAATATCGGACCAGTTGATGTTACAAGCGTTGATGTTGATCTAACATCGACTAAAGTAAAAGTAAACACTGCAAAACAATTAACAGCATATGTATTACCAAGCAATGCAACTAATAAAGGTGTTAGTTGGACAAGTTCCAATACAATTGTTGCTACTGTAAATGCAAGTGGTGTTATAACAGCTTTAGCAGAAGGGACTTCTACTATATCTTGTATTACTGATGATGGTGGTTTTACTTCAACATGCGCAGTAACAGTTACAAAAGATAACCCACCTGCCAAATCGTTTACCTTTGGTACCATTCCTGACACCCAAAACTTATCGGAAAATGATGGCGATGCAAGCCGAATTACTAAAATAACACAATGGTTTGTAGATAACCGTGAGGCTTTGGACATAAACTTTGTGGCTTCATTGGGTGATATGACCCAGTGGGGAGCTTACGATCAATGGGTGCGTGTGCGCCGTTCATACGATGTGTTAAAAGATGCAGGAATGCCCTATGCACCATGTGAAGGAAACCACGATCCTGACAGAGATGGCTTTGGTTTAAATACTTTTTTCCCAGAAAGCGAATTTCTAGGAACATCAACATACGGTGGTAGTAAAGATGGTGATATGAAAAATGCCTACTATCTTTTTACTGAATCGGGCATGGACTTTATTATTGTCGTAATTCAAACGCATGATAATCATGTGGGCTATTACGATTGGGAATCGATAGAATGGGCGAACAATATTTTAACACAACATGCCGATAGAAGAGCAATTTTAGTAACACACGATTTCTTTGAAGAAAAAGGATTAATCAATGATGTAATTACGCAGCATGATAATCTTTTCTTAGCGGTTTGTGGACATTCTTGTGCAAAAGAAGTTCGTTGGACAGAGCAATCTCCATCGGGGAATACCGTAAATTGTATTATGACCGATTACCAATGTGAGCAAGGAAATAAAGCTGCAGTCTTGCGTTACTACACCTTTAAACCCGACGAGGATAAAATTTATGCATATACTTATGATGCCGTTAACAATACTTATTTTACTGGTGAGGGATCAGAATTTGTGATTGATTACGGTATGGAAGCTGAGGAATGTACTGATGCTCATACAGCGTATCAAAATAATGTGGTATCGTTGCCAGGTACCGTTGAAGCGGAAAATTACAATACGGGTTGCCCAGGTGTTCCATTTTTCGATACCGATGCAACGAACCAAGGTAGCGAATACCGTTCGGATGCAGTTGATATTGAAACATGCACCTCAGGAGGCTTTAATGTAGGCTGGACTGAAACGGGTGAATGGTTGAATTATCAGGTAAACGTTAGCAAAGATGCTGATTATGATTTTAAATTTAACGTAGCTTCAGGTGCAGAGGTAAGTCCTATTATACACCTTGAAATTAACGGACAAGATATAACGGGGCCAATTACAATTTCAGGATCAACCGATTGGCAAGACTGGGTAACCATTCCAGTTAACGGAGTTTCATTAACGCAAGGATTACAGCATGTAACATTGGTTATTGATAATGGAGGCGTAAACATTAATCATTTCTCTGCTTCAATTGGTTCTGAACCTACAACAGGTTTTACCATTGGCTTAATGCCTGATACGCAGAACATGAGTAAATCGGATAGTGAAGCGCAAAAAGTGGGTAACATGACCCAATTCTTTATTGATAACGAAGAACTCTTAAATTTACATTCAGTGGTAAGCGTAGGTGATATGACTTACGGTTACAACAGCTATTCCGCTATGGATGCAGAATACGCCAGAATTAAACCGGCTTACGACAAGCTGAAAAATGAAGGTATTCCATATGCCTCATGTATGGGTAACCACGATCATGATTTATCGTTATTTAACAAATGGTTTCCCATAAGTGAATTACAACAACAAAATCCGTATTATCAAGGCTATTTAAATGGATCAGAAAATACCTATTACCTGTTTACCGAGCAAGGGGTTGATTTTGTATTGGTAGTTATTGAAACACACGATCAGTTTATTATTGCCGATCATGGATATGACTATGACATGGCATCCATTGAATGGGCAAATAATATTTTTGCCAGCTATCCGAGTCGCAAAGGGATTTTTGTAACGCATGATATATTTGAGCCAACAGCTTACAATTTGGTTGATGATGTAATTAAGCAAAACGATAACCTATTTATGGCTGTTTGTGGTCATTCATGTGCTCGTCCAGGCTTTAATGGTGAAGTTACAGGTGAAAAACATTGGACCGAAACAACCAACGGAGGAAGTACCGTACATTGTCTCCTTTCGAATTATCAGTGCGATGCCGATAATGGAGCTACCGTACGTTATTATACCCTAAAACCAAATGAGAGTAAGGTAGAAGCCTATACTTACAACGTAGTAAGTAACCAGTATTTAACTGATGCTAACTCACAATTTTCTTTCTCAGTAGATTTTAATGTTGTAGATTTATATCCTTCTATTACTAATATTACAGTTACACCAAGCGCACCAAAATCGAGCGATAATATTGTGGTAAATGCAACTATTACCGATGATGGTAGTATTTCATCAGCACAATTAAACTGGGGATTAAGCGCTGGAAATTTAAGTACTAGCATTGCCATGAGTAATTCAGGTAGTTCTTATACTGCAACAATTGCAGCACAAGCTAATGGCTCAACGGTGTATTATCAAATCAGTGCTACCGATAATAGTGTTCAAACAAGTACTTCAGTACAACAATCTGTAACGGTTAACGACGGACAAACTGGTGTATTAATACCAGCAAATATTGAGGCTGAAGATTTTACCGATATGTTTGGTATTGATACAGATGATTGCACAGAAGGTGGTAAATATGTAGGTTGGGTTGATGCCAATGATTGGATTGAGTATGAAATTATTGTTCCAACAACAGGCGATTATATTTTAGACCTGCGAGTAGCAAGTTTAACTAATGGGGGAGATATTACAATAACTTCAAACGGATCGGTAATAACTAACTATACTTTCGATCTTACGGAAGGATGGCAAGAGTGGATAACCAAAGATTTAACGGCCACCTTACAAGCAGGCGCACAAACCATTCGTTTTACATCAAACAATAGTGGATGGAATGTAAACTGGATAGAATTTAAGGAAAAGCCAAATACCACAGTTTACCACATTGAAGCTGAAGACTATGCTTATATGGATGGAATAGATACCGATGATTGTTCAGATATTGGAGGTGGAAAATATGTAGGGTGGACCGATGCTGGGGATTGGATGGTTTACAATACCGAAATACCTGCAGGATCATACAAAGTTACATATCGTGTGGCCAGTTATAGCGGACTAGGCGAAATTCAACTTGAAAAAGCAGGTGGAGGTTTGATTTATGCAAATTCATCAGTTAATGTGGCAAACGGATGGCAAGGTTGGGACATTGAGACTGATAATGTTACCTTTTCTAACAATATTACATCGTTTGCCATTGCAATTCCTGAAGGCGGTTTTAACATGAATTGGATTGAATTTGAAACAACTCAGAAAAGTGCTGAAATTAACATTAATACAGATTCTGAAACTGAATCAAAAGCTATAAAAGCTAAGTCTTCTGCATTATTTTCGAAACATCTAAAAGTATATCCAAACCCTGTTACAAGTAATGTAAACATAGATCTTGATAGCGATTTGTATGATTTAATTCAAATTCATGACATAAATGGCAGATTGGTATATTCACAGCCTATATCTAATGAATATAAGGTGAGCTTATCCGTAGATCATCTAGATAAGGGAGTTTATTTAATGCACTTATTAGGAGAATCGAAAGGTGAAATTATAAGATTAGTGAAAAATTAAAGCGTATAACTGATATCGCTATTTCTAAAATAACTAGTTAATTAAACACCTAACTCCCAGACTTCTTGTCTGGGAGTTTTTTTATTGAATAATTTATTTTATATTCATAATTCCAATATAAGGGTGTAATTAACAACTTTCTAAATGGGGTTTATAAAAAGCCGTATGTATGTACTGTTTATGAAATGGTCAAGAGCATCGGCTTATTTCGTGTTTTTGGGATTAATATTACTTTCTATCCAATTAAAAAGCCAATTTCAAAATGTTTATTTCGACGAAATACCAGAATTAGCTTATATTCTAAGCATTCATCAAGACTCGGAAGGTTATATGTGGTTTGGTACATACAATGGGCTAATTAAATATGATGGCATTGATTATACCATATACCGTTACAAAAAGGATAGTTTGGGTATTTCAAACCCTGTGGTTCATTCCATAGCTGAAGATGAAAATGGAAATATATGGATAGGAACAGAACATGGATTAAATAAATTCAACAAAGAAACCTTAAGTTTTACACAGTATAAACAAAAGCAAAACGATTCGCTTAGTTTTAGCAGTACACATATACGTGATTTAGAAATAGATAAGAATGGCATTGTTTGGGTAGGTACAAGAGGAGGCGGTTTAAATCGTTTCGACCCGCAAAGTGGTATCATTTCTAAGATAATGTTTAATGAAAGCCAAGATGGCTTATCAGGCAATTTAATAAACAGCTTATCGTCTCAAGGCGATAGTCTGCTTTATATAGGTTTAGAATATAATGGGCTAAATGTTTACAATAAGCGAAGTGGTAAAATTACACGGTATTTTACACAACCCAATACTACTATAGCGGCAACCTACGTTGATGGTCAAAATACGCTTTGGGTTGGTACTTGGAACAAGGGTCTGTATAAGAAGCCAATATCTGACTCAATCTTTCAAAAAGTACAATTAATAGATAAAATAGACTGGTCGGCCAAGTCGATCACTGAAGATAAAGATGGTAATTTATGGATTGGAACCTTTGGCGATGGACTTGTTAAACTGCATCGGAATAGGGAAGATGTTGAATATTTTACAAGCGATGAAGGTACCGATAATTCTTTGGGTAATAACTTGATATGGTCCATGCTTTTAGATAATTCGAATTTACTTTGGATTGGTTCTTTTGGTAATGGCATTAGTAAATACGATAAATACGCTAACAAATTTACCTTTGTTAAAACTTCGGCAAAAAACAATGGTGGGCTTAAAATGGGGAGTGTTCGATGTATAACACAATACGAAAACGCTATTTATTTCGCTTGCAATAATGGATTATACACGTATTCGCAAAGCATTAAAAGCTATCAACCATTATTATTTGATGGTATTGAAAGAGGCTACAGTTGCATTTTTAACGATTCAAAAAATAATTTGTGGCTGGGTTTTAACGGCGGCTTAGTTCAGTTTGATAAACAAACAGGAAAATATCGCTATTATTTTAAGCCTGAATACATTCCACATTTTGAAAAGCAAGATGTAAACCTTGTTAAAGAAGATAAGGAGGGTAATATATGGTTTGCGGTATATGATGGTGGCTTATTTAAGATCGCTTCTTCTGATATTGACATTAACGCAAAGGGTATTCCCATTTATGAGTCGTTTATTTTAGGTAGTGGAAACAAGGTAATTCCCTCAAATATTATTTGGGATATTGCCTTTACCTTTAACAATGAGGTTTGGATTTGTGCCAATAGTAGTTTATGCTTCTTAAATAAAAAAACGGGTGTATTTGAGCGCATTGGTCATGGTGCACATAGTGTTATGAGTACGAGTTATTTAGGACAATTGTGGGTTGGAAGTTTAGGCCTTGGGCTTGGTAAACTGTCACTTAACAACAAATCAATTGAGTATTTTTCAGAAGATCAAGGACTATCATCGAACTTAGTGAACGGAGTGGTTGTTGATAAGGGAGGTAATATTTGGCTTAGTTCACCCAAAGGAATATCCATGTTCAATCCACTTAATAATAAATTCAAGAACTACGATGTGTCCGACGGTATTGATGGAAAACGCTTTAATATCAATTCAAATACCTTATTGGAATCGGGTGAAATTTATTTTGGTGGGAGTAAAGGCTTTGTTAAGTTTCATCCTAATTATGTTTTTGATAATCCGCATACACCTAACGTGGTTTTTCGCGATGTTAAAATATTCAATAAATCAATTACTTACGAAAAAGCAGATTCTCTTTCAAAACGCTTAAACAAGCCATTATCGTTTATAAAAAGCATTGAAATTGGTCCAAAAGATAAAATGTTAAGCATTGAGTTTGTGGCGTTGACTTATTCGGCGCCTGAGCATATTCAGTATGCATATCGCCTAAATGGATTTAACCATGAATGGACTTATTCCAAAACAGGAAACCCATCAGCCACTTATACTAACTTAGAGGGAGGTAGTTACACTTTTGAAGTTAAAGCAGCTAATGCCGATGGTGTATGGAGTGAGAAAGTTTCATCATTACAAATAGAAGTATTACCACCACTTTGGAAAAGATTATGGTTTAGAATACTCTTGTTTTCAGTTGTTTTGCTATTTGTGTGGTTTTACATACGCAAGGTATATACAGATTTAAAGCAAAAGCATCTTTTAGAGAAAACTGAGCAAGAAAAAGAAATTGCCAAACTGCGTAACGATAAACTTAATGCAGAGCTAGAATACAAGAATAATGAGCTTATTTCAAAAACAACTATTTTGCTTCATAAAAACGAGAAGATAAAGGAATTGAAAAATAATTTGAACGATATTTTGCTCAAGGTATCAGTCACATCGCGGCCTAAATTATTCTCACTGGTTAAGTTTGTTGAAAAAGAGCTGGAAAACGATCAGTTTTGGGATCAGTTTGAGCATCAATTTAATTTAACGCATAATAATTTTCTAGAACGTTTTAAGGCAGCTCATGCCGAAATAAACCACAAAGATCTTAAGCTTTGTGCGTATATTCGCATGAATTTATCCAACCACGAAATAGGAACCTTGTTGAATATTACCTATAAAGGAGTAGAAGCAAGGCGGCAGCGCTTGCGCAAAAAACTTGACTTAGAGCGATCGGATAGTTTAAATGATTTTATTATGAGTTTTTAAAACATCGTAACGTGAGCCAACATAAACAATGTTGCAATAGACTGAATTTTAATCTCTTTGTTACTTTTTGAATTAGGGTGTCAAGAAAGAGAATATATATATATCAAGATTATTGCCAAATTAAATCTTTATTCTTTATAATTTGTACTTGATTCAGAGAATAACGAATTAAAAATTTCTGATGATTAGCTGTCTATTCTTTTCCTTTCCTTGTATCAAACCGATGTTAGTATTAAACCACAAAGTTTTATGTTTTATATTTTTTAAATTCATTTGCAAGGCTTATCAAAAGGTGTGAGATTTTAAGATTGGTAAAAAAAATTTAACCATAACTTTATCGTAATTAGACGATTAACCCGGTAACTCCTGATTGGAAAAGATCAGAAATTTTTACATATGGTAATTCAGTGCAATTTTTTTTGTATTTTTCTAGCACCAAATTATCTACGAATGAAACCCTCCCTAAAATTAAGGGGCAAGCGATGCAACAGAGAACAATATTTCAAGCAAAGCTCGCTGCAGAGGTTGTCATTTAATAAAACACTTTAATGGATTAAAAAAATGATAAAAAAATTTAGCCAAACTATTATTTGGGGTTTCTTTGCCTTGGCTGTTATAGCTCAAAATCAACAAATTGATTTTGAGTACTTGCGTATTGAAGATGGCCTGCCACACTCAACCATAAACGATATCTTACAAGATAGTTTGGGCTATTTATGGATTGCCACCGATCATGGTTTAGCCTTTTACGATAATTATCATATTCGGGCATTTAAAAATAACAGTAACGATGCAAACAGTTTAAGTTGCAATCAAACCTATGCCTTACATTTAGGAGATGAAAATAACCTTTGGATAGGCACAAAGCAGTCGTTAGAACGGTATAATTTAAAAACAGGAGTTTTTAAGCACATATATTTTTTAAATCCACCCGAAAATGAAAAGGTCCCTGTAGTCGAAATATATAAGTTCAACGATAGTATATTGCTTTTGGGTACAGATGGTGGTGGAGTACGTCATCTAAATACGAATTCATTGGAACAAAACTATTTGTTACCGGAGCATATTCGAGCAAATTTAAGCGATAGAATATCATCCATTCAAATGGATAAAAATGGGAGGTATTGGCTGGGATCGTTGGACAATGGTATTTTTATTTATGATCCAAAGCCCAATCCAAACCAACAAAAAGTGGAATGTTGCACGCAATTATTACATGGCATTCAAATACGGAAACTAATGCAACTTTCAGATAATGAATTTGCTGTAGCCACTTATGGAAAGGGCATATTAGTAATAAATACAGAAACTCTTGAACAGAAACCTTTGCTTTCTAATTTAAAAGACCAGAAACTGCTTATGCACACTTTTGACATTGTAAAAAAAGGTGATGTGTTTTTCATTGGAACCGACGGCGAGGGTTTAATTGAATACGATGTAAATGCCAATACTATTTTAAATTATAAAAACCATGGTACCAATACAAAATCGCTTAGCAATAATGTAATACGAACTATTTTTTTCGATAAAGAAAACAATCTATGGCTTGGTCATTATGAGGGAGGGGTTAGTTTTAACCAGTCAAAAAACCAATTTAAAAACCTGGTATATTCACCATATTCAAATTTTTCACTTAGTCATACAAATGTACGTGCAATACTTGTCGATTCTAAAAATAGAACGTGGATAGGCACGGATGGCGGAGGCCTTAATGTGATTAAAGACGGACAGATCTACAATAAAATTAAAAAGAATACTAGCGAAATATTCTCAGGTTCAAATCCTATGAAAATCTTAAGCTTATTTGAAGATAACCATGCTAATATTTGGATAGGTACCTATTTGAATGGGGTTTATATTTATAACAATTTAAGCGGAAAACTGGAATCGTTTAACAAAATATTTGCAACAGAAGTGCTTGTAAATAGCGATGTTCGATGCATTACACAAGATAGATCAGGTAAAATTTGGATAGGCACCAATGGTGAAGGATTATACACTTGCAAGCCTGAAAATTTTGAGATAGAGCATTTTAAGCGTAACAGTGCCAAACCTAGAAAGTCCTTAACCCTCGATTGGATTCATTGCATCGTTGAAGATCAATTGGGTTTTATATGGATAGGGACCGCCTATGGCGTAAATGTTTACGATCCTGTAAATGGAGTATTTAGAAGTTATTTGCATGATAAACAAGATAGTACATCTATTTCAGGCGATTTTATTTATTCCATTTACGAAGATCAAAAACATAATATCTGGATTGGTACTGATTATGGCTTAAACAGATACAACCGAAAATCGGATAGTTTTATCAGCTACAATGTTGCTGATGGTTTACCAAGTAATATTATAAATTCAATACTTGAAGATGCTAGTGGTAAACTTTGGCTAAGTACGATAAATGGTATTTCAAATTTCACTCCCGAGGAGAATAAGTTCGTGAATTACAATACCACCGATGGTATTGCTAGCAATTCATTTACCATTGGGGCTTCATTTAAGCACGAAAATATGTTGTATTTCGGTTCAATAGCGGGTATTACTTATTTTAAGCCTGAAGAAATTACCTCCATTGATTATAAAATACCTGTAGTTTTATCTGAATTGAAAATATTTAATCAAAAAATTAAGACAGGTAAAGTATTTAATAAAAGGGTAATTCTAAACAACAGCATAGCTTATACCAAAGGTATTGAATTATTTAAAAAGGAAAATGTAATTACCATAGATTTTACTGCTTTGTCGTATGCTTATGCCGATAAAATTGTTTATGAATATCGCTTGCTGGGTTTTTCCGATACGTGGAATACGGTAAAAAACATTCCATCGCTTACCTATACAAACTTGGCATCTGGATTATATGAGTTTCAGGTTCGGGTTAAAAATATTGGAGTATATCAGCCTATAACATCATTGGTTATTAGGGTTTTACCGCCTATATACGAAAAATGGTGGTTTAAGTTTATTTTAATCCTATTCGTAAGTTCACTTTTGTTTGTGTTATTGCATTTAAAACTTAAAAACATTAAAAACCAGCGCGATATTTTGGAACAGAAATACGAAATTGAAAAACTAGCATCGGAAAAGGAAAGAAGAGGATTTAATACAAAGATTAACGAGCGGGAAAAGCGTTTCAGACAAGACGAAATAAATTACAAAAACTCACAATTAATTTCAACAACGCTTCTTTTAACTCAAAAAAACAAGCGCATGACGCAATTAAAAAACAAAATTGCAGTGCTGTTAAAAGAGGCTAAAAATCCTGATGTTAAAGAAAACTTAATTAAAATAGTTGAAAACATTGACGATGAGTTTAAAATAGAAAAAGATTGGGCCCGATTTGAGCAGCATTTTAATGAAGTACATAAAGATTTTATTGCTCGCTTAAAAGTGAATAATCCAGATTTATCCCTTACCTATTTGCGACTTTGTGCATGTCTGAAACTTGATTTATCAACTAAAGATATTGCTGCACTGATGAACATTTCAAGTCGTGGTGTTGAAAAATCAAGGTCGCGCTTGCGTAAAAAATTTGAATTGGACGCACAGGAGAATCTAGTACAGTTTATTGCAAAAATTTAGTCAAGTAACAATCCTTCAAACACTTATAAAAATAGCTCTACTTTTTGTCGTGGTTTTGTCCGATCACATTAAGCATTTGTCGTATTCATGTCGTAGCTAAAACTAGCTAATATTCAAGCCTTTGGTAATATCTTGCAGTATAGTTGTCATGGGGTGATTTCTATAAACAAACAATTTTTACAATCTATTATTTAACAAAAAAAGGAAATTTATGAAAATGTTTCTCAACTTTAAACGCGTTCTTTTTAAATGGAGCAAAGTTTTAAACCAGTGGCTTAAAGTCATGGTTTTTATGATTTTTATGATCGCTTTTTCAAGTTCTTTGCTAATGGCACAAACTCCAGTTGCAGCCAATGGTAAATTAAAAGTGGTGGGTACTCAACTAGTTAACCAAAATAGCGAGGCTATTCAGCTTAGGGGTATGAGTTCTCATGGTGTGAATTGGTTTACACATGAGTACAATTTTGAATCAATGAATGTGATGGTAAACGAATGGGGGATCGATGTTTTTCGTATTGCCATGTATCCAACCGAAAAACCAGATCAAACATTTGGGGGTTATGAAGGAAATCCAGATTTTTGGAAGCAATACGTTGATGATTTAGTTGATTTATGTGAACAATTCGGTGTTTACTGTATGATCGACTGGCACGTGTTAACTCCAGGTAATCCGAACGAAGAACCTTACTTTTCAATGGCCAAAGAATTTTGGCAATACATGTCGCAAAAGCATAGTGGCAAAGACCATGTACTATATGAAATTTGCAACGAACCAAACGGCAATGTTTCTTGGGGACAAGTTAAAGATTACGCTGATACTATTATTGATATTATACGTGCAAACGATTCCAATACCATTATTATTGTGGGTAACCCAGGTTGGAGTTCTGAAGTGCATACGGCTAGTGAAACCCCTATTACAGGTGTAAGTAATTTAATGTATTCCTTACATTTTTATGCTGGTGAGGGTTCGCATCAAGCATACCGTTCTCGCATAACAACAGCTATCGAAAATGGTGTTGCTGTATTTGTAACGGAATGGGGAACAACGCCTGCATCAGGTAATGGAGCACCCAATCAAAGCGAAACCAATACTTGGTTGCAATTTATGCGCGATAACAATATCAGCTGGTGTAATTGGAGCTATTCCGATAAACCAGAAGGTTCAGCGGCATTGGAACCTTATAGTGGTGCCGACAACCTTTGGGACAATACAACAGCTTCGGGAGGATGGATTAAAAATGCCATTCTATCACCAGCTGATACATGGAGCACTTCAGGTAATAAACCTGCGGTAGTGAGCATATCACGCGAGCTTTACGGTGCTTATTTTTTAAATGGCGAAACTATAGCGTTGACTTCTCAAGCCGTTGATGCTGACGGTTCTGTAAGTTCAGTAAGCTATTATGCAAATGGTTCACTAATTGGAACAGCAACCGGTGCTCCCTATGAGGTAGCTTGGACACCTGTTAGTACTGATGCCTATAAAGTAACTGCTGTTGTAACTGACAATAGTTCAGCAACGAATACTTCCGTAGCATACACTATAAATGTGGTTAATGAAATCGTTCAAACAGCGTATCCTAATGGCACACCTCATGTCATACCAGGCACTATAAAAACCATAGAATTCGATAACGGAGGTGAAATGATTGCCTACCACGATATTGATGCGGTGCACAAAGGACCTACGGGTGCCGATAGAGCCGAAGAAGGAGTAGATGTGGAAGGAAGTTCAAATATCGGTTATGTGTTAAACGATGAATGGCTGGAATATACCGTTGATATTGCAAATTCTGGAAATTATGATTTCAATCTTAAAGCAACTTCGGGTTATGCGGTAACAGGAGCTATTCACTTAGAACTAGATGGAGTTGTAATAAGTCCAGTTAAAGAAATTCCTTCATCAGGTAATTGGTGGACTTATCAGGACAATATTATTGAAGATGTTCCTATGACCGAAGGTGTACATGTATTACGCTTGGTATTCGATAAAGGATTTTTTAATGTTAGCGATATGGTATTTACCTATGTTGGCGGTAATATTCCTGTTACAGGAATAAGTGTTACTCCAACTACTTTAACCGTAAATAAGGATGCAAATGCAACTATTGCTCCTACCATTTCGCCTGCCAATGCTACCAACAAAACTATTACGTGGACTTCAAGTAACACGGCAGTTGCTACGGTAAATTCATCGGGTATTGTAACTGGTAAAGCAGCAGGCACCGCTATTGTTACCGCCAAAACGGTTGACGGAAATAAACAAGCTACTTGCAACATAACCGTTACCAATGTTAATATTCCAGTTACTGGAGTAGAATTAGTTCCAGCAAGTCTTTCAATTGAACAAGGTAAATCAAACAGCTTAACGGCTAATGTTATCCCAAGCAATGCCAGTAATAAAGCCTTAACTTTTAGTTCTAATAATACTTCTGTTGCAACAGTAAGTGCAAGCGGAGCTGTAAGTGGTGTTTCTTTAGGAACGGTAAATATTACAGTAACTACTGCAGATGGCAGTTTTACCGATGTTACGGTAATTACCGTTACCGAGCCTCAGGAAAATGCGTATCCATTTGGTATATTACCTAGCAATGGAAGTGTAGCAGATGCACAAAGCGCTTATGATACATTTATGGATTTATTTTTTGAGGATTGTAACGATGGCAAAGGTCGTATTAAATGGGGATTAGCTACGAACGGTTGGGAACAGCCTGGACAAAGTGTTTCTGAAGGTATAGCCTATGGGATGTTGCTCGCAGCTTATTATAACGATCAAACAAAATTTGATAAGCTTTGGAACTATTATAAAGCGTTCCCTGATGCTAACGGTTTAATGCATTGGAAAACCCAAGGTTGTTCTAGCGTTATTGAGCAAAATGCAGCCACCGATGCTGAAATTGATGCAGCTATGGCTTTAATTGTTGCTGACAAAGTATTTGGAAGCTCGGGTTCGGTGAATTACGAAAGCGATGCCAAATGGATAATTGGTAAAATTAAACAACACGAGGTGGAAAGTGGAAGTTATGTGCTTAAACCAGGTGATGTTTTTGGAGGAAGCGACCTTACCAATATTTCTTATTTTGCACCTGGTTATTTTAAAGCATTTGGTCAATATACCGAAGACGAAGCTTTTTGGAACAATGTAGTGGATAAATGTTATCAAATTATTGATGCGAATTTATCAGCCAATAATGCTGTTGGCGGTTTGGTATCTGATTGGTGCAATGCAAACGGTACACAAGGCCAAGGCAAATCATTAAGCTATTCATACGACGCCTGTAGAACAAATTGGAGGGTAGCTACCGATTATGTTTGGTATGGTGATGCTCGAGCTAAATCGTATTTAGATAAATCGAATGATTTTATTCAGAATTTCGTTGGGGGTATTGAGAATATTGTAGATGGTTATCAGCAGAATGGTTCTGAAATATCAGGCGATCGTTACCATAATAATACCTTTGTTTCAACTTTTGCTTGTGCTGGGGTTGCTTTAAGCAATGTAACTGAATTGAATACCTATTACTCCGAAATAGAAACGGTGGCTCCGGTGGGCTATTTCGATTATTGTTTTGATATATTCGGACGCACTTTGTTAACGGGAATTTTCCTCAACCCAACAGAGCCAATTATCGTAATTCCTGTAACGGGTCTTAGCCTTTCAGAAACAGTATTATCGCTTGAAAAAGGAGAAAATAGCACATTAGTAGCGACGGTTACTCCTGCAAATGCTACGAATAAAACCGTTACATGGACATCGAGTAATGAAAATATAGCAACAGTTAATTCCAGTGGTTTAGTTACAGCTATAGCTGAGGGAAATGCAACCATAACAGTAACTTCATCGAATCCAGCCATTAAAGCTACATGCGAAGTAACAGTAAGTGAAACTCCTGACGAGCAACAAGCCTATCCAAATGGTGTTGCACATGCTATTCCTGGTAGCATTGAGTCGGTTAACTACGATATAGGTGGTGAAGATATTGCTTACCACGATTCCAATGACGGTAACACTGGATCCGGCCCACGACAAGATGAAAATGTGGATACGGAATATAAAATTGCAGCAGGTAATGTTGGTTGGATTGCAACAGGAGAATGGTTAGAATTTACCGTTAATGTGGAGCAAAGTACTAGCTTCGACTTCGAAATTTTAGTAGCCTCTACAGGAAATAATGGAGCTTACCATATTGAGTTTAATGGCGTTGACAAAACAGGTTTACAGAATGTTGATGCTACAGGTGGCTGGGCATCTTTTGTGCCTCAAACCATTGAAAACATACAGTTAACAGCAGGTAAGCAAGTAATGCGCATTTACATGGATGGTGGAAGTTTTAATTTGGGCACCATTACCATAACTTCTGATAATGAATGCATTGCTACAGCAATAACTCCAAATGTAAAAATTAACAACGGAGCATTGGTGCAAAGCAATCAGGCAAGTGCACAAGAAGGCGATAATGTTTTATTAAGTCCCATTGCTGGAAATGATGGTTCTTGGAGCTGGTCTGGACCTGCTGGTTTTAGTTCAACCAGCCGTGAAGTAACACTAAATAATATTCAACAAAGTAAGGCTGGCAATTATGTAGTTAACTACACCAACAACTGCGGTACCACAAGTACTGAAACTTTTACAGTTGTTGTAGGATCTGTGGTTACCTATACCTTAACTACCGATGTTAATGGCTCAGGAAGCATAGTATTAAATCCCGCTGGTGGCGTTTACAACGCAGGTGTCGCAGTAACAGCAACAGCTATTGCCCAAACAGGTTGGCATTTTGTAAACTGGTCAGGAGATGCAAGCGGAACTAATGATGAAGTTGATTTGATCATGAATTCAAATCTTTCCATTACGGCTAATTTTGAATTAAATGGTAACGATCCTTGCGACAACCCAACACCCGTAACCGTTACTTTCGAGCATACCGGTTCAGGTCAGTATTGCTGGGTTACTTCCGATGATATTTCATATGTAAATTCATGGAACGTATCTACATTAGAGATAAACGGAGTTGATTTTGCTAACAACTGGGCAAACAGCTTACCAGCCAAAATAAATGGTAACTATTACATTTCTTTCGATGGTTCAGTTGGTTGGTCACATTTTGAAGCTGTAGGTTCTGGTAAAAGTGCCAGCGTAGCTACTTCAAACCAAGTAGAACAAGCTTTTGCTAATGTTAGAGTTTATCCGAATCCATTGGCAGACCAAGAGCTTGTAATCGAGGGAGCTGACAATTTTGTTAATTCAAACCTTCATATTTACGACTTAAGCGGAAAACTTGTTTTTACTCACAAAATAGTATCGGAAAAAACAATTATAGCGAAAAGCGTTTTCGATAAAGGTTTTTATGTGCTAGAACTAAGCAATAATGAAAACAAAAAGCTAATCAAATTAATGGTAGAGTAGTAGTACTCTTAAATATACATGATAATCCAGCCTGTTAAAGCAGGTTGGATTATAAAATAACAGATCAGCTATAATATTAATAGCTTCTATTGATATGCCCTTTATTGAACCTTAGAACCACCATAACTTAAGCATTAACTAAAATCAATTATCATGAAAAAATCATTACTATTTATTTTTGTACTTGCATTAATGAGCATGTCAAGTGCAATTTATGCACAATCCTGTCAAGGAAACTATTTAAGTACTTCAGGAAACAAACTTGTTGATTCAAATGGAAATGAAGTCCAGCTAACAGGAGTAAACTGGTTCGGTTTTGAAACATCGGCTTTGGTCTTTCACGGTTTATGGAATCGCGACCATAAAAGTATGTTGCAGCAAATTAAAGATCAAGGTTTCAATTGCATTCGTGTACCTTGGTGTAATAAAATACTTGAGGGCGGTGTTGCTCTAAATATTTCATCATATGGCAGCGATCCGTATACAGGTGTATCGCCTATGAATGAAGAGGAAGCCACAAAAACCTTACCCATTGAAATAATGGATATTATGGTACAATGGTGTCAGGACAATAACATGAAAATTATTTTGGATAATCATTCGCGTAAGCCTGACGGTTATTTAAGTGAAGAACTTTGGTATACAGCCGATGTATCGCACGAAAAGTGGATTAGCGATTGGGTTTTTATGGCCGAAAGGTATAAGGATTATGATGCCGTAATTGCAATGGATATTAACAATGAGCCTCACGGGAAAAATGGAAATGGTTCACGCTGGGGTACTGGAAACCCAAGTAATGATTGGCGTTTGGCTGCACAAGATTGTGGCAATGCAATTTTAGAAGCAAATCCGAATGTGCTAATCATGGTAGAAGGTATTGAAGAATTTGGAGAAGATGTTTATTGGTGGGGTGGCAATTTAATCGGAGCAGAGCAATATCCTGTGGTATTAAACAATCCTAACAAACTGGTTTATTCTCCGCATGAATACGGACCAACGGTATATCCACAACCATGGTTCTCTGATCCTGATTTTCCATCGAATATGGCTGGTATTTGGGAGAAACATTTCAATTATTTATTTACCAATGGTACCTCACCTTTGTTTTTTGGCGAATTTGGTATTCGTGAACTTGGTGGCGTTGATGAAGTTTGGTTTGATACCTTCCTTTCATTTTTAGCACAATCCAGTCATCACTGGACATTCTGGTGCTGGAATCCAAATTCTGGTGATACCGGAGGTATATTGGCTAATGATTGGGCAACTATTGTTGATTGGAAAATGGACAAGTTAAGACCCTACCTTGCCGCTGAAATTCCAAATTGCAAAGGTGCTGAAGTTGTTAATGTGGAAAATGTAACACTTACTCCATCAAGCATTAATTTATGCAAAGGTGAGGGTGCAAATTTAACAGTTCAGGTATTGCCAACTAATGCAAGCAATAAATCAGTTACATACGCATCAAGTAACACTGTTGTAGTTACTGTAAATACAATGGGTGCATTAACCGCAATAGCAGCTGGTAATGCTCAAATAACTGTAACAACTCTTGATGGTGGCTTTACTGATGTTACTACCGTTAATGTAACTAACTGTAACATTCCAGTAACGGATATTACCTTATCAGAAACTTTACTAGAACTTGAAAAAGGTTATAATAGTTCACTAATAGCTACCATTGCTCCAGCGAATGCTACAGATAAAACCGCTACTTGGGGTTCAAGTGATGAAGCTGTTGCAGCAGTTAGTTCAAGTGGTTTGGTTACAGCTATAGCCGAAGGAGAGGCTACCATAACGGCGACTTCATCAAATCCTGCAATTAAGGCTACATGCAAAGTTACAGTTACCGAAATGCCTGATAAGCAACAAGCATATCCAAATGGCACTCCACACGCTATTCCTGGTACAATTAAGTCGGTTAATTATGATATGGGTGGCGAAGGCATTGCTTACCATGATGCAAATGTGGGCAATAAGGGTCCTGGACCAAGACAAGACGAAAATGTGGATACGGAATACAAAATTACTGCAGGTAATGTGGGTTGGATAGCATCAGGCGAATGGTTAGAGTATACTGTAAATGTTGGCGAAACAGGAGCTTATAATTTTGAAGTTCTTGTGGCCTCTACAGGTAATAATGGAGCCTACCATATTGAGTTTAATGGTGTTGATAAAACGGGTATTCAAAATGTTGATGCCACAGGTGGTTGGGCTACATTTGTTCCTCAAACCATTGAAAACGTGCAGCTGTCAGTAGGTGAGCAAGTTATGCGCATTTACATGGATGGAGGAAGCTTCAATATTGGAACACTTACCATAACTCCTTCGGGAACAGTTGATACCTATACCTTAAGTACCGATGTTAACGGCTCAGGAAGTATTGATTTAAGTCCTGCAGCGGGGGTGTATAATTCAGGAACAATAGTTACAGCAACAGCCATTGCCGAAACAGGTTGGCATTTTGTAAACTGGTCAAATGCAGCAAGCGGAAGCAATTCAGAAGTTGATATAACTATGAATGCGAATATTTCGTTGACAGCTAACTTTGAAATTGATAATATTACTGATCCATGTGACAATCCTACACCAATATCAGTAAGCTTTTCTCATAATGGTTCAGGCAAATTCTGCTGGGTAACTTCCGATAATATTTCTTACATCAACTCATGGAATACCGATGCCGTGCAAATAAACGGAGTAGATTTTACCAATGCATGGGCCAATAGCCTGCCAGCAAGAATTAATGGTAGCTATTACATATCATATGAAGGCGCTGTAAACTGGTCGCATTTTGAGGCGGTAGGTTCAGCAAAGAACGCTAGTTTGGCTACCTCAAGTCAAAGCAAACAAGCCAATGCAAAGGTCAAGGTTTATCCAAATCCTGCTAAAAACAAGCTTAACTTAAGCAATATCGAATCATTCGGTGTTGTTAAAATATACAATAATTTAGGTAAGCAAGTGCTTGTAAGTGAAACTAATGGAGCACAAATGGTTGAAATTTCAATAGCGTATTTAGATGCTGGAACTTATATTATAGTGCTATCAGCTACAAACGGAAATCAAAGCATTAAAAAATTACTTATAGAGTAGCTGTGTATTAATAAATACCAGGATTTGTTATTTGGCTTTTGCTCAATAACAGTCCTGGTTTATTTCATGTTTCAAAAAGTTACCGTAATTCTCGATGTTCAACCACGCTTTGAACTAAATAAACTTTTATTTGGGATGTTCAAAAACTCAAACATGAATAGTACTAAAATCAACAAATGCATGAGAGTGGTCCTTTAAAAGCTTATCCAAAATATTTTTGCTTTGGCTATTGTGCATTTCAACATTACAATCTACCCGTGCCCAATTCCCAAAGGTTTATTTCCAAGCGATAGCAGAATTGGCCTAAATTTTAAACATGTATCAAGACTCGGAAGGCTATATGTGTTTTGGTACTTACAAGGGGCTTGTTAAATTATGATGGAAGTGATTATACCATAACACTATCAGAAGGATAGTTTGGGAATCTCAAATCCTGTAGTTTATACAATAATGAGTTTTTTATTAAAATAGAACCTTATTTTTCATTCATAAAGCTTGTTGTATAATCAATAATTTCAGTAATTTTCGGCACTATTTAGCCAATAAACTAAAATGATGGAACACCCGTGACAATTTGTTTAGCATACTGCATGTTACAATTTTTTCCGGAACCATGTTTTTTGCAAAATAACTTGATTGAAAACGTAAACTATCGGAGAGGATGTTCTATTTGACCATTAAAAATAAATTATAACTGATGAAATTGCTATTAAAACCAATGTTAATTGGTATGTTATTACTTGTGTTGCTATATTCTTGTAAAACTGTTAGAATCTCTGAAAAAGGGAGCTTTAGTGCAACAAAATACAATATAAGCGAAGATAGTGCTGAAATGATAGACTATGCACAGAAAGATAGAGATGTGTGGTTAGGCATTGCCAATAAAATTCTTGATTCAGCACAAATGACTATTATTGAAAGTGATAGCATAAAAGTTACTCGTAAGTATATAAAAATTAACGATACTGTCATTCTTGAGTATTTCAATTACACTCCCAATCAAATTCAAAGAAATGCTGTATTTTGCATAGGGAACGAAAGTCGTCATACTTCGTATGTTGAATATCTAATAAAGCTTGCAATTAATACAAACAGTGAAATAGTGGCATGGAATTACCGTGGCTTTGGGTATAGCACATCAAAACCAACATTTGAGGGCCAATTTGCTGATAATCAAAATATGCTAAATAAATTGTTTGTTAGTAATGTTAATGAGACTATAATGTTGGGATATTCTTTAGGTACCATTTTTGCAACAGAAATGGCAGCTAATAACACATTTGATAAGTTGGTATTGTTGGCACCCGTATCTGATGCTCCAGAATTACTTAAGCATTATAAAAGAGCCTATTTAAGTGGTTTGTTGGTTTTTGCAAGACCTTTTATAAAACTTAAAGCCGATGCAAAACTTCTTGCTATTAGCAATACTGAAAATATTAAGAAATATCATAACAAATTGCTTATTATGCACTCAAAAGATGATAAAACCATACCCTATAAAATGGGGAAAATACTGTACGAAAATGCGGGCACAGAACAAAAACAATTTATTAAACTAAAAAAAGGCGGACATGGTGCAGCTATGTTACCTGAAAATTGGGAAAAAGTATTAGATTGGATTAATGAGAAATAAGTGCTGGATGTAATTCAATTAATCATCTTTTGGATCTTCTGATTCAATTTTATCTTTTGCAAGAACATCTTGAATCTGCTCTTCAATAATTTCAACTGTATTTTTATACTCAATAAGTTTACTGTCTTTACATTCAACCACTCTTGCCGGGAATTTATTAATCAGAGGGTAATCATGGGTAGCAATCAAAACAGCTCTACCTGTTTTGCTAATATCAATGAGTAGTTTAATTATCTCTTCCGATGTTTCAGGATCGAGGTTTCCTGTGGGTTCATCTGCTAATATTATTTCTGGATCATTTAATAAAGCCCTGGCAATTACAACTCGTTGTTGTTCTCCGCCCGAAAGTTCATGTGGCATTTTGTATTCTTTATAATTTAGCCCGACTTTCTCAAGAACTTCAGTAATACGCTTTTCAATTTCTGCTTTTTTCTTCCAGCCAGTTGCTTTTAAAACAAAAGCCAGATTGTCAAAAATTGAACGATCGGTTAATAATTGAAAATCTTGAAATACAATACCTAATTTTCGTCTTAAAAATGGAACTTTTTTATTTTTTAATTCTACTAAATTAACATTTGAAATTTGTCCTTTCCCTTTATTTATAGGCAACTCAGCATATAAAGTTTTTAGCAAAGTACTTTTACCACTACCAGTTTTTCCTATTAAATAAATAAATTCACCTTTATTTACTTGAAAGTCTATATTGCTTAAAACCACATTGTTTGGATGTGAAATAGTGGCTTGTTCAAGTTTTATTAGAGTATCTAACGACATAATGAATTAGTATCAAATTTCAAGATTAAATTTATAAGCAAAAGTAAAAAATATTGTCATTTATTTTTAGTGGCTCACTAAATTAATGTCAAACTGCAACATTTTAATTTGACTTTTAGATTTTTTTTACCACACCACAAGCAAACCTTTTTAAAATTAGTATGTGTGACATCATCAATCTAAGGATATAAACATAATTATAAACCGAGTGTTAGTCATCTGAATCACTAATAAAATTCTTAAATATGAAAACAACATCATTAACAGAAAATATTACTCACAAAGAAGACAAACCTGCAATTCAGTTGTTGCTTGCGACTGCTTTTAGTAAAGAAATTCGCATTGCTTTTAAAGCAGGACAAATTATAAAAGAGCATACAGCACCGGGACCGATTGTAGTGGAGATTTTTGAAGGAAAAATTGATTTTGGCTTAGAAGGTAAAGTATTGCACCTGAAGAAAGGCGATTTAATTACACTTGATGCAAAAAAGTATCTCACGATCTAAAGGCTATTGAGGATAGTATTGCTCGATTAACACTTTCAAAAATTGATGATGTTGAACGGGTTTTTAATGTGATAAAATAACAATAGGTTAAGTAAGTGGACGACTTTAGGTTATCCACTTACTCATTATTTCTTTTATCCCATGGTAACCACCACGCTATTAGTATCCTTAAGTATTTCAAAAGGAATTTCGTTTCCCTCAATTGCATTTCCATTAACAATAACCGAAGTAACACCTTTACAAACCTTATTCGGATTTTTAACCTCTATGTTTACCATTTTACCACGGTATTTACGGGTAGCCTTAAAACCATCCCATTTGCTTGGTATACAAGGATCTATAATTAAACCTTTATAACCAGGTTTAATTCCTAAAATGGCTTGTGCAGCTGCAAAATAAGCCCATGAGGTAGTTCCACTTAACCAAGGGTTACGCGAAGCTCCAAAACGCATATTATGCTTGCTATTAGTAGTTTGTGCATATACATAAGGTTCAGTTTCACGTATCTCTGCTTTATCGTTAAATGCCGATGGTAAGAATGAGCGATAGTAATCGTAGGCTCTGTTTCCGTTACCCATTTCAGCTTCAGCCATTACGGCCCAGCCTTGTGTGTGACAGAAAATAGCACCATTCTCTTTCATTCCTTTATTAAACAATGGAGCTTTAACCACAGAGTGTTCTGTTTTCTCATATGGGGGATCGCAAAGCATTACACCGTAATCGGTTGCTAAACGTTCATCAACAACATCTAAAATTTGTTTGGCTCTGTCACCTGTAGCATGTTTGCTTAAAACACCCCAAGTTTGAGCGTTTAAGAAAATGCTGCCTTCTTCGTTTTCTTTCGAACCAAATTTTAAGCCATCGTGACGAAAGGCTCGTAAATACCATTCTCCATCCCAAGCATATTTCTCTATGTTAGTATCCAATGTAGAGAGGTTCTCTTTTGCCCAAGTAATCTCAGATTCTAAACCACCTAACATTTCACATATTTCTATATAAGTATTTAAACCATATCGCAACTGTAAAGCCACAAAAACGGTTTCGCCTTTGCTACCAAGAATTAAACAGTCGTTCCAGTCAGCTTCTAAACCACAAGGTAAACCATGTTGTCCTAAGCGGTCTAAATTAAATTCACAGGCTCTGCGTAAGTGACCCAATACCGTAGCTTCTCCTTTATCAGAATAGGGCAATACTTTGTTGTAAAAATTGATATCTCCAATTTCCTTTACATAAGCAGGAATAGTATTAAATAGCCACATAGAGTCGTCAGAGCGGTAGGTGTTTTCTGGTGGAGTAGGTTCGCTACCCGGATTATGAGCAAAAGGTTTTACAACCGGCATTGCACCTCCTGTACTTGCTTGTCCGGTAATCATTAGCTTCAAACGCTCGCCAGCCTCTTCAGGAATATTGTGCAATACTCCAATCATATCTTGAAGGGTATCACGGTATCCTAAACCGTCACGTTCACCACTGTATACAAGGCTAGCAGCACGGCTCCAGGCAAAAGTAATTAAGTTATTGAACGGATTCCACATGTTGATCATGCTATTGAAATCAAGATCAGGCGTTTCAGCAGTTAAACCTTCAATACGTGAATGCCAATATTCTTTAACCTCATTATATGATTTTACAACCTCGGCAGGGTTAGAATATTTAGCAACAGCTGCTGCACCTTCTTTTACAGCTGCACCAATTCCAAGAATTAATGTAAATTCTTTTGTTTCACCAGGCTCTAAATCAATGTCTAACTGTAAAGATCCACAACCATTATCACCTTCTGCCAATGAATTGGAACATTCTCCTTTTTCAACAGCAATAGGATTAGCATAGCTACGGTAAGGTCCAAGAAATTTTTCGCGATCAGTGTCATAACCCGAAGCATCTATTCCTGCAACTCCAATAAAGGTATGACGTCCTTGATCTTTTTGTTGAAAATTTTCAGGTTCTGGAGGAATAAAAAGGTTCGATCCGTGATCGATGATGTTTTTCTCGTAGGCCGTTTTAATTATGTATTGGGTGTACTGAAAGTTGTTCATATCGTCCAATGCATTCCAGTTGCTTGCAAATTCAACGTATGAATATCCCCTTAAACTACGTTTGTTGTCACCTGTATTAGTCACTTTAACGTTCCACAATTCATAATTTGCATCTAATGGAACAAAATATAACGTTTCTGATTTTATACCTTTATATTCTGAATTTATTTTTGTATAAGCCGATCCATGACGGGTTTCTGTTTTGTAATCAGCAAGTGATTTACCAACAGGTTGCCAGCTCGACGACCAAAAGTCTTTAGTATCGCGGTCGTGAAAATAAACATATCTTCCTGGCTGATCCATTGGGATAGAGTTGAAACGCAATCTTACAAAACGACCTTGAGCAGTACTTTTGTAAAAACTGAATCCACCTGCATTATTGGTAATAATTGCACCATACTCAGTTGAACCTAAGTAGTTACTCCACGAACGTGGTGTGTCTGGACGAGTTATTACATACTCTTTGTTTTTATCGTCAAAATGTCCAAATTTCATTTGTCTACGATTTTAAGTTAAAATATTTTATTCTTTTTAAAAAGGAGATTAAAGATACCTGATTTTCATTAAAAATCCATGTATCAGTTTTCATGACACATGGATTTTTATATTAGTATTTTATATTGAGTCTATTCTTCGTTAGGTTTGGCTGCAAGTTCTGCTTGTACTCTAGTCATTGTTTTATCATCTAAGGCATAGAAAAATACCATAAAGGCACATAGAACACTCACAACTGCAGGAACCAGACTAATTAATGCCTTAATACCCATAATGGCTGTTGGTGTTTGTTCAATTGCATTGGCATCATAACCTACAAATCCTAAAATTACCATGGTAATTACACCCCCAATAGCCCAGCCTATTTTTTGTGCCATTGTCGATGCAGAAAAGATTAATCCTGTTGCACGGCGACCCGTTTCGTATTCTGAATAATCGGCTACATCGGCATACATAGCCCATATTAATGCTGAGGTTGGTCCCATAAATAAATTTGCCAGAATGAACATAGCAAATAATAGAACTATCTGATCATGACCAATCCAATAGAAAGCCGCAGTAAATACGGTTGAAAGCAACATTAACACAATATAGGTTTGCTTTTTTCCAAATAGTTTAGCAACAGAAGTGACTAGTCCGGTACCTAAAATACTTGCTAAGGTTCCAACTACCATAAATGCAGAAGCAACATCCCAACCAAAAATAGTATCAACCGATACATAATATTTAAAGTAATATGCAATAGCACCATTTCGGATACATACATAGAACATTGTAAATATTCCAGCTCCTAGAAGTAATAGCCAAGGTTTATTTTTAATAAGGTCTTTAAGGTCTTCTTTAATGTTATTGTTTTCTGCTTTTTTAGGTTCAACACGTTCTTTTGTGGTATAAAATGTAAAAAAGAAAAGTATTGCACCCAAAATGGCGTATAAAATAACGGTGCTTCTGTAGCCTTTCGATTGGCTAACCATTGTAACACCCTTCCCTTTGTCAAATCCTGTTAAATTTGATTCATCTACCAGAGTAAGAACACCTTTCGATTTTAATTTGCCGTCATAGTAAATACTATCGTCTTTGTACATATCAACAACAAAGTATTTATTAGGAGTGTTAACCAGTTCTCCGGCCAGTGAGAAATTTTGTTTTTCACTAAAATCAATAATATCAGCAATATGAATTGTAGAAATGGTTTCTAATTGAATATCTTTTTCTTTTTTTCCTAAGTATTCACCAACCATATAAGTTATACCACGGTCGTCAATTTTCTTTATACGAGCTTGTTCAATGTCTAACGATTTATCAACAATACCAATCTTACCACCATATTCGTAGGTATTATACAATGAATCTTTACCTGAATATTGCAGTAGGTCAGTTTTGCTTATTACTTGTGAAGTGCCCATTTCACCAAAGCTGTTTACAAAACTATTGTTAAAGGCTGTCACAAATAAACCTGCCGAGAAGGCAAATATAAATCGAAGGGAAGATATTTTAGTACGTTCTTGAGAATTAGGAGTTAGAACTCCCATTAATGAAGAATAGGGTATGTTAACGATGGTATATAAAATCATCATTAAATTATAGGTTATAAAAGCATATATAACCTTGCCTTGCGTACTCATATCAGGAGTCGTAAAACTTAAAATGCCAACTATTCCAAAAGGTATAGCTCCGAAAAATACATATGGACGGAAACGTCCCCATTTAGATTTTGTTCTATCTGCAATTATACCTACAGTAGGATCGGTTACAGCATCTAATATTCTAGATAAACCAAATAGCCATGCTGCTGCTGCAAGGGGTAACCCAAAAACATCAGTATAAAAAATTGGCAAAAAATACATAAATGTTTGCCAAAATAAATTCGATGCAAAATCACCTGATGCATATCCTAGTTTTTCAAAAAGAGAAACTTTACTGTTTGATTTTTTCATATTTTTTTTCACGTTATTGTAGGTTGTACACTATGTCTTGCAAATAAAGCAATAATTTTGTAAAAAGCAGCAATACTTTTAAAGAAAACAGTTAAGCTATGTATTGTTTAAATCAATTCTAATTAAGATAGTGTACCTTTTAATATTTGCTATTTATAGTAATTTTCAATGTTTACAAGGCGTTTTGGACGCTTTTATATAAAAAACAATCAAGAAAACAATAAAATTATTTAGTACCAGTTATACTATTAACAATGAATTGTTGAAAACATGAATTTGTTACCTACAGGCTAACACATATTCTTTTTTATCTTTGATTTC
>JAQICC010000038.1 GCA_027858735.1 Salinivirgaceae bacterium
GATGAAAAATACAGCGGTAGACAAATTCCGGTGGGATGGGTTTATTTTAATCCGTTTAACGGATATGTTCACATTCAGAATTTAAAAATATTTGAAACAAAAATAGCCAATAACCTGGTTCCAGAAGATAGCATTTTCTTTTCGGCAAAAGGATTAAGTGCAAATGTTGCATTACTAAAATTAGCATCAAAAACAATTGAAATAACCAAACTCACATTAAACCAACCCGAGGGTTTTATAATTCAAAATAAAAACAATCTGAATTTTAATGACTTAATACAAAAATTCACACCCGATAAATCAGAAATAATCTTGGATACCTTTCATTTTAATATACTTAAAATGAAAATTAAAAATGGAGTGTTTCATTACCGCGAAAAATTAATTCCAATTAATTATTTTATAAAAAACGTGAATATTGAATCGTCTGGAATATATTGGAATGTAGATACCCTTGCCGCAAAGTTTTCATTTTGTTCGGGTATAGGAACTGGAAACGCAGCAGGTGATATTACCATAAATTTGAAAAACATGGATTATAACCTGGCAATTATTGTTCAACAATTCAATTTAAATATCATTCAACAATACCTTAAAGATTTAGCCTCTTATGGAACTTTTAATGCCTACTTAAATGCCGATATTCAATCGAAAGGTAACTTTAAAAGTGTTGAAAAGGTAACAAACAAAGGTGTAGTAGTAATTCAAGATTTTCACTTTGGCAAAAATCCAAATGAGGATTATGCAGCATTTGACAAGCTTGTGGTAGGTATTCATGAAATTAGCCCGGACAAACCTGTTTATTGGTACGATTCCATTTTACTCATTCATCCTTATTTTAAATATGAACGTTATGATGACTTGGATAACCTACAAACTATTTTTGGAGAAAATGGGTCAAATATTTCAGCGGTTACTGATGATTCCACAAGCTTCAACCTTGTATTAGAAGTTGCTAATTATGTAAAAAAACTTGGAACGAATTTTTATAAGAGCAATTTTAAGATAGACAAACTGAAGATAGAACAGGGTGCGTTTTGTTTTAATGATTATTCTCTCAGTGAAAAATTTTCAATTGAGACCAATCAGCTTGCTATTATTGCTGACTCTATCAATAAAATGAACGATCGATTAAAGTTTTCATTTAAATCAGACATTGAGCCTTATGGAGATATGTATGTGAACTTGAGCCTAAATCCGAATGATAGCCGCGATTTTGACATGCAGTATCAGCTTCAGGGGATGCCTGTTACCTTGTTTAACCCATATTTGATAAATTACACCTCATATCCATTCGACAGGGGAACTTTAGAACTAAATGGCAAATGGAATGTGCGAAATGGTAAAATAAATAGTGAAAACCATATATTAGTAATTGATCCTCGAATTCAAGCCAAATTAGAAAATAACGATTCAAAGTACATACCCCTCCCATTAATCATGTACATAATTAAAGAACGCGGCAATGTTATTGATTATAGCATTCCCATAAGCGGTAACTTAAAAGACCCGACATTTCATTTGAGCGATGTTGTTTTTGATATGCTGGCAAACGTGATTCTAAAACCGCCTTCCATTTCATACCGAACAGAAATAAGAAACATAGAAAATGAAATTGAAAAATCGCTTTCCTTAACGTGGAATCCAGTCCAAAACGTTTTGCTTTCGAAGCAAAAAGAATTTACAAACAAAATGGTCGATTTTCTAGCAAACCATCCGGATGAAACTATTGATATTTATCCTATTAATTATAGTAGGAAAGAGAAAGAACACATCCTGTTTTTTGAAGCCAAGAAAAAATATTATTTATCTACACGGAAGGATAAAAACAACTTGAACCTAAGTAAAACCGATTCGATCGAGGTGGAAAATATGTCGGCTAAAGATGACAAATTTGTTCTTTATTTGAAGGACAATGTGAATGATACCTTAGTGTTCACAGTTCAAGATTTGTGTATTAAGTTTCTAGGCTCAGATACTATTAATGCAAAATTTGAGCAATTAAGCAACGAAAGACAAGCCGCATTTATGTCACCATTTAATTTCAAAGGATTAAGCAATCGTGTTACGATGAACATGGGCGTAAACAAAATTCCCTACAATGGCTTTTCGTTTTATAAAATAGTTTACAGAGGCGAATTGCCTCCGTATCTAATAAAAGCCTACCAACAGTTAAACGAATACAACGATGAAGCACCGCGAAAACAATTTGAAGTGAAACGAGAAAAGAACAAAAGTGAGGTTTCATTACTGAATTAATATAGGCTGAATTGGCGATTGAACTCCGTCTAATTAGTCGAACGTGAAAAACTCCAGTTTTTATAAAGCTTCAAAAATTGATATTTAACTTTTAACTGGCTTTGATTCGTTGTCAAAGTTTTCTGGAAACAGGCTCATATCCTATTAATAGTATTTGCTAAATACAATTTTAATCTAGATTTCATTGTTAATTTTTTCGATAATTTCTGCAAGGCATTTATTCAATTTCGAAAAAACCTTGCAGTTTTAATCCCACAATGTGGGTTCATATTATTCGCTTTGCTCATGAGAAAAGCTCCCCGCTGCTTGCTGCGAGAAAACAAAAGTTCTACTATTTTGATACCTCGTCTGCTTGCAGCCAGGTAGTTCATTTAAAGCAATTAATAATTAATAAGTTAGAAAGATAATTAAGCTTTGGTGCGTTTAACTAATTACAATTTTGGATTAGTGTGAAAGATGCAACTTTCTTTTAAAATTCTATAACACTTCATCTGTGTACTTCTCCTACCTTGTATTGAATAATTAAAAAAAATTACATGCCATGCTTACAGTCATAAAAACATATAATAACGAAACAAAGGAGAAGCTTAAGATTAAATTCCCGATGCTTACTGATGAGGATTTATACTTTCGTGAAGGTCGCGAAAAAGAAATGATGGAAATGCTTGCTAATAAACTTAATATGAGCTACCGCGACTTGATTAATACAATTGAAACCCTTTAATTGATTTTGGAGAAATTAGCTTTCAGCACAATTCAAAAAGGAAAGGCATAAACATGAAAATTAAACGAAAAAATACATACAAAGTTAAATCTTACAAGTAACCAAACTATTCAATTGATAAAGATAAAACAGAAAAGAAACAAGGAGATCACTGGGTTTCCAAGCCTAAAGAACCTAAAAAAAATGACACCGGAAAATCCGAAATTAATAACGATGCCAATTGAGTTGAATCGGAAATAAATGAGTCATAAAAAAGCCCCGCAACTTCGATTGACAAATGTTCTAAAATATTTGACATGAAATAATATAGTAAAACTTAGAGAATCCTAATATCCGCAGCAAAAAAATGAAACCATAGATGGGCACAGTCTTACATGAAATATATTTTCACCCAATTGGGTGAAAACGAAATTAGTGTTAATTCGTGTAATTCGTGGCCTC
>JAQICC010000088.1 GCA_027858735.1 Salinivirgaceae bacterium
TTTCTAGATTTTGCATAGTTCAAATAGGTCGACGGATCATGATCAAAGGTTGTATTCAAATCGATATTGTAAAAGAATTTACTGGCATTGAAACCAGTTCGATTAACAATTCTCTTCCCAATGCGTGTATTTATAAAACTAGAAAGCGTAATGTTCCCAGATTGCATGAAAAAATCGCTCTCTCTATTGATTGACAGATCATCCTGAATCCAATCGTTCTTGCCTTCCCCGGTATTCCCTGAGGCTACAAGGGTGGTTTTAACGAATGATTTTGACCCAATACTCTGCTTGTGTGCCAAAGCAATGCTTCCCATATTCATGTTTATTACTTCGCGCGATCTTTGATCGTCCCACTTCCAGTTTGTGGAATCGGTATCGAGCTCAAGTTTCTGATAATCGATGCCACCTATACCCCATAAAGTAAAAGTCCCCAGTTTTTTTGTAGGAAAATTCAGTTTAAACGAAAGATCCTGATAGCGTGGGGCTACATTGTCTGGAATAATTCCCACATCGTTCAACAATCCAAGCGTAGAGTAGCGATAGTTTATATTATACGATGCTGATTTGCCTTTTTCAAATGGCCCTTCAGAAGCAAAATCGATTCCTAACACACCAGCCTGAAAAGTGTATTCGCGTTTCTGATTATTTCCTGTCCTTAGTTTAAGATCAAATGCTGCACCCAGAGAATTTCCATATTGGGCAGGAAAGGCTCCCGTAAAGAAGTCGGAATTATCCATTAATTGATTACTGATCAAACAAGCAAACCCTGCTCCGGCAACATATGCTCCTGCGAAATGATTTGGGTTAGGGATATCAACATCTTCGACTCGCCATACTATAGCTCCAGGACGGTTTCCACGTACCGAAATAGAATTATCCTCTAAATCGTAACCCGCCGAAACACCGGCAAATGCAGATGCCATGCGAGTAGGATCACCAATTCCGCCGGCATATCGCTGACTCTCCTCCACAGTAAAAGATCGGGCACTGACGGTGGCCATCATATTGACCGGACGGTCTTTACGAATGGTTGGACGTACAATAACTTCACCCAACTGCTCTATTCCTTGTTCAAGGGAGATCGACAAATATTGTTCTTTAGCCGAATTGAGCATCACCTCATTGATAATTTCTGGTTTATATCCGATGTAGCTTGCATAAATGGTTCGTCTTCCTACGGGTACATTTTCAAGCACAAATTCCCCATTCTCATCAGTTATTGTGGCAATGGCGGGTGTGAAATCGAGTAAAATTACATTCGCGCCATAAAGTGGTGCATGACTCACTTTATCAATGACCTGGTCTCTTATATTTTGTCGCAGCAACTGTTTATCAAGCGGATTATCATTTGAAATATCTGATTGAGGTTTCAGGACAATCGTATTTCCAAGTACGTCATATTTCACATTCAACAATGCAGAAATTTTATCCATAGTAGTATTAATACTTGCATTGTTCACAGTCAAACTAATCTGTGTTTTGGGTGAAATAGTCTCATCATTGAAAATAAAATTAAACCCACTTTGGAGCTTAATTTCATACAATACTTTGTTTAAACTTTGGTTCTGGACATTAATTGTAATTGTTTTCTCTTGCGCATTGGCAATTACTGCATATGATATTAAAATCAATACGAGTGCTTTTCTTATAAAATTCATTGTACTTATTTAGATGAGATTATTATGGTGTTTTCTTTATTTACGTGAAAATCGACTGAGCAAGTCTCAGATATTAAGAGCAACAGATCTTTAAGATTTTGATGTTTATCCAATGTACCTGTAAAATGGAGATTCTCTAATGACGAATCCTCAAATTGAAAATCGCAGTTATACCAACGTGATAGCTTTCGCATAATTTCTGAAAGTGGTGCACTTTGGAATGAAAACAACCCATCTTTCCATGCTGTATAATGGGCTACCTCTACTTTACGAACCGAATATTTACCCGACTTATAATTGAGCGCAGCTTGTTCTCCAGGTTCTAGGCCAATGCTTTTCTCATCAGCAATATCGCTTATTTTCACTTTTCCCTTTACCAATGT
>JAQICC010000099.1 GCA_027858735.1 Salinivirgaceae bacterium
ATATTTAGGTCCCCAGTAAAAATTAGCTTTCCCTTTATGCCATTTTTCATCTTCTATAATTTCATTGGAGCTATGGGCAGATGGCAAAATAAAATTATGTGAATAATATGCCCCATCACATAAATTATGAAACATATTTATAATAAAAGACTTACGTATCGATAGAATAAAGTTTTTTGAATAGTTGAATATTTTATCAATGAAAATTTTTTCTGGATTATTTGAACTTAAAAAATCCAAAAATTCACTCTGCTCATTTTCAATTAATTTTGAATTATTTACAAATTCAATGTTTTCATTTTGAAGAAATACAATGGCTGACTCATCATACACACCAAAAAAAACAAGTTCAATATTTTCATTTTGAACCTGTAAATTTTTTGCAATAGAAATGCTTCTAACAATGTGCCCCATTCCTACTGCAGGATATGAATCAACACGAAATACTATTTTCATTATTCTACTTTACCAATAACCCTAGTTGGGTTTCCTACAACCTTTGTAAAATCTTCAACAGATTTAATAACAACGGACCCAATTCCTACTAATGCCCATTTTCCAATTGTTACATTTTCAAGAGTACTGCAATTAGTTCCTAAGTATGCACCTTCCTCAAGTACTACACTTGCTCCAATACATGCATTATTTGCAACATAACTATAATCTTTTAAAGTTGAGTTATGTCCAATTAATGATTGCGCATAAATTTGCACATGATTTCCAATTTCAACATTAGGTCCAACTGACACAAATGGCTGAATACAAACTCCATAACCAATTTTTGCAAATTTTGAAACAACCGATGTAGGATGAATAATAGTTGCAAATCTTTCTATAGGAATTTTTAAATCGTGCAGTTTATGTAAAAACTTAAAATTTAATTTTGTTGAAATTAGGGTATAAATAAAAAACACATCCGGCTGATCTAAATACTTTGCTACAGCTTCATAATCGACTTTCCCAATAACAGGAAATCCATTAATGGGTTCTGTTTCTCTGTCGTTTAAAAAACCAATGATTTCATATTCTTTCTCTTTACTAGCTATATTTACATCTTCAATTGTAGAAGCTACTACTGTGCCATTCCCATATCCTCCAACAATAACTATTTTCTTCATAAATTATTTATTTTCTATAAGTTGTGCTTTCTGTAGTATTTTTTTTGCAGTTGCAACCATTGGTGGTCCTATGAATTTACCATTCATTATGGCTACACCTTTATTATCTTTTTCAGCTTCATCCTTCATTCGAAGCATTTCCTTAGCCTCCTTAATATCTTCTTCTGATGGACTAAAATATTTATGAGCCAGATCTATTTCTTTCGGATGTAGAATCAACATACCTTCAAATCCAAGGTCTTTTGCAATAATTAGATTCTTTTCTAAATCTACTAAATTATGAACATCTATATGAACTGTATCAATAGGTATTACATTATTTGCTCTTGCAGCCATAGCAATTATTGATCTTGGTGTAAAAATACTTCTCTCTTCCTTGTCATGAATTCCTTGCAAATCAGTAATAAAATCTTCACATCCAAATGCAATAGCTACAACTCTTTCTGACGCTTGAATTATTTCTTGAGCATTTAACACTGCAGCTGCAGTTTCAATTAGAGGAATAATTTTGAATGTACCTACAGGTATATTTTTTTCATATTCAAGGGTTTCAAGAAGTTTTGCAAAAAAGTAGATATCTTTACCTGTTTGAGATTTGGGATACATAAATCCATCTATTCCATCAATTGTTAGCGCTTGAATATCTTTAAGCAATTGACCACTTTCACGATCATTTACTCTAGGAAATACAAGATGATTCTTAAAAAATCCATCATTTATCTTTTCTATAATATTATTTCGGGCAACTTCTTTATTAGATACTGGTTGAACTGAATCTTCTATATCTAATAATAATACATCAGCTTCTGATTTATTTGCACTAATTAATAATCGCTCATTATGGGCAGGAACAAATAATAATGTTCTGAGTAATTTAGTTGATTTCATTTTTTTAGTTTTTTTTTGAAATTAACACGTGTCGTCTAAAAGATAACACCTTTTCACCTTTCTGGTTTTGGGCAATTGTTTCAACATATATTACCCCCCTATCAGGTTTTGATTTAGATTCTTTAACTTCAAGCACTTCAGTTTTTGCATGCAAAGTGTCACCTATAAATACTGGTTTAAGATGTTTTACTGATTCATATTCTAGATTTGCTATAGCCTTACCACTAATATCAGCAACTGTAAAACCAACCACCAAACTAAATACTAGAGTCCCAACAACTAGTATTTGTCCATGCTGATGAGTTTTACAAAACTCCAAATCCAGATGTACTGGATGATGGTTCATTGTCAGCAACGAAAATAAATTATTGTCGCTTTCCGTAATTGTTTTACCTACAGAATGATTAAATACTTGTCCTTCAAAAAACTCTTCTAAGTAATTCCCAAATTGACTACTCATAGTATATCTTTATTAATTATGCTTATTATTAAATCTAGAATTCCAATTGATTATATTAATAATTCTCTTTATATGAGGTTTTTCATATACTTTACCATTAACTTTTATTAAAGGTATTAATTCATTATCAATATCTAATATTTGTGAATAAACCAATTTTGCCTCTTTGATCTCTTCATCTGAATAAAACTGAATTTCCTTAAGGAGTGCAATTTGTAATGGATGGATTACAAATTTCCCATCAAACCCCAATGAAAAACCGTTTAAAGATTCTTCTTGAAATTCTTTATTGCTGGCTAAATTTAATGAAACAATATCAATTGCCTCTAATTCATGAGCCTTAGCTATATTCAGAATTACATTTCGAGCATAAGTTAAATTTTCTAGCGTATGCCTCATTCCCATAACACTACAATAATCATAATTACCAAGTCCAACAGAAGTTATATTCAGTAAATTACTTCTAATTATATCCGTCAGGTTTATTAACCCAGCAGGATGTTCAACTAATAAAATAAATTTAAAATTTTTAAAATTATCAGAAGTAATTTTAAAAATACCCTTAAGAGCCTCTATTTGAGACAAATTTGACACTTTAGGAATTAAATAGTTTTTAAATCCAATTTTTATAAGTTGTGAAAATAAATCTGAATTAATAGTATCATCCTCATTATATAACTTTGGTCGAACATAAGAATTTTCTGTAATTGTGATCGATCGTAGATTTCCAATAGCAGCACTCATTTCATTTTTCGAAACTGAATCTTCTAAATCATATATGAAATAATCAGCACCAATTAAGGGAACATTTTTAAGAAATTTGGTATTATTAGATGGTACAAAAAAATAAGTTTTTAACATTTATTTTATCACTTTAAATTAAGTAATATTCGCAAAAAAATATTTTATCAACAAACTATAAAAATTTCTACATCAAACTATTTATTTAATAATTTATATTTTAACTCTGCCAATTTCCAATCATCTAATGTATCAATATCCTGCATTTCCATCTCACCTAATACAATAGCACCTGTATTATCGCAAAGAATTCTTCTATTATCTATAACCGATTGAACTTTCATCCAATAAAACATTCCGACATCAAAATAACTTTTACTAATATCCTGAGATCTTACTTTTAAAAATTTTTCATTATATGGGCTTACTTTTCCTTCTTCATTTTTTTGCAATGCCCACTCTAATGGAACAAGATATTCAGCAACAGGAATAACAGAATTATAATTCTTCTCTACCATAAGATTGTAGGCCGATTTTAATTTTTCCGTTTTTATTAAAGGAGCTACAGGAAAAATACAACAAATATGATCAAAATTTGTGTTGTGTTGTTTGTAAGAATCTATTACTTCAATTAAAACATCTGCAATTGTAGCAAAATCATTAGCATTATCTTCTGATCTCATAAAAGGAACACTGGCACCATATTTTTGTGCAATCTCGGCAATTTCTATAGAATCGGTTGAAACCATTACTTCTTCAAATAAACCTGAATCAAATGCAGTTTCAATTGAATAAGCAATAACAGACTTCCCACAAAAGTTCTTTATGTTTTTTTTTGGAATCCGCTTACTTCCCCCTCGTGCTGGGATTATTGCTATGTTTTTCATAATTATTTATTCTTATAATACTCTTGTTTTGTAATATCAACCATTATTGAATCAACAAAGCTACCTTCAAAACAAGCATGATTTCTTAATTGTGCTACCTTTTCATATCCAGCCTTTATAAAAGCTTTATATGATCCAACATTAGTCGAATACATACCTGCATAAAGCTTATTTAATTCCAGTTTTTCAAAAGCAAATTTTGTAACAAGACCAATAGCTTCTGTAGCAATTCCTTTTCCCCAAAATAACTTTTCCCCAATTATTAAGCCAACATCAGCTCTCTTATGTACATCACTAATACTACCAATTTTTATATTACCAATATGCTTAGATTTTGATACATCAAATATTCCAAATAGATAATCCTTTTTACTATTTAGCATTGTATCCACGAAGTGTTCAATATCCTTCAAAGTAAAGTTTTTTGAACGCGATTCAAGATATTTATTTATTTCAGTATCGTTCATCCAACCTAAATAATCATTACTAACATGATCTAACCTAAGCTCTTCAATAAATATTTGTTGCCCTATAATTTTCATACTAATTCAATCTTTTGAACCCAGCATGACAAACTGGTCCCTTTAATAATTTATTTATTGATTTTTCATTTATTGCTTTAGATATTTCTTTGAAACATTCATCTGTAGCTCTTAGATAAGAATCGACATGCTTATCCTTATGTGCGTATGACACATAAAACCCTGTTGTTGCCAAAAAACCCTTTTCAAGCATTAGTTGTGTAAAAATAGTCTTCAATTCAAGAGCTTGTTCATGCTTAAATCCAAAATGCCCAACCGGGTAGAAACCACTTGTATTTATTTCCAAACCATGTTTTAATGCCAATTTATCCCATCCTTCCATTACCTTCTTACCTATTTTCATTATATGGTCTTGGACATTAAATTCTTTCATTTTTTTTATGGTTGCTAAGGCTGCTGTCGGTCCAATACTTTCCGTCCAATAAGTACTACTAATAAAAGTATCCTCTGCTATATTCATCACTTCATCAGTGCCTATAATTGCACCCATTGGATAACCATTACTAATTCCTTTTGCAAAAACTGCAATATTCGGTTCTATTCCAAGTCTTAAATGAGCTCCACCAAGATTCATCCTCCATCCATAGCTTACTTCATCTAAAACAAGAATAATATCTTTCCTTTTCGAAATTTTAGATAATACCTCTAAAAATTCTTTTGTTGGTTCCATATTTCTTAATGGTTCAGTAACAACAGCTGCTATTTCGTCTTCATTTTCTATTAAAAGTTTTTCTAAACCTTCAACATCATTATATAAAAAAGGAATAACGGTTCCCTCAAGCTGACTAGGTAAACCAGCAGTAGATAATCCTGTTATTAAATGCTTCCCTAAAGAATCGTCTCCGGACAAGTTTGCGGACAAATACCAATCATGCCATCCATGATAACCACATACTAAAACCTTATCTTTCTTAGTAGCTGCCCTTGCTATTCTAACAGCAATACTCATTGATTCTCCACCGGTTCTTGCATATCTAACCTTGCCAGCCCAAGGATGCAAATCAAGTAAACATTCAGCTAACTCAACTTCAACAGGTGAATTTAATGTACACATGCTACCTGCTGTAATTGTTTCAGATACAGCCTTGTTTATATCTTCATCAGCATACCCTATTGTACAACTGCCAACTCCCATTAAGCTAGTATCAATATATTTATTCCCATCCATGTCCCATACTTCACACCCTTTTGCTTTGGTATAATAGGGTGGCCAAATATCTGGAGCAAACATTTCTGGCCTTTTTGACAACAACTGTGTTCCTCCTGGAATAATTTCTTTTGCTCTTTTATATAAATCTTGTCCTTTGCTCATAATTAGGTCTATTTAATCCATTTATACGGTAATAAAATATCTTCATTAACTACCTCAAATTTAGATAATTTTTTTTGCAACAGTTTCACTTGTTTTATATAATTAACTGAATTTAAGTTTTGTATAAGGTTTTCAACATTATCAAGCCCAATTACAATTTTATCAATATACGGATGTAAAAATGCATCATTCAAACATAATGTTGAAACTTCAATATTACTATTCATTGCTAATTCTTGTATCTCCAATATCTTACCTTTTACGGAATCAAAAAATGGAGGTAAATCTTTTTTAAAAAACAAACCTTGCAGAAAAACACTTCTTACATGAATTTCTACACCTTTTTCCTTTAGCTGTGGTAAATAACTATTAAATCTCTTGTCAAATAAGTTATAAGGTATTTGTACAATATCAAAACTAATCTTCTTTTCAAATAAATAATCAATCTGTTTAGGAAAATAAATTGAGAATCCAATTTTCTTAAATTGACCTCTATCTTTTAAATTCAAAAGATTATTATAAAAAGATTGATTTTCTAAAAAATTATCAAAATTGTGTACTAGCCCTCCATAACATTCTGATTGTTTTAAATTATCAAAGCTATTTTTTACCTGATCATCAATAAATTCATTTGTACTAAACTTTGTAATAATTCTAAACTTTTTATCCTTATTTTTCTCTAAATAAGAACCAATAACATCTTCACTATCACCATATAATGCAGCCGTATCAATGAAATTCACATCATTATTCCATGCAAAATCTAATAATTCAGTAATTATTTTGGGGTTCAACTTTCCATTTATATTAGTATACCCATAATCCAAACCAAAATTAGCCGAACCAATAACTAGTTTATTATTCATAAAATACTATAATAACCCGTTTGAAATTCCTCCGTCAATCTGAATAGTTGTGCCTGTTATACTTCTTGCTAAATCAGATGTCAAATAAGCTACCAAATCACCAAATTCATCTGGTGTTTGATACCTGCCCATTGGCAAATTTGCCACAGCTTCTTTTTCAACTTGGTCAACAGTAATTCCTAAACTATCAGCTTTTGATTGCATCAATTCAATAGCACGATCTGTTTTAAAAGCACCAGGACATATATTGTTAATTGTGATATTAGATTTAATCAAATCCTTAGACATTGTTTTTGCCAAGCTTACAACACCAGTTCTAAACACATTTGATAACATCATTGTTTCTGCAGGCTGCTTAACTGTTAGAGAAGTGTTATTAATAATTCTTCCCCACCCGTTTTCCTTCATATATGGAATTACTAATCTGTATAATTCAATTACATATAGTAAAACTGAATCAAATGCATTTCTCCAATCTTCTTCTTTTAATGAAAAAAATGCTCCAGGTTTTGGACCCCCAGAATTGGTAACAAGAATATCTATTCTTCCAAATTTATCAATCACTTTTCCAATAACTTTCTTTTCAATCTCCTTTACCTGTGAAAGATCAACCAAAATAGGTAAAACTTCAACATTAAAATTTGAACTTATATAATCCGTAGTTTCTACAAGTGAATCGTTATCATTTGAACAAATCGCAAGGTTTACACCTTCTTTAGCTAAACTAATTGCACAGGCTTTTCCTAATCCTTTGCTTGCACCACCAATTAGTGCTACTTTATTTAGTATTCCTAAATCCATTTTAATAAGTTTTATTGAATATCATCAAGTGTGATTAATTGATCCTCTTTTATAGTCTTAAAAACTGTCCTTCCTATTACTGAATTAAATTCTATGGAGCTAATACCAGTTCCTGGACGCTTGAAGGCAATATCATTTCGAGTTATAATTTCACCAACCCTTAGTTCTCTAGTCGATACAATACTTCTGCGCATCACGGACCTATCTATATTTTCGCCGGGAGCTAAGGTCTTTTCTGTTGAACTCAAACTAACATGTATCTCTTTTACCAAGCCAATCGATTTCTTCATTTCTTCTGGCTCTAAACACACCTGCCAATCTGGGCCCTTTTCTTCCCTTGAAGTAGTTATATGCTTCGTTATTACATCTGCCCCTGCTGCCACAGCACATGCTGGTGACCAAATATTCGAGGAATGATCGATGAATCCAACTGGAACCCCATACCTTTGTTTTAATGTATTAATAAACCCTAAATTAGTGTGCTTTAAATCTACCCCATGTCCACCACTTGCCATTGTGTGTTGCCCAAGTAATAATCCAAATTGAATATTTTTCCTTTTTGAAATACGGTTTATAGCCCATTCTATTTCTTCTTCTTCTGCTAAAAGTAAACTTAGGAAGAATGGTTTACCAACCTCTGATACCATATCTAACATATCTGGATTGACTAAGTCAGACGCGTTAATATTAAAAGCTGCACATCCCTTTTTTGCCATGATATTTATAAGCTTTGAACTTAGCGGAGCAACAACTAAATCAAGTCCCTTTTCATTAGAATAATCTATTAATTCACCCAACTGTGTTTCTGAAAATTCTCTTTTTCTATATAATTCATAACCTTTATGAGATTTAATATAGAAATCCGAAGCAATAGCAAGTTGAAATTCAATAGCGTCGGCTCCTGTTTCTGAGGCAATATCTATCATTTTAATTGCCTTTTTAAAATCTCCTAAATTGAATTGACCTTCCTCAATAACAAAATAAGGATTTCCTTTACCAATTTTATGTTTATTAATTTCCATTATAAATTGTTAAGGTTATGTTTAATTATTATTTTATAATTGTTACCATCACCTATTTATTATAAAAACTCAAAATTTCATTAATTACAAAATATTGTTCTTTTTCTGTTAATGTAGGATACATAGGTAAACTTAAACACTTTTCATAATATGATTCAGCTATGGGAAAATCACCTTTTTTCCAACCTTTTTCTTTGTAATATGGCTGTAAATGAACTGGTATGTAGTGTACTTGAGTGAATATATTATTTTTTCTAAGATGATTATATAATCCTAACCTATCTTTAATCTGAATAACATACAAATGAAAAGCGTGCATAATAATACTACTGCGTATAGGTGTAACTATATTTGCTTCAGCAAATTCAGCATCATATTTTTGAGCTATTATATTTCGTTTGGCAACACTTGAATCTAGCTTCGCTAATTGAGTAATACCTAATGCTGCTTGCATATCGGTAAGTCGATAATTGTATCCTAAATCACGCATTTCGTAATACCAACCACCATGATTCTCCTCTAGTATAGTTGGGTCTTTAGTTATGCCGTGGGTTCTTAAATCTAACAATTTTTGGTATAACGATAAATTATTTGTTGTTATCATTCCGCCTTCACCACAGGCAATATGCTTTACTGGATGAAATGAAAACACAGTTAAATCGGAATAAATCCCATTTCCACACATCTGCGTATTTCCTTTCGAATCTAAAAAGTTTCCTCCAGGAGCATGGCATGCATCTTCAACTATCTTAAAACCGAATTCAGCTGATAAGTGACTTAGCATTTCCGTATCACAAGGATATCCAGCAAAGTCAACAGGAATAACAGCTTTATATGTTCCTTTAGGCGATGCTTCTAAAATATCTTTTAGCTTTTCTAAATCTAAAGTAAATGTTTCTGCATCAATATCACAAAACACAACCTCAGCTCCACAATACAGTATGCAATTAGCACTTGCAACAAATGTAATTGGGGTAGTAATTACCTTATCACCTGGCTTTATTCCTAATGCCATTAAAGAAAGATGTAACGCAGCAGTACCATTAGATACCGCAACGGCATATTTAGCTCCTACTTTTTCTGCAAAATCTCTTTCAAATTTTGCAATTTGCGGCCCCTGTGTCATAAAATCGGAACGCAGTGCCTCTAAAACGGCATCCTCATCCTGCTTGTCAATATATTGCTTACCGTACGGAATTGGATTCATTACTCTATTGGTTTAAAATTTGGATCAACATATTTTTTTATTAATTCACGCATTTCTTCCACTGATACCCATTCAGTATTAGTTCCAGAGTTATAAGTAAATCCTCTCTCCACCTCTTTAGCATTATAATGTTTCAAATATTTTTCTTTCTTAGAAATTGTTGATAAAATAGCATAATACTTATCAAACTCAATAGTATTATAAGAATCACTATCTGTGATCATCTCCTCATGAAGTTTTTCCCCAGGTCTTATTCCTACATTAACAAGCTTTGCATTAGGAGCAATTGCTTTTGCAACTGTTTCAATTTTATAAGAAGGGATTTTGGGAACAAATATTTCACCACCAATGGCATTCTCAATAGCCCATAATACCATCTCTACCCCATCTTCTAAAGAAATATTAAAACGTGTCATTTCTCTATGAGTAACTGGTAATGAAGTTCCTTCCTTTGCTTTATTAATAAAAAAGGGGATTACTGAGCCTCTTGACCCCATAACGTTACCATATCTCACTGCCGAAAAACGAAGGTCTCTCTTACCTTTTATATTATTTGCAGCTATAAAAAGCTTATCAGAAACCAACTTTGTTGCTCCATATAAATTTATTGGAGCAGCCGCTTTATCTGTACTCAATGCAACCACAACCTTAACATCTGTATCTAATGCTGCATCAATTACCGATTGTGCTCCATCAATATTAGTTTTTATAAATTCTTCAGGATTGTACTCTGCTGCAGGCACTTGTTTTAACGCTGCAGCATGAATAATCACGTCAATTCCTTCACAAGCTCTTTTAAACCTAATCTTATCTCTAATATCACCTATAAAATATCTTATTGCACTATATTTTTCAGGAGAATAAACTTGAGCCATATCAAATTGTTTAAGCTCATCTCTTGAATAGATTACTAATCTTTTAATATCAGGATATCTATTTAAAATAATTTCTGTGAATTTTTTACCAAAAGACCCGGTTCCACCTGTTATTAATACTGATTTATTATTTAACATTTTATTATGATTTAATCAATTAGTGCTTTTATAATTTTTTCACTGGCCTTTCCATCACCATAAGGGTTATGTGCTTTTGACATTTTTTGATAAGCATCTTTATTATCAATAAGTTCAGTTACCTCTTTTACAATCAAATCTTTATCTGTACCAACAAGCCTTACAGTACCGGCATCCATAGCTTCCGGTCTTTCTGTTGTATCCCTCATAACTAAAACAGGCTTCCCTAAACCAGGAGCTTCCTCTTGAATACCTCCACTATCAGTAAGAACAATATATGATTTGCTCATTAAATAAACAAAAGGTAGATACTGCTGAGGTTCTATGAGGTGTACATTTTTATACTCCCCTAATAATTCATAAACCGGTTTTTGAACATTTGGATTTAAATGCACAGGGTAAATTAGATGAACATCAGGGTATTTATTTGCGATCTCTCCAATGGCTTCACAAATATTTAAAAAGCCTTGGCCAAAATTCTCTCGGCTATGTCCCGTTATAAGCAAAAATTTATCAGATTCAATATTTATTTCATTTTTAAATTCTGCATCTAAAGTAGTTTGAATTTCTGCCTTTAGAGATTTGTCAGAATCAAGTTTTTCACTTACAATCTGCAAAGCATCAATAACAGTATTTCCTGTAACATAAATGCTATCTTCTTCGATGTTCTCCTTCAATAAATTTTCTTTCGAAAGTGAAGTTGGGGCAAAGTTATAGGTAGCAATTCGCCCTGTCATTTGACGATTTATCTCCTCAGGCCATGGCGAATAAATATTATGAGTGCGTAAGCCGGCCTCCACATGTGCTACAGGAATTTGCTGATAATAGGCTGCAAGAGCAGTCATGCTTGATGTAGTTGTATCACCATGAACAAACACTATATCTGGTTTAAATTCAGAAAGCACATCTCGCATTCCAAGTACTACTCGACTGGTAACATCATATAAATCTTGACCTGCTTTCATAATATTAAGATCATATTCAGGCTTAATATCAAATATTTCCAATACTTGATCTAACATTTCCCTATGTTGACCAGTAACACAAACTTTGGTGTCAAAATTAACTTTATCCTTTTGAAATTCCTTAACAACCGGAGCCATTTTTATGGCTTCAGGTCTGGTACCAAATACTAATAATATTTTCTTCATCTATTTATTTCTTAAAAACACCACAAAAGTCTAAAATTACTTTATCATTATTATATTCTAAAGCTTTAAACTCTTTGTGAGCCACTAAAAAAGCAATAATATCTGCACCTTTATATGCTTCCTGGTAATTAGTAAGTTTAAAAACTCCATGGTCCTCGATATTCGGCTCAACTACCATAATATTTCCGTCATTTTCACTCTGCATCACTTTTTGCGCTATGTATTTTGCAGGTGATTCTCTTAAATCATCAATATCAGGTTTAAAAGCTAAACCCATAATAGCAACCTTAGGTTTTCTTCCATGCTTAAGTTCAAATTTCAATTTCTCATTCTCAATTTTCTCAGCACACCAAAATGATTTATGATTATTTATTTCTCTAGCCTTACCAATCAATCGAGCTTCCATAGGATAATCCGATACTATAAACCAAGGATCAACAGCTATACAATGCCCACCAACACCACAGCCTGGTTGCAGTATATTAACTCTTGGGTGCTTATTTGCCAACTCAATTAATTCCCAAACATTAATATCAGCTTTATCACATATCAATGACAATTCGTTGGCAAAAGCAATCTGTGCATCACGAGAAGCATTCTCAGTCAACTTACACATTTCTGCAGTTCTTGCATTAGTTGAATGTAATTCTGACTTGCAAAAATTTCTATAAAAGCTAATCGCTTTTTCTGTAGATTCAGGATCAACTCCTCCAAGAACTCTATCATTGTGTTCTAATTCATACATTACATTGCCAGGTAAAACTCTTTCAGGACAATATGCTATATATACTTTTCCTTTTAACTCTGGTCTTTCAGAATAAATTAAAGATTGCATTTTTTCTGTTGTACCAATAGGTGAAGTTGATTCAATTATATATAAATCACCTTCTTTAAGCAAAGGAATAATACCTTTGGTTGCGGCTTCAACATAAGAAATATCTGGCTCATGCTCTCCTTTAAAAGGAGTTGGAACAACAATAACATAAACATCTGATTCGGCAGCCTTAGTTGATGCCTTTAAAAAACCTCTTTTTACGGCATCCGCTACATATTCATTTAATTCGGGTTCTACAATGTGTATTTCTCCTCGATTGATTGTATCAACAACAGTTTGATTTATATCCACTCCATGAACATGAATATTATTTTTTGCTAATAAGGCCGCTGTAGGCAGGCCTATATATCCCAAACCAATCATGGTTACTTTTGAAAAATCTTGTGCCATAATAATTATTAATTACTTTCCTATTCCATAATATTTAAATCCGATTTCTTCTAGCTTGTGCTTGTCCATTATGTTTCGACCATCAAATATGAACGCTGGTTTCATCATATTATAATAAATTCCTTATTGAACAAGAATCTTTATCTTCAAGATAAATACTATTTGAACAATTTCTTCATCTATATTGCATATTTGCATTCCTTGAATAATATATTTATAAATCAATATTATCTCTATATATTAACTTTTATTAGTGAACTATTTTAATATACTTTAAATATACTAATTCTATCCCCTCATCCAAACTAACTTTCTCTTTCCACCCCAAACTATTTATTTTACTCACATTCATTAGTTTGCGGGGTGTTCCATCAGGTTTAGATGAGTCCCATACTAATTCGCCTTCAAAGTTAACAATTTGCTTCACTTCTTTTTATTTTAAGCCACCAATACACACTAATTAACACAAATTTATTACCCGTAATAATAGTTTTCTATGCTTTATTTATTGTATTTGCTTCCCATAAATATAATACCCTCCGGTTTTTTTACTTCCTTTTCGTTCAATAATACCTTTACTATTAAATATACGAATATACTTATCAACTGTACTAAATGGTATTTCCAATGTTTCTGATAACTCTCTGGCATTTATTCCTGGATTATTCCTAATTTCCTTATAAACTAAGGCCTGCCTGTCAGTTAATTCGCCATTTAATTCGCCATTTAATTCGCCACTAATATTGAATTTTACCCAAATTGAGCGATTTGCTATCACAAATCTGCTCAATCGACTGAGCAATTCTAAGTTTTCACATTTTTTTTCTTCACTTAAATAGTGAAAACTAAAAATTGCTATGTCGGGATTATACCTAAGTAAAGCAATTTATCATTTCATTCAAATCGCTCAACTTAGGTTTTAATATAACCGAATCAAAATCAATATCATAATCTGGTTTAGTATTGTTGTATTCAAACCAGTTACTTTCTATTTTTTCAAAACCAAAACCCGCATTTTCCGCAAGCTTTACCATTCTAACCCATCAAATTCAAGAATTTTCGACGATTAAGGTATACCAGCATATTTGGGCTTATTGCATAGCCCCAATATGGGTATATCTAAATCGGGGTTTCTCGCTTTGCAGCACACTAACCAACCCTCATTCATAGAATTCGCTTCGCTTTTCCATGAATAAAGCGAGCTAAAAAGCTTGGCAATAATTGGATTTCGGGGTAATGAAACCCTCATGCAAACCGCTTGTTCAAAAGGAGATGAATAATTTGAGGGTTCCACGGTCATTGGAATTGTGATTTTCATTTTTTAGAGACTTATACTATTAAAACACAAATAATTAAGCTAATTTTACTCTAGTGAAATATCTTTAGTTTTTAATATTTCCAAATCTTTTGGCAATCCCCCAGGATTATAAAACTCTATACTATTTGTAAATATTCTGATCCTAGATTTTCCCGGAGAAAAATAATCAGCATGCATTAACATATTAACTAATGCTTCACGTATTGCTGTCAGGCCTACAGAAAGTTCCTGTCCAAACCCATATGTAGTTAAGGTAAATTTAACATCAACCTTGTTTTTAAGCCTCGAAAAACATTCGAAATAATATTCCCAAAGATTTTCATGTTCATCTAGCCTAAATGTATAACGTAATTTTGCATCAGAATATGAATTGCCAGGGATTTCAAATAAATCTATTCTAAAATCATGAAAATGCTTTTCAATAATATCTCTTTTTCCTAACATTAACAAACCTCCATAGGTACATTTACCATCTTCAATAATTCGAAGTTTTGTTAAAAATTCCTCTTCATCAAATCTATTGTAGCTCACATCAGGATTAAACCGGGTCATGTAATCCCGATATCTGCTTAATGATATATTATTCAAAGATTCCCTACTGGTACCCGGTGCTTGTTCTGAAGTTTTTGTGCCAAATGTTTGGTCGCGGTACATACTATCAATCTCTTCCTTTGTAGCCCGCTGATCGGAACTGCCTCTTCGGATAAATGTATTCGTTTGATTATTGTAGTATATTGGTTTTTTATTCGATGGTTTAATATAAAACCCTAAAACAGTCTTATCTGATATTCTAAATAATTGTTGTTTTGTAGAAACAAGGACATTAAACTTTTCACCTCTTAAGGTGTTTAAAAAATCCTGTTCAATTTTTTCGGTATTTTTTAAGCCTGATATTTCAAAATCCTTCCCTATTTGTTTTATGCCAAAAATTAACCATCCCCCATTGGTATTTGAAAAAGCTGAAACAGTTTCCCAAGCAGACTTTGGAATTTCCGACTTGGCCTCTTTTACTTCAAAATCTTCCCATTCAATTTCAGTCAGTCTTTGTATAAGTTCTTGTTGCGTCATTTGGCTTTAGGTAATACAATGGTATAGGTTTATATCAATAAAATGCTGGGGGGGGTTACACTAAATAAAATACTTCGTTGTCTTTTGCCATTTATTTTCAATTATTTTTTGTCCACTAATTACACTAATTACCACTAAAAAAATAAATCATTTATTGGAGTAATTTCGATAAACCCTCTCAATCCCTTCATGCAAGTTCACTTTCTCTTTCCATCCCAATTCATTAATTTTACTCACATTCATCAACTTCCTCGGTGTTCCATCTGGTTTGGTATCGTCCCAAATTAAATCACCTGTAAAGTTAACAATATGTTTTACTTTTTCGGCCAAGTCCTTAATGGTTAAGTCAACGCCGGTGCCAATATTTATGTGGGTGTTTTTTATATTGGTTGCTGGTTGCTGATTGCTAGTTGCTAGTTGTTTAAAATCAACATTTTGCAAACAATAGACACAAGCTTCGGCAAGGTCTTCGACGTAAAGGAATTCGCGGTAGGGAGAACCGGTACCCCACAGAGTAACGGAGACTGGTGACTGGAGACCGGAGACCGAAGATTTCTTATGTATTCCATATTTTGTAAGTTTCTCAAGTATTTCCTGTTCTGAAGCTTCACCATTTATTCCTTCAATAGGTAATTTATTTAAATCTGAACGTAAGGCATCCCAATCGTTATTCATTAGGCATTTGCCTAAATGCATTTTACGAATTAAAGCTGGTAAAACATGTGATTTTTCTAGATCGTAATTGTCATTGGGTCCATACAAGTTGGTAGGCATTACCGAAATAAAATTGGTGCCGTATTGCAAATTGTATGATTCGCACATTTTTATTCCAGCAATCTTTGCAATGGCATAGGGTTCATTGGTGTATTCTAAATCGCCTGTAAGCAATGAATCTTCTGCCATGGGCTGTGGTGCCATTTTGGGGTAAATACATGAGGAACCTAAAAACAATAGTTTTTTCACGCCATTTATATAAGACTGATGAATGATATTATTTTGAATCATCAAATTCTCATAGATAAATTGAGCTCTGTAAGTATTGTTAGCCACTATACCGCCTACCTTTGCTGCTGCCAATACCACGTAATCTGGTTTTTCAGTTGCAAAGAAGTCTGCTACGGCTTGTTGATTGGTTAAATCGAGCTCATTGAATTCACGGAATACAAAATTAGTGTATCCTTGCTTTTCTAGTTCACGGGTAATGGCTGAACCAACCATTCCTCGGTGTCCTGCAATGTATATTTTCGAATCTTTTTTCATATTATATTTTTTGTCCACGAATTACACTAATTAGCACTAATTATTTTTCTTTTTTTCGTGTTAATTCGTGTAATTCGTGGACTCTCTTTTTTTTATCCTAAAAGATTTAATTCCTGATAAACTGCCTAAAGAAATCCAAAACCTAATTCTTTATGGACTTCCATAGCTGCGCCAATAATCTTGTAAACCTCTTCTTTATATATTAAATCAATCATATTTTTCTTTTATCCACAAATTACACAAATTAGCACTAATTATTTTTTTATTTTCATTTTGTGTTAAGTTTTGCGAATCTTATTTATAGCACCATTCTTTTATACTGTAAACTTTTTGTTCCAAAATTAATTAATAAACCCACTTTTTCTTCGGTAGCTTTAAGATAATTTAATAATTGATTCTCGTGATCACTATTTAAAGATGAAAGTGCTTTAATCTCAATAATGATTTTTCCATAACACAAAAAGTCAGCTTTATATTTTTTATTAAGCAACAAATCCTTATAATAAATTTCAATTACCTTTTCTTGTTCAAAGGTGATTTTTTGTTCTTCAAATTCCAAGGATAAAGCCTCTTGATACACCGCTTCTAAAAATCCACACCCCAATTCTTTATGTACTTCCATAGCTGCGCCAATTATTTTATAAACTTCTTCCTTATATATTAAATCAACCATATTTTTCTTTTATCCACGAATTACACTAATTAACACTAATTATTTTTCTTTTTTTCGTGTTAATTCGTGTAATTAATGGACTCTCTTTTTTTTATCCTAAAAGATTTAATTCCTGATAAACTGCCTAAAGAAATCCAAAACCTAATTCTTTATGGATTTCCATAGCTGCGCCAATAATCTTGTAAACCTCTTCTTTATATATTAAATCTACCATATTTCCTTTTTTGTCCACGAATTACACTAATTAGCACTAAATTATTATTATTTTTTTCGTGGTAATTAGTGTAATTAGTGGACAATGCTTTTTTATTCAAAATAATTCATGGTTTGAAATCCACCCTTTTTCAAATACGCATCTTTCTGCATTAACTTGATATCTGATTGCATCATATCCTTAATCAGTCCATCTAAATCATACTCTGGTATCCATCCTAATTTGGTATTTGACTTGGTTGGATCGCCAATTAATAAATCCACCTCGGTAGGTCTGAAATACTGAGGATCAACAGCCACTACAACTTCTTTTTTAGAAATGCGGCTCTTTATTTTTTCTAAATAATCTGCTCCTACTTTGCTTTTAAACAAGGCCTCATCTACTGAAACCAAATAGCCTTTTTCTTCAGCACCTTCTCCTTCAAAACCAATCTCTAATCCAACTTCTGCTCCTGCTTTTAAAATAAAATCACGAATAGTGGTAGTTACCCCTGTTGCAATTACATAATCGTCTGGCTCTTCTTGCTGCAATATTAAATACATTGCTTTTATATAATCTTTTGCATGTCCCCAGTCTCGCTTCGAGGAAAGGTTGCCCAAAAAGACTTGATCTTGCATACCCAATGCAATTCGCGATAAGGCTCGGGTAACTTTACGGGTAACAAAAGTTTCGCCTCTTATGGGAGATTCATGATTAAATAAAATACCATTACTGGCATGCAGCTTATAAGCCTCACGATAATTTACAGTAATCCAGTAAGCATACATTTTAGCCACCGCATAAGGGGAACGAGGATAAAAAGGTGTTTTTTCGGATTGAGGAACCTCTTGTACCATACCGTACAATTCAGATGTTGACGCCTGATAAATTCTGGTTTTTTCAATCAGACCCAACAAACGTATAGCCTCAAGGATACGCAATGTTCCAATACCATCGGCATTTGCGACATACTCCGGACTATCAAAACTAACCTTTACGTGACTCATTGCCGCTAGGTTATATATTTCATCAGGTTGAGTTTCCTTAATAATACGTGTAATGTTCATGGAATCTGTCATATCTCCATAATGCAACATCAGTTTACGGTTTTCCACATGAGGATCCTGATACAGGTGGTCAATTCTATCGGTGTTAAACAGCGATGAACGACGCTTTATACCGTGTACCATGTAGCCTTTTTTTAGCAAGTATTCAGCAAGGTATGCGCCATCTTGTCCTGTAATTCCTGTTATTAATGCAACTTTCTTACTCATACTCTTTTATTTATCCACTAATTACACGAATTTTCACGAATTAGTATTTTTTTAATAAAGCGTTAATTATTTAATTTCCTCAAAATATTATTTCCCTATTCCGTAATATCTAAACCCAATCGCTTCCAACTTCTTCCCATCCAAAATATTACGACCATCAAAAATAAATGCTGGTTTCATCATATTATTATATATTTTTTGCCAATCGTAAGATTTAAATTCATCCCATTCTGTTAATAAAGCAATTGCATGCGCATCTTTACAAGTTTCATAGGGATCAGATTGCGCTGAAAGTAATGCTTTATTATCATCTTCAGTACGTGTATTTAGATAATCCACATCAGTCATCATTTTTTCTAATGTAACTTTGGGGTCGTAAACTGCTATATTGGCTAAGTCTTCCATTAAAATATCAGCTACATACATGGCTGCCGTTTCACGGGTATCGTTCGTATCTTTCTTAAAAGCCCAACCTAAAAATGCTATTTTTTTTCCAGATACCGTATTGTATAATGTTGATATAATTTTTTCCGCGAATCGTCGTTTTTGGTAATCATTCATTATTATTACCTGTTCCCAATAGTCGGCTACCTCTTGCAACCCAAGCGTGCGACAAATATAAACCAAGTTTAAAATATCTTTCTGGAAACATGAACCTCCAAAGCCGACTGAAGATTTAAGGAATTTTGAACCAATTCTGCTATCAGCACCAATGGCACGACCTACCTCTTCAATATTGGCTTCTGTAGCCTCGCATAATGCTGATAATGAATTTATGGATGAAACCCGTTGCGCTAAAAATGCATTGGCAGTAAGCTTTGATAATTCTGAAGACCATACATTGGTCTGCAATATCCGTTCTCTGGGCAACCAATGTGCATAAATGGCTGTTAGAGATTCAATAGCTTCAAGTCCATCTGGGGTTTGATCACCACCAATAAGCACTCGATCTGCATTTTGCAAATCGGTAACTGCTGTACCTTCTGCCAGAAATTCGGGATTTGAAAGGATTTGAAACTTTACTCCATTGCCTGTATTATCAAGTATTGCTCTTAGTGTTTCAGCTGTGCGAACCGGTAAGGTAGATTTTTCAACTATAATTTTATCAGTTGTAGCAACTCTGGCAATTTGACGTGCACAAAGTTCAATATATTTAAGATCAGCAGCCATTCCTTTCCCTTTCCCATAGGTTTTTGTAGGTGTATTTACCGATATAAAAACAATTTCAGCTTCATCAATGGCTTTATCCACATCCGTAGAAAAAAACAGATTTCTGCCCCGAGCCTCTGCAACAACTTCAGCTAATCCCGGCTCGTAAATAGGAAGTTTATCAAGATTACTATCGTTCCAATCATCAATTCGTTGTTTGTTAACATCAACAACTGTGACTTTAATTTCTGGACACTTCTGGGCAATAACAGCCATGGTTGGGCCTCCAACGTAACCCGCACCTATGCAACATATATTATTTATTTTCATTGCTAAATATTTTCAAATACCATTCAATTGTTTTGATTATACCACTTTCAAAATTCTCATCAGCTTTCCACCCTAATTCCTTTTCAATTCTTGTGGCGTCAATTGCATATCTTCTATCGTGGCCAGCTCTATCTTGCACAAAAGTAATTTGATCTTTGTATGAACCTTGAGATTTGGGTTGCCTTTTATCTAAAAATTCACAAATATGGTTAACAATATCCATATTTGTTTTTTCATTTCTTCCTCCAATATTATAGGTTTCTCCTGATATACCCGAATGATATACCAAATCAATTCCAGTACAATGATCCAATACATACAACCAGTCACGGATGTTTTTTCCATCTCCATAAATTGGAATATTATCTCCATTTATGGCCTTTCTAATTATAACTGGAATTAGCTTTTCGTTATGCTGCTTTGGTCCATAATTATTTGAACAGTTACTCGTGGTAACATCCATTCCATAGGTGTGATAATAAGCTCTTACTAAAAAATCAGAACTTGCTTTTGCCGCAGAATAGGGGGAATTAGGTGCGTATGGTGTAGTCTCTTCAAATAAACCTTTTTCTCCAAGAGTTCCGTAAACTTCATCGGTAGAAATATGATGGAAACGACAACTTTCATAACCCCTTTTAAATTTAAATGGAGCATTCATCCAATATTTTCTTGCAACATCTAACAATGTAAAAGTTCCATTAATATTTGTCTGAATAAAAACTTCAGGTCCAGTAATGGAATTATCGACATGAGATTCGGCCGCAAAATGAATTACACCCCTAATATCATGTGTCTTAAAAAGGTGCTCCACTAATTCACGATTACAAATATCGCCTTGAACAAAGGTATATCTTTCGCTATTCTCAATTTCTTTTAAATTATCCAAATTGCCGGCATAGGTCAATTTATCCAAATTAATCAATTGGTATTCAGAATATTTATCAAGAAAATAAGGAACAAAATTAGATCCTATAAAACCAGCCCCACCAGTTACAAATATCGATTTAGTCATTTTTATTTAACCAAGTTTAGTAAATACTTCCCATAAGCATTCTTACTCAAAGGCTTTGCCAATTCTGCTACCTGTTCTTTTGTAATAAAACCATGTTTAAAAGCAATCTCTTCAGGACAAGAGACCATTAAACCCGTACGTTTCTGTAGAGTTTCTATAAAGTTACTTGCTTCAATCAGACTTTCATGCGTTCCTGTATCAAGCCATGCAAAACCGCGTCCCATTAATTCAACTTTTAGGCCCTCTTTCTTCAGATATTCCTGATTTACTGTGGTTATTTCTAATTCGCCTCTATGAGACGGTTTTATACTCTTTGCAACTTGAACAACGCTATTAGGGTAGAAATACAAGCCAACTACCGCATAATTTGATTTTGGCTTTTCCGGTTTTTCTTCAATAGAAGTTACTTTTCCATCCTTATTAAATTCTGCAACACCATAGCGCTCAGGATCATTTACATAGTAACCAAAAACGGTTGCTTGTTTATCTTCTTCAACATTTTTACGGGCATTGCGTAATAATTCAGGCAATCCATGACCATAAAATATGTTATCTCCCAATACCAGGCAAACATCATCATCACCAATAAATTTATCGCCAATAATAAAGGCTTGCGCAAGTCCATCAGGAGATGGTTGTTCTGCATATTCTAAATTGATACCCCAATCTTTTCCTGACCCCATCAACCGCTTAAATCCGGGTAAATCTTCTGGTGTTGAAATAATTAAAATATCCTTAATGCCCGCTAACATAAGAGTAGTCAACGGATAATAAATCATCGGTTTATCGTAAATGGGTAACATTTGCTTCGAAGCCCCTTTTGTAATAGGATAAAGTCTGGTTCCACTGCCGCCTGCTAATACTATACCTTTCATGAGAAATGCTTTTAATTCTATAGGATTATTATATACTCCCTATAACGCAGCAAAAGTAATAGTATTATTTATAAAGTCAAATGTGTTTTTGGTCATTGCTGGTTTTATTACTTTGAATCGCTAATATTGATTGAAAGACAAAAAAAAGGCTATCCACAAAACATGAATAGCCCCTATAGTTTAATAATATCAAGTTGCTATCCTGAACTATGCATAAATTTGGAAAAATATGCATAAAGGTCAGGATAGTCCCGACTTAAATGCAGTTAAACTTTTTTTTCAAAAGTTTTTACTAAATCTTAGTCGCTGTCGGAGACAGGGATTATTCATGAATAATCCGGGCTATAAGCTCCAATAATCAAGATCTTTAATAGTATCCTTATATATTCCTTTCAAATCAACAAACAAGCCTTTGCCACCAAGTAGGTCTTTAAAATATTGTTCCGGAATATTTTTATATTGCTCATGTTGGACAGCCACAACAACTGCATCATATATACCCGTTGGCTCTTTTATCATTTCATAGTTGTATTCTTCTTTAACTTCTGCAATTGATGCATGCGGATCAATAGCATCAACATTTACGCTATATGATTTTAATTCATTAACAACATCAACAACTTTTGAGTTTCTAATATCGGATACATCTTCTTTAAAAGTGACTCCCATTACCAGAACTCTAGAATCTTTAACGTTTTTATCAGACGCAATAATTCTTTTTACAATCTGTTTGGCTACATAACCACCCATACTATCGTTAATAAAACGACCTGAATCAATCATTTTGGTATGGTAGCCTAACTCCCTGGCTTTATATGATAAATAGTATGGATCAACACCGATGCAATGACCTCCAACTAAGCCCGGAAAGAATTTAAGAAAATTCCATTTGGTTCCGGCAGCTTCCAATACATCGTAAGTATTGATGTCCATTCGGTTAAAGATGATAGAAAGCTCGTTCATGAGCGCAATATTTACATCGCGTTGCGTATTTTCAATTATTTTTGCAGCTTCCGCTACCTTTATCGATGATGCTCGATGAACACCTGCTGTTATAACCATTTCGTAGATTTGAGCAATGTTTTCAAGTGCTTCAGCATCATTTCCTGATACAACCTTGGTAATTGTGGTTAATGTATGAACCTTATCGCCAGGATTAATGCGTTCAGGTGAAAACCCCACTTTAAAATCGCTGCCCATTTTAAGCCCTGATACCTCTTCCAAAATTGGCACACAATCTTCTTCCGTACAACCCGGATAAACTGTTGATTCAAAAACCACATAATCTCCTTTTTTCAAGGCTTTACCTACTGTTTTCGAAGCAGATAAAATTGGTGTTAAATCAGGCTGATTATGATCATCAATAGGAGTTGGAACTGCAACAATGTGAAAATGAGCACTTTTCAAATCTTCTGAATTAGCGGTAAACTGAATATCACATCCTTCAAATGCTGCTTTTTCAAGCTCTTTGCTAGGATCAATACCTCGTTTCATTAAATCTACCCTATCCGGTTTAATATCAAAACCTATAACCGTAGCTTTTTTGGCAAACTCCAATGCTATTGGCAATCCTACGTAGCCTAGGCCGATTACTGATATTTTAGCTTTTTTGTTTTTTATTTGTTTATACATGATTTAGACTTTAGACTTTATGATTTAGACTTTAGACTTTAGATACTAGACTATAATATCAAGCTTCTAGTATATAACATCTAGTTTCATTTTCTTAAATAATTTTGGAACCCAACAATAAGTTTTTGAGTTTCATTCAATTTAGTGAAGATAGAAACACACTTTTCTTCATTTGTAAGCATCAAATCACTAGCTACCAATAATTCACTCTCCAATTCAAAAGCTGACCCTAATGCAATATCAAGAAAATGAGCAAAATCATTTGCGGTATTTCTACCACTACCTTCAGCTATATTTGAAGAAATAGATACTGCAACACGCTTTATTTGTGAAGTCAATGCATATTTTTCATCACTTGGAAATACTTTTACAATGTTATAAACCAACGGTACCAATGCTTTAGCTTTTTGCCAAGCTTTTATTTCTTTAAAATTGTGTTTAGCCATAATAATCAAAATTATGAATAGTATTATCCCATTCTTTCATCTACAATTAAGCACCTTGCATCGAGTATCCAGCTTCTAATGTCTATCTTCTAACATCTTGCTAGCACTTCAACAAAGGGTGGTAATCTCCAACCAAGCCAACCGGATCTACATTTCTAATATCATGAGCTGTTACTATAGAATTCATCGCATCATCAAGTCCAAACCCCTTTCCATCAAGAATTCCTTGATATGTTTGGGTATGCAAATCAGTAAATCCACCGCTAAATTCCAACTCATTTCCTTCAATTTGAATGGAACGATATGTGCGTTGCCCTTTTTCTTTTATTTCTTGAGGAAGGTCGTTATGATCAACACTTAAAAACCAGCGCACTCGCGCTCTTTTTAAATGAATAAAACCTGCAGCTTTGTTGTCTGTTCGTACGTGTACAATATTTTCTTTTACATCACCAAAAATCCAGCTAAGCATATCAAAAAAATGGATGCCAATATTGGTGGCTATTCCACCCGATTTTGACACATCTCCCTTCCAAGAGAAATGATACCATTTACCTCTACTGGTTAGATAAGTTAAATCAACATCATAAATTTTATTCGGATCACCTTCGTCTATTTTTTTCTTTAATTCAATAATTGAAGGATGTAACCGTAACTGCAATACATTATAAACACGCTTACCAGTTTCTTTTTCATAATCTTTTAATGCTTCAACATTCCACGGATTCAATACCAAAGGCTTTTCACAAATAGCATCGGCTCCTTGACGTAATGCGAAACGAATATGAGAATCGTGTAAATAATTTGGAGAACATATACTTACATAGTCAACGGCCTTTCCTTCTCTATTTAATTTATATATATGTCGATCAAATCGCTCAAATTCAGTAAAAAAGTCCGCTTCAGGAAAATAACTATCAATTATACCCACACTATCGAACGGATCAAGAGCGGCTACTAAATTATTATTTGTTTCTTGTATCGCTTTTAAATGTCGAACAGCAATATAACCTGCTGCTCCTATTAATCCAAAATTATTCATGTATTGTAATTAAAATGTGGGCGAATTTACAAAATGAGTATTACTTAAGCAATTTTTATAACCTGATCGTTATCAAGTTTATATTGTTTACTACTTTCAGGGCAGGTTGCAATAGCATTTGAATCAAATTCCAAACGATGACCATATTCACTTACCCATCCAATTTGTTTCGCAGGGTTACCAACGACCAAAGCAAAAGCTTTTACGGGTTTCGTAATTACTGAACCTGCACCAATTAAAGCATACTCTCCAATTTCATTTCCACATATCACTGTTGCATTTGCCCCAATTGAAGCGCCTTTCCTCACCAAGGTCTTCACATATTGTTCTTTTCTAACAAGAGCACTGCGTGGATTAATTATATTGGTAAATACCATTGAAGGACCAAGAAAAACATCATCATCACAAACAACACCTGTATAAATAGATACATTGTTTTGGACTTTAACATTTACTCCTAGCCTTACACCCGGAGAAACTACAACATTTTGTCCGATATTACATCTATCTCCAATTACACAATGGGGCATAATATGCGAAAAATGCCAAATTTTTACATCTTTGCCTATTGTACAACCCTTATCAATTACTGCTGTCTCATGAGCAAAAAAGCTATCTTCCTTCATATTTATTGTTTAAAAAAAGAGATTACAGATTCTGCAATATAATTTAACTGTTCTTCATCTAATTCAGTATGCATTGGTAATGAAATTACTTCCTCACAAAGCTGCTCAGTTATTGGATATATTTTTAGATCTTCTTTATAATCCTCAAATGCTTTCTGAAGATGCAGTGGAATTGGGTAATAAATCATAGCTGGCACACTTTTTTCATCTAGCCACTTTTTTAAAGCATCTCTTTTCCCATTTTTAATCTTTAGGGTATACTGATGAAATACATGATTGGTAAAAGAAGCTGTAACTGGGGTAGCTACTTCATCTAGTTCAGAAAATGCTTTATTATAAAATTGCGCTACTAACTGTCTCGAATTTATATAATTATCCAGCAAGGGAAGTTTAATATTTAATATTGCTGCTTGTATGGTATCCAATCTGGAATTTACTCCTATCCTATCATGATAATATCTTTTCTCCATACCATGATTTACAATACACGATATTTTTACTGCTAGTGCATCATCGTTAGTAAACAAAGCTCCACCGTCCCCAAAACAACCTAAATTTTTTGACGGAAAGAACGAAGTACAACCTACATGACCAATTGTACCAGCTTTTTGAGTTTTACCATCTTCAAATATATAGTCTCCGCCAATGGCTTGTGCATTATCTTCAATAACAAATAATCCATACTCATTAGCAATCTCCATAACAGCCTCCATATTAGCACATTGACCAAACAGATGAACGGGAACTATAGCTTTGGTATTTGGTGTAATTGCTTCTTTAATAGCCTTTATATCAATGTTAAAAGTATTAGGATGCACATCAACTAAGACTGGTTTTAATCCCAATAAGGCTATAACTTCAACCGTAGCAATAAAGGTAAAATTCGTGGTAATAACCTCATCCCCCGGTTTTAAACCCAATGCCATCATTGCAATTTGCAAAGCATCAGTACCATTAGCACAGGCTATTGTATGTTTACATCCAAGATAATTTGAAAGCTTATCTTGAAACTCCTTTACTTTATCGCCTTTTATAAACTGAGTTGAATCAATTACTTCTTGAATTGCCTGATCAACCTCTGGCTTTATTTTTTGATATTGACTTTTTAAGTCAACCATTGCTATTGGCCACATACTAATAATTATTTACTGAGCTAAGGTATTTTTACCAACCATATTTTATTTAATCTTTGCCAAAAAACGCCAAATACTTTACCGAAAATTCGGTACAAGGCTATTATTCTCGTTTTGAAAACAGTCATCTCGAATGCTCGAATGCTCGGGATCGAAAGCCTCCGAAGCAAGTTCAGAGCAGGCTTGTCTTTGACCTTTTCTTACCTGCCTTGTCGGTAAACAGGTTAAAGCTTTACAATAAAAAGAATTTTCTTGCATTTACTTAAGATTTTCCCAATACCAGCTTATTGCCATTTCCAACCCCTCTTTAATATCGAACCTTGGATTATAATCAAGTTTTTCTCTCGCCTTTTTTATAGATGCCAACGAATGGGGAATATCTCCCATACGTACAGGACCAAATTGCACTGCTACCTTTTTGATTTGAGCATCAAATACTGAAAGAGACGTTTTTAGAATTTCTATCAAATCATTCAAATTTGTATTTTCACCATATGCAACATTGTAAACGGTATTCAATGCATCTTTATTTACAACATTTGCAGCTAATTCATTAGCTTGAATAACATTATCAACATATGTAAAATCGCGTGAAAAACTTCCATCACCATTTATTACAGGTGACTTGTGTTCAATTAAAAGCTTAACAAATTTTGGAATAACCGCTGCGTAAGCGCCGTCAGGATCTTGCCTCTTGCCAAATACATTAAAGTACCTTAATCCAATAATTTCCATATCATATAATTTACCAAATACGTCGGCGTATAGTTCATTCACATATTTAGTAATAGCATAAGGAGACAAAGGCTTTCCTATATTCTCCTCTAATTTTGGTAAGGTATAATTATCTCCATAAGTTGATGAGCTTGCAGCATAAACAAAGCGTTTTACTTGTGCATCGCGGGCTGCCGTCAATACATTTAAAAATCCATTGATGTTAATTTCATTTGTTGTAATCGGATCGTTAATAGATCGAGGTACAGAACCCAAAGCTGCCTGATGGAGTACAATATCAACACCATCAACAGCCTTTTGGCATGTTTCAATGTTTCTAATATCACCTTCAATTAATGTAAAAGAGGGATTCGATTTGAATCCCTCAATATTTTCTTTTTTCCCGGTAAGAAAATTATCCAAGCAAATAATTTGATTGTTTTGCTTTAACAACTTTTCAATAAGGTTTGAGCCAATAAAACCGGCTCCACCTGTTACCAGAACTTTTTTATTTTCAATAAGGCTTTTGCTCACTATTTTGCGTAATTAATGGCTCTTGTTTCTCTAATTACCGTAATTTTAATTTGACCAGGATAGGTCATGTCATCTTGTATTTTTTTGGAAATCTCATAAGACAATGTTTCTGCATCATTATCCGTAACTTTTTCACTTCCTACAATTACTCTAAGCTCACGACCTGCTTGAATTGCATACGTTTTTAAAACTCCCGGATAAGAAAGCGCTAACTCTTCTAAATCTTTCAAACGCTTAATATACGATTCAACCACCTCGCGACGTGCACCAGGACGTGCTCCTGAAATAGCATCACAAACCTGAATAATTGGAGCTATAAGCGTATTCATTTCTACCTCATCATGATGAGCGCCGATAGCATTACAAATATCTGGTTTCTCTTTATATTTTTCAGCTAGCTTCATACCTAAAATAGCATGTGGCAATTCTGGTTCATCATCAGGTACTTTACCAATATCATGCAACAGACCGGCACGCTTTGCCAGTTTAGGATTTAATCCAAGCTCTGAAGCCATTGTAGCTGCAAGGTTGGCAACTTCTCGTGAGTGTTGCAGTAAGTTTTGACCGTATGATGATCGGTATTTCATTTTCCCAACTAAACGTATAAGTTCAGGATGTAAGCCATGAATACCTAGATCAATCGCTGTACGTTTACCTGTTTCAATGATTTCTTCTTCAACCATTTTTTGGGTTTTCGCCACAACTTCTTCAATACGCGCTGGGTGAATTCTACCATCGGTAACCAATTGGTGAAGAGCTAAACGAGCAATTTCTCTACGCACGGGATCAAAACCTGAAAGAATAATAGCCTCTGGCGTATCATCTACGATAATTTCAATACCTGTTGCAGCCTCAAGAGCTCGAATATTTCTACCCTCACGACCAATAATACGACCTTTAATATCATCATTATCAATGTGAAATACGGTAACAGAATTTTCAACAGCATATTCTGAAGCAACTCTTTGAATAGTTTGAATTACTATTCTTTTGGCTTCTTTATTGGCAGTCATTTTAGCCTCGTCCATTATTTCGTTAATGAACGACATTGCTTCGGTTCTTGATTCGGCCTTTAACGACTCCATCAATTGATTTTTTGCATCTTCAACAGAAAGACCAGAAATAGCAACCAATTGTTCAGCCTGCTGTTTTCTAAACTTCTCTAACTCTTCGCTTTTTTTATCAACTAAAACAATCTGATTATTTAAGTTCTCCTTAATTGCATCAACTTCTTTTAATTTACGAATATGTTCTTCAATCTTTTGAGAAATACCGGCTTCTTTTTGCTTTAATTTATTTTCGGTTTGAGCAATTCTATTGTTTTTCTCATTTATAAAAATCTCATGTTCCGATTTAAGTTGAAGAAATTTCTCTTTTGCCTGAAGGATCTTATCCTTCTTAATCATTTCAGCTTCGGTTTCAGCATCCTGAATTATTTTAGCACTTTTCCTTCCTTGCCCAATTTTCAAGCCAATAAAGGTTAAAATGCCACCTGCAACTACTGAAATAATGGCAATTACAATTTGTGTTATATCCATATTTTGTTTTAAGTATATAAAAATAAAAAACCCGCACCAATCTTTGTGTTTGAGAAAACCCCTGCGAACACGGGTGGAGTCTCCAACTCATTTCTTACTTCCACTGTTCCGTTAAAACGGAATTCCGATAAATCGGACTGAGGCCTGTCTTACATGAATTGAGTTTGACTCCAATGTAATTAATGTTGAGTTTTCCAAACTAGCCAAGAATCGGTACGGGCAATGTCTTGCGTGTTTTTATGTAAAGAACGTCTACTCTATTTCCAATATTTCTGCTAATATTTTATCAAATTGTCTGACTTCTTCCAAAACGGGATGAATTTCATGATGTTCTTCAGCTTCAACTAATCTTGTTACAAACTGAAGTGCAACCATCGCTAAAAAATCCTGTCCATCTTTATTTTCATACAATTTTTGATATTGTGTAACTGTATCATTAATTCTTTTAGCAGCTTTTCTTATTTTTTCTTCGTCTTTTCTGTCTATTTTAAGAGGATAAAATCTATCAACAATATTTACACGAATAGTTAATTTATCATCCATTTAAAAAATCATTATCGGTTTAACAGAGCAATACAATTATCAATCTCCCGCACAATTCTGTTTATTTTTGTCTTAGCATCTTTCGAATTCTCTCCTGAAGCTATAAACGTTTTTGCTAAATCGTTTGTTTCCAGCTTATGTTTTAATTCATTTATTTGACTCTCTTTTCCTGATAGTTTTGATTTAAGTTCGTGAATGTCAGTCTTAAACTGATTATTCTCGCTCTTTAATTCTTTATAAAGATACACAAACTTTTCAAATTTTTCTTTAAATCCTCCTATCAGTTGCGGTGTTTCCATTAAAAAATTGGCTAAAACATTTAATTTACAAAATTAGTATAGCATCTGAATTATCAAAAATTTTTAATGCTTTCTGTGCTTTATTAAAGATAAAATATTTTTTGGACACATCGAAATAAACATTTTAAAAAGACAAAAAAAATTCAACAGCACTTTTAACAATCTTAATCATAGACCAATGGCCTACCAATTACTATTTTCAAAATTAAATTTATTTATAATTATATACAGATATTAAATTTTGTTATTGCTTGTTTTATAAAAATCATGTAGGTTTGCCTCAAATAAATTAATTTCATGGATAATTTTATTGTTTCTGCAAGAAAGTACCGTCCATCCACTTTTGCTTCAGTAGTGGGGCAAAAATCGATTACCACAACTTTAAAAAATGCGATTGAGAACAATCATATGGCTCATTCCTATTTATTTTGTGGTCCTCGGGGAGTGGGAAAAACTACATGTGCTCGTATTTTTGCAAAAACAATAAATTGCCAAAATCTGTCAAGCGAAACCGAACCTTGCAATAAATGCGAATCGTGCGTCTCTTTTAACAACGACCGATCATACAATATTCATGAGCTTGATGCTGCATCGAACAATACCGTTGACGATATTCGTCACTTGATTGATCAGGTTCGAATACCTCCACAGCTAGGAAAATATAGTGTATATATTATTGATGAGGTTCATATGCTTTCAACCTCAGCTTTTAATGCCTTTCTTAAAACATTAGAAGAGCCTCCTGAACATGCAATTTTCATTTTAGCTACAACAGAGAAGCATAAAATATTACCAACAATATTATCGCGCTGCCAAATTTTTAATTTTAGTAGAATTACGGTCGAAGATGCATCAAATCATTTATTATATGTTGCAAAAAATGAAAAAATTAATGTAGAACCTGAAGCTTTAAATGTAATTGCGCAAAAAGCGGATGGTGCTATGCGAGATGCCTTATCTATTTTCGATCAGATTGTAAGTTTTTCGGGAAATGAAATAACCTACGATAAAACTATTGCCAATTTAAATGTATTGGATTACGACTACTTTTTTAAGCTAACTGATTCATTTTTAGCGGAAGATATCGCAATAGCTTTAACTTTATTCGATGAGATTTTAGACAAAGGCTTTGATGGATTACACTTTCTATCGGGTTTAAACATGCATTTTAGAGATGTGTTGGTTGCTAAAGACGAAAAAACAGTTCAGTTACTTGAAGTGGGTGCCAATATAAAACAACAATACATTGAACAAGCAAAAAAATGTACTCCTTGGTTTTTATTCCAGGCTTTGAAAACGGCAAGTGAAGCCGAATTAAATTATAAAGGAAGCCAAAATAAAAGATTAACAGTTGAATTAGCTTTAATACACTTATGCAATTTGCTTGCTTTAAAAAAAAAAGTGAATTAGAAGCAAAACAGAAAAAAGAAGAAAAAACCTCTAATGAACCTTCGAAAACTAAATCAAAAACACCAGTAAGTCAAAAGAAAAAGGAAACCCCGGTATATTCTGAATACCAAAAATCATCCCCTTCATTAAAAAATATTTCAACTAAAAATAATGAGGTTGATAAAAATGATAATCCAAAAGAAACTGAGGCTATTAATGAAAATAGACCTTCACAAATTTTTTCGGAGGACGAATTAAAAACAGCTTGGCTTAGATATGCAGAAATAAACAAGGAGAATCTCCCAAGAATGTATCAAGTTTTTCAAAACCATATTCCAATTAAGATTGATGACAATAAGTTAATGATTCAACTTGATAGCGATAGTCAAAAAAAGGACTTTATTGAAAGGATACATTCTGATTTGATGCGCTTTCTTAAAGAAGAATTAAGTAATTATTCCATTGAACTTACAGTTGATTTATTGAAAGAAATTCAAAATGAAAATTTAATATATACTGCTACTGATAAATTTAAGTATTTGTCGGAATTGAATCCGGAAATTGAATCTCTAAAGAAAAAATTCAATCTTGATTTTGATTAAATAATTGTTGAATTTGCTTACTTTGTGTCACACAAATTTTAAAACGTATTACAATGCTTACAAAAAGAATGGAAAAAGAATTAAATAAGCAAATAAACGCCGAATATTGGTCAGCTTATTTTTATTTATCTATGTCAGCTTATTTGGGTAGTGAAGGATTAGCCGGAGGTGCAAATTGGATGAGAGTACAATATCAAGAAGAAATTTCACATGCTTTAAAATTCTTTGATTACATTGTTGAGCGTGGTGGAAGGGTTAATCTTATGCCAATTTTGGAAGTACCCAAAGCATGGAACGGATTAATAAATATTTTTGAAGAAACCTTAAAACATGAACAAAAAGTTACGGGTTTAATATATAACTTAATGGATGTTGCCATTGAAGAAAAAGACCATGCTGCAAAAAGCTTTCTACAATGGTATGTTGACGAACAAGTTGAGGAAGAATCAGGTGTTCAAACTATTCTTGATCAATTAAAAATGGTTGAAGGAAAAGGTCATGGCTTATTTCTGATTGATAAAGATTTGGGTTTACGTGTTTTCGTTGATTCGACAAAAGTTTAAATAAACTATAATGAAAATTCAGGCAGTACAAACAAGTACTGCTTTTTTTAGTTAGAATTAGACATAAGTCCCCATTAATAAAACAGGATTTTCCCTATGGTTGCCACTTTAGTTAGCCTATGAAAAAAGCTTTAAACGCGTTAAAATATATTACATTTCTAGCTATTGGTATATTTCTTTTCACGCTAGTTTACAAAGAGTACAATCTGCAAGAATTTATTAGCACCTTAAAAGAGCTTAAATGGGGATGGGTAATTCTTTCTTTAGCATTTGCTATATTAAGTCATTTAAGCAGGGCTATTAGATGGAATATGCTTATTCACCCTATGGGATTTCAACCTAAGATTGTAAATACTTTTTTATCAGTATTAATACTATATGCAACTAATTTGGTAATACCTCGCGGTGGAGAATTAGCCAGATGCACTATATTATCAAAATACGAAAAAATACCTTTTGGAAAACTTGTAGGAACTGTTTTTACAGAACGAGCAACTGACACCATTCTTCTTCTACTGCTGGTTTTTATTACTGTGTTTTCTCAGATAGGTGTGTTCAAACAATTTGTTGAAAACAATCCGGATTTTGGCCAAAACTTTGGTTTTATGTTTTCAATATGGTTTTGGATTGCATTGAGCGCATTAGGAATAGGAAGCTTAATATTAATTTGGAAACTGAGAAATCAGTTAAAAAGAATTAAAATTATCGCAAAGCTTTTCGAGCTTCTTTTTAATTTCATTGATGGCATTAAATCTATAAGAAACCTTGAAAGGCCATGGGCTTATGTAGCACATTCAGTATTTATATACATCATGTATTTCTTAATGATGTATGTTGTTTTTTTAGCTTATAAACCTACTGAAAATATTGGTATACTAGCCGGATTGACAGCCTTTATTATGGGTGGATTAGCTATGTTAATGCCTGTACAAGGAGGAATTGGAGCATGGCATTTTATGGTTTATGAAACTCTTGCTATTTATGGGTTAGATAAACTTTACGGTAGAGAATTTGCTTTAATATCGCATACCTCAATGAATTTAATGTTACTAATTATGGGAGGCCTAAGCTTTATTATAATACCGCTTTACAATCGAAAAAGTAAGGTTACCGCCTAACTAACTCCCAATCATCTTTTTTATTAATTTTGTTTCTATCGCTATTGTCTGATTAATTCATACGTTTAATTTAGTGCAAATACAACTCGAAATACCTGCCAATGTAGTTCCCTACTTCAAAGAAATTGCAAGGAAGTAGATGTGCTGAAATAAATGCATTTTAGTAAAAATTGACAAAATTAATTTCGACACTTAACTCGCATTATTCATCAAATTCCGTTATGATGAATTAAAATGCGGGTTACCCCGACATAGCCGAACCCAAATTTTGAGCATCAAATTTGGATGTGAGACTTAGTTGCTGTCGGAGACCCCAATTATTCTCAAGAATAATTGGGGTTAAAAATTATAACGTTTAGATAATCCTAATATCCGCAGCAAAAAAATGAAACCATAGATGGGCACAGTCTTACATGAAATATATTTTCACCCAATTGGGTGAAAACGAAATTAGTGTTAATTCGTGTAATTCGTGGCCTC
>JAQICC010000188.1 GCA_027858735.1 Salinivirgaceae bacterium
CTCTTGCATTTCAACCAGTCATCCCGAAGCAAGTTCGGGACTCTGATTTTCAATGCTGCGAAAGCCTCATTCTTGAAGCTTTCTTATCAGAGACCGAGTTTTCTTGCACGCACTAATTATAAAAAAGAACCCAATTTTAGTAAAAAGGAGTTGAATTAAAATACCGCTTTGGGCTATTTTTTCTTCAATAGCAAAAAATTCTATTTACTCGCATAAACACCCCTAACCACCTGTTTTTTAACAAAAAACACAAATTTAAATTTGCCATTCTGGTATATAAGTTCTACTTTTGCCGCTCAAATTATCATATATAATGTCTAACTTATTAATTTTTATTGATTTAAGATGGAAAACGAAGAATTAAAAGCTCAGGAAATTGAGCAAAACGAAGAAGTTCAGGAGCAAGCTGCTGTTGAACCAAAAGCAGAAGCTGTTTCTGTTAGTCCAGATGAATTTGATTGGGATGCTTACGAAAATGATGCTATAGATACTAGCGACGAGCGTAAGAAAATGGAAACGATGTACGATGAAACTTTATCTTCAATCTCAGAAAATGAAGTTATTGATGGTACTGTAGTTGGAATGAATAAGCGTGAAGCTTTAATTAACATTGGCTACAAATCGGAAGGTGTTGTTAACATGAACGAATTTCGCTACAACGCAGAACTTGCAATTGGCGATATTGTTGAAGTTTATGTAGAAAGCCAAGAAGACCGCTCTGGTCAGTTAACTCTTTCACACAAAAAAGCACGTGCTCTGCGTTCTTGGGATAGAGTTAATGAATCACTTGAAAATGACGAAATTATTAAAGGTTTCATCAAATGTCGTACTAAAGGTGGTATGATTGTAGATGTATTTGGAATTGAAGCTTTCCTTCCAGGTTCGCAAATTGATGTTAAACCAATCCGCGACTACGATGTATTCGTTGGAAAAACTATGGAATTCAAAGTTGTTAAAATCAACCACGAATTTAAAAATGTTGTTGTTTCTCACAAAGCTCTTATTGAGGCTGAACTTGAACAACAGAAAAAAGAAATTATTGCTAAGCTTGAAAAAGGACAGGTACTTGAAGGAACGGTTAAAAACATCACATCATATGGTGTATTTATTGACCTTGGTGGTGTTGACGGGCTTATTCATATTACAGACCTTTCTTGGGGTAGAATTTCTCACCCAGAAGAGATTGTACAATTAGACCAAAAACTTAATGTTGTTATCCTTGACTTTGATGATGACAAAAAACGTATTGCTTTAGGTCTTAAACAACTTACTCCTCATCCATGGGATGCTTTAGACGAAAACTTAAAAGTTGGCGATAAAGTAAAAGGTAGAGTAGTTGTAATGGCAGATTACGGTGCATTTGTTGAAATTGCAACAGGTGTTGAAGGTTTAATACACGTATCTGAAATGTCATGGTCGCAGCACTTGCGTAGCGCTAACGAATTCTTAAACGTAAGCGACGAAGTTGAAGCTGTAATTTTAACTCTTGATCGCGACGAGCGCAAAATGTCATTAGGCATGAAACAGCTTAAAACTGATCCATGGGAGAAAATTGAAGATACTTATTCACTTGAATCTAAGCATGCAGCTAAAGTTCGCAACTTTACCAACTTTGGTGTATTTGTTGAAATTGAAGAAGGTGTTGACGGTTTAATCCACATTTCTGACCTATCATGGACTAAGAAAATTAAGCACCCAGCTGAATTTACTTCAATTGGTGCCGAAATTGAAGTTCAAGTACTAGAGATCGATAAAGATAATCGCAGACTTCGTTTAGGGCACAAACAATTAGAAGAAAACCCTTGGGAAGTATTCGAAACCGTATTTCAAGTTGACTCTATTCACGAAGGAACCATTATTGAATTAGCAGACAAAGGTGCTATTATTTCTCTACCTTATGGTGTTGAAGGATTCTGTACTCCTAAACACTTAGCAAAGCAAGACAGTGCACCTGCTGTATTAGATGAAAAACTTCAATTCAAAGTTATTGAGTTTAATAAAGATGCTAAGAAAATTATTGTTAGCCACGCTAGGGTTTTTGAAGATGTTCAAAGAGCTGAAGATAGAGCTAAAAAAGCAAGCTCATCTAAAACTTCTAAGAAGTCTCCAAAGAAAATGGTTGACAACCTAGAAAAAACTACCTTAGGTGATATCAGTGCTTTAGCAGATTTGAAAGCTGAAATGGAAGGTTCAGAGAAAAAGGCAGCTAAAAAAGCAGCTCCAAAAACTGAAGCTAAAAAAGCAACTCCTAAAACTGAGGTAAAAGAAGAAGAACCTAAAGCTGAGAAAACTGAAGTAAAAGTTGAAACTGAAGCTGAAGTAAAAGATGAAGTGAAAGCTGCAGTTGAGGTTGAAAAGGTAGAAGCTGAAGATAAGCCTAAAGCGGAAACTAAAAAAGCTGCTCCGAAAGCAAAAGCTAAAAAAGCTGATGAAAAAATAGAGGAGCCTAAAGCTGAAGAAAAAAGCGAAGAAACCGCTTCTGAAGAATAGAAAATTAGATTATAATTCTATATGCTTACCCCATCAGACATAATTCTGATGGGGTTTTTTATTCCTAAAAAACCATTCCATTATAATTTTGCATTAACCTATTGACACACACAACTCCGCACTCCAATTTGTTTTAAACCATAAAAAAAAGTAAATCGTTTTATGTAAAAATGATAAATAGTTTTACTATATTTGGTAAAAATCAAGTATTAACCATGTAAAATTCTTTGTTCATGGAATTTAAAATTGAAAAACTAGATACGTATACGCAAATTCAAGTTATGATTGACAAACTTGATACACATATTGCTCCATCATTAAAATCGGAATTGGTTTTAATTGCTGGTAATGGCGAAAAAAACATTGTGCTCGACCTTAGTAATTGTCGCTATTGCGATTCATCAGGACTATCCGCTATTTTAGTAGCTAATCGTTTATGTAAAAATGCTAACGGTACATTTGTTCTTTCGGGCTTACAAACAGCTGTTGAAAGGCTTATTACTATTTCGCAACTTGACACAGTACTTAACATTACAGCAACTGTTGACGAAGCCACTGAAATAATAAACAAGGAATAAGCTTAATGACCTTTTCCATTACAATATTGGGGAGTAGCTCAGCCTTACCTACTCCTTCAAGATTTTCAACCGCTCAAGCACTTAATGTTCTTGAGCGTTTTTTTTTAATTGATTGTGGCGAAGGAACTCAAATTCAGCTTAACAAATATAAAATTCGAACTGCGCGTATAAATCATATATTTATTAGCCATTTACATGGCGATCATTTTCTTGGAATATTTGGTTTGATTTCTTCAATGAATCTGCTTGGACGTAAGCTTCCCCTTTGTATTCACGGCCCCTTTAAACTAAAAGATTTAATTAACGCCTTTATTTCAACCATGGATAGAGGAATTAACTTTGAAATTATTTTTGAGCCATTGCATTACAATGGGCTTGAATTAATTTATGAAGACGAAAAATTAACCATTGAATCCTTCCCATTACGACATCGAGTACCCACTTGCGGTTTTTTATTTAGAGAAAAAACCCGATTAAGAAACTTAAAGGGTAAGGTAATTAAAGAACTTAATATACCTATTAAAAGCCTACAATCCATTAAAGAAGGTAACGATTATACTGATGTAGATGGCCGGCTAATAAACAACAAACAGCTTACAATTGATCCACCAAAACCACGTGCCTATGCCTTTGTTTCCGACACTGCAAAAAACCCAACAATCGTTCCTTATATTAATAATATAGACCTTTTATACCACGAAGCAACCTATGCCGATGAGGGTAAAAAACGCGCCAAAGAAACTGGCCACAGTACTGCTCGTCAAGCCGGTGAAATTGCTAAAAAAGCTGGTGTAGGTAAGCTTATACTTGGCCACTTTTCAAATAGGTATAAAAATCTTGATTTATTGCAAAAGGAAGCTCAAGAAGAATTTAAAAACACCGAATTAGCTCTTGATGGTAAAGTGTTTGACATAGAAATTATAGGTGTGAAATAAAATTACTCTACATTTAACCAACTACTTGTGTCAAGTCAAACATGATAATGCGGGTTAAATAGCCTTTATTCCCCCTTCGCCTCCCGAGAAATCGGGACAAGTTATCGGCACTTTTCCGAAGCAAGTTCGGAAAAAGATGCCCGCAGGGCAGAGAGGGAAAGAAATAATTCAAGTGTACCCGAACGTTAATTCTTGACTTGACACTAGATTACAACAATAAAGACCCGCCATCATTATTCAAACAATACAACAATCAAACAACTAAACCTGAATAATTCATAAAATTTGACAAAAAGCACATATCTTTTTCATTATCTACACCTTATAATTTTCAAGTGTTAAAATTATTTTGTCAAATTTTACTAAAGTGCATTTATTTCAGCACA
>JAQICC010000191.1 GCA_027858735.1 Salinivirgaceae bacterium
AAAGCTCCAAGAATGAGGCTTTCGCAGCATTGAAAATCAGGAGTCCCGAAATCTCGGGATGACTGGTTGAAATGCAAGAGTAACGAAATTATTGGAGTTTTCTTGCTGAGACTACTTAATAACGGTGTGGAGGTGAAAATTGTTTTTCCTTTAAATAGAATGCATAATTATTTTTGAGAATTTTTTAAAAAAAAATAGTTACTTTTGTAAGTGATTACTCACTAATAAATCATGACAGATAAAAAAGAAAACATATTGAATGCTGCTTTAGAACTTTTCGCTAAAGAAGGTTTTACGGCTACATCTACCAGTAAAATTGCTAAGAAAGCCGGAGTGTCAGAAGGCCTCATATTTCGTCATTTTAAAAACAAAGATGGGTTGCTAGAGGCTATTTTGCATGAAGGAGAGGAGCGCATTAAAATATTATTCGCCAATATTATTTTTGAAACCAATGCTAAAAAGGTGATTGATTTAGTGTTTGATATGGTACTTGGTATTGCAGCATCAAGCGATGCTACGGACTTTTGGAAATTACAGTATAAAATAAAGTGGGAGCTTGAAATGTATGCGGAAAGTAAAATGGAACCTTTAGAATTAGCATTAACTAACGCATTTAAAAAGTTAGCTTTTAATAATCCGGAAATGGAAGCGCGTAGTTTATTAATTATTATGGATGGATTAGCAATGCGTTATTTTTTACAAAAAGATTTTGACATTAATTCTGCTGTTAATTTTTTAAGAGAAAAATTTAAACAATAAAAAAATTTGAATGTTAGAGTAAGTAAGTACTCACATAATAATTGATTTTTAAAAACTAAAATAATGAATAAAAAAGTAGCATTAATCACAGGAGCCTCTTCGGGCATAGGAAAAGAGTTAGCTAATATTCATGCTGAAAATGGGGGTGATTTAGTAATAGTGGCACGAAGAAAAGATAAACTTGACCAACTAAAGCAAGAACTAGAATCAAAATATTCGGTAAAAGTATTTCCAATTGTAAAAGACTTGGGTTTAGCAGATGCCCCAAAAGAAGTTTATAATGAAGTGAAAACGGCAGGCATTGAACTAGATTACCTAATTAACAATGCGGGTTTTGGCGGTATTGGTAAGTTTCATGAACGCGAATGGGAGCAGGATTTAGCTATGATAAATTTGAATATTACTGCTTTAACAGCTTTAACCCGATACTTTCTTCCCGATTTTGTAGCAAGAAATTCAGGTAGAATATTGAATGTATCATCAACGGCAAGTTTTATGCCTGGACCATTGCAAGCAGTTTATTTTGCAACGAAAGCCTATGTAACATTTTTTAGTAATGCTATTGCCGAAGAATTGCACGACACAAAAGTGACTGTAACTGCGCTAATGCCTGGCGCTACAGAAACAGATTTTGGTGCAGTATCAGGAATGGATAAAACGGCCATGTTTAAAAATACTGCTAGCGCTCGAGGGGTAGCCGAAGACGGTTACAAAGGAATGTTAGCCGGCAAACTTGATGTTATTTCAGGATTAACTTTTGGGCAAAAGGCAATGATGGCATTTTTGCCTGTAACGCCTAAGAAAATGGTTCTAAAACAAATAAGGCTGATGCAAGAAGTAATAGTCTAATTTTGAATAAAGTTGAAATTGTGATAATGAGAATAAATGGCCTGTAGTAATTGAAATTAGGCTGATATTTAAAGCGGTCTTCATCGTTTTATTTATAAGGAAAGTTCTGAGAGGAAACATAAAATGGGTAAGAAAGTACTAATAACAGGAGCAACTGGTATGGTAGGAGGACTAGTTCTTCTGGAGTGCCTTGCAAACTCAGAAATTGAATCTGTAACTTCGATAGTTCGACGGGCATCTGGTATTAACCATGAAAAGCTTATAGAAGTCATTCATAATGATTTCACAGATTATTCTGCCATTAAGGTTCATTTTATGGGAGTAGATATCGTTTATTTCTGCATTGGGGTTTATACTGGAGCAGTAGCTCGTGATGAATTTCGAAAAATTACCGTTGATTACATAGTTGAATTTGCAAAAATGCTTAAGGGGAAAAGCCCAGAAGCAACATTTTGCTTTTTAAGCGGAGCAGGAGCCGACCCAAAAGAGAAAAGCCGCATGATGTTTGCCAAAGCCAAAGGGGTTGCAGAAAACTTCTTAATCAAACAAAACTTTGGAGCTCTCTATATTTTTCGTCCTGCTTACATTTATCCGGTAACACCAAGGGTTGAACCGAATTTTAGTTACCGACTATCAAGAAAACTATATCCGGTTTTAAAAGCCTTAATGCCAGATAGTGTAATTGCATCGGAGCAATTGGCTAATGCCATTTTTAAATCAGGCATAAATGGTGCATTTAAAACTATTTTGGAGAATGCTGATATTAAGAAGATTAGGTAAGTTAAGCGATGTAAAAAAATTGCAATAGGCAATTTGCCTTTATGCGTAAATACTCACTCCTAAAGCCTACTTGCTTGTTACGATTGGTGTATGGATATTTCAAAATCCAAAACATCGCCCCAACTTATTCCCCAAACCATTTATTCATTACAAATATCAATTAGCCATTAGGCATTGTTAACACAATATATTTTACCGAATATCCCTCATAACATTCCAAATTTCCCAACATATCGTCCAAGTATCACATAAATTAGGAAATATTAACGGTTATTGGGTAAGTTTATAATTGTAATTAAAAATAAACCAACAATATTTTTAATGCCGTATTTGTTTAATGGAATGGAATTTTTAACTATAAAATGATAAATATGAGTTATACTACAGAACCCACAAGCTTGTTTGCAAATTTATTTCTCCCTGTTATTGCTTTATCTACATCAATAATAGCCGTGTTATATACCTGGATAGGATTAAAAGTTCAGCGAAAGTAAAAAACTACCGGATTTAATAAGAACAGATCCATATACGAATATATAGCTGAATAATTCATAAAATTTGACAAAAAGCACATATCTTTTTCATTATCTACACCTTATAATTTTCAAGTGTTAAAATTATTTTGTCAAATTTTACTAAAGTGCATTTATTTCAGCACA
>JAQICC010000207.1 GCA_027858735.1 Salinivirgaceae bacterium
TTGAAGAAATAACAGGAGATCCAGGCTTGCGAAAAAAGTTTTTACCCGAATCGCAAGTAAAAATAATGGCAAAAATAAAAAAGTCAAAATAGCGATTATTTGTAAGCGATTCGGGATAAGTAAACAAGGACTATATAAACGCTTAAGCAAGGCTAAGGAGGATTTATTACAAAATAAAAATGTAATAAATCTGGTCCTGAATGTTCGGCATGAACAAGCATTTATTGGCACAGAAAAGGTTTATGATATAATTAAAGAAGATTTAATAGCGATGAAATTAAAAATAGGAAGATGCAAATTAAACAGTATTTTAAAGATACACGGAATGTTGGTTCAAAAGAAAAGAAAATCAGTTATAACAACCAATTCAAGACATAGATTCAGGAAGTATCCTAATATTATAAAAGGAATTGAAATAACAAAACCCGAACAAGTTTGGGTTGCAGATATAACATATATCAGGACAGATTATGGTTTTAATTACTTGCATCTTATTACAGACGCTTATTCAAAGCAAATTGTAGGTTTTGAGCTATCTGATGACATGAAAGCTGAATCAACAGCAAAAGCTCTTAAAATGGCTTTAAAGAACAGAAAATACCCAGACAGGAAACTTATACATCATTCAGATAGAGGCATTCAATATTGCAGCAATGAATATATTAAGATATTAAAAGAAAACGAGATAAAAATAAGCATGACAGAGAACTCTAGTCCAGGAGACAATGCTATAGCAGAAAGAGTTAATGGAATTTTGAAGTCTGAATTTTCTATTGGAAACGGCTTTAGAAATCATCTGTCAGCTCTAGAAGAAATTAAAAAATCAATATTTATTTATAATCATAAGAGACCCCATCGTAGTTGTAAAATGCTTACTCCTATAAACGCACATTTGATTGGGAAATATAAACTTCCAGATTATAGATTAAAAAGAAAACAAAAAAATGAATTATCTTTAAAAAATAATGGCGAAAAATAGTCAACCTATTTTAGCACGAGACCATCAATTGAAAGATAGATAAATAGAAATATGCATTTTACCGAATCGACAAGCATATTTATATTATATTTTAACTGACCAGTTAGGTGACTAATACTTTTACTTGAAGATAATGACACAAACTCCATTGTACTATGGTTGGCATCTTTTAAGGTGCTAATTACATCCATAAAGTCAACACAAAATATTGAGCGAATAGCTCCAATACCGTATAACGTTTTAATTCCTGCACTAACTGTTAATACTGAAGCTTTAGAGTAAGGTATTAACCAATTAACATCAAAAATATTTGAAATATTTGTTTGCTGATTACTTGATGTTTGTAGCTTAATACCAACAATTGCCCTCTGTTTGGTTCTTAACTTTATGAATCTTGATAAATCATCGTTACTAATGTGTGAATAAATTACAAATACTAAGAGTGACTTCTTTATGACTTTATTATACGTTTTTTCAAAGTACGTATAATCACATGTGTCAATATTAAAATACTGTCTCACCTTACCAACTACGGTAACTCCTTCTCTGCCGATCCCAATAATATTAATTTTCTGTTTATCTAAGTGAAATGCTTGTTGTTTATTTATTGTCTTTAATTTCATAACTGCTTTTTCTTTGTAAACAAAACAGAGCAACAGCAAACCATATTTTTTTGCCAAAATGCATGGTGTTTTTATTTATGATATATGCGTTTCCATGTTACACCTAATTCTATAGCTTTTTCTTGCCATTTCAGTCTATGTCCATGACCAACTCCTACTATTGCATGAGCTATTTCATGCAAAATAGTATTTTCAATTTCTTCCATAGTATTATTAAGGGCAAAACTCAATTGTAAGGCAATTGTATCTTTATCGCACAAACCCAAAAATCGCCAAAAGTAGCGATATCTAAATTTATAATGTGCTACACCATATTTTTCCATTAACTGTATTGTCAAAGTAGTTACCTCATTAAGTTTCTGACTCTCTTTTTTAGTTAAACAACTCATCTTTTCTTTGAAATCAGCTTTTGATCGTATTAACATATTCTTTAGTATTAATTATCTTTTTATGAATCTCATAATGTATTCCGATTTCAAAAGTACAGTTGACAAACGTCAAATTAAGTCGCTAAAAAATAAATTTATATTTGTTTGTTAAAACGACATGTTTTGACGCTGTATTTAACTATCTTTACATAAAGATATCCATCAACGACGTTAATATAAGCCGGCACAAAATAAAAGTTAGAGTAAAAAAGAATTGAAACTTGGATTATTAACCAATTAATAAATAGTTTAATGAATAATGAAATAGAAAGTATATTAAGGGATGTGTATGATATTAAAGAAATGTATGATAGGCGGAACAAAGAAACAGGAGCCAATTATAATATTTTTAATGTAACTCGAATAAAAACTAAAGAGGTAATCCTACATTCTCGCTTTATAGGAGATTTACTAAAACCCAATGGCAGACATGGAAGAGGTAATGCCTTTTTAAAATTATTTATTACTGAGTTGAAAGAGTATTTATTATGTGATGTTCAAGATGAGGAATGTAGTAATTCAGAAACATTTCAGGTGTTAAATGATTTTAGTTATAATACTGCTAAAGTCTATATTGAAAAACAAATAAAAGAGAAAAAAAACTGCACAGGAGGTCAAATTGATTTAAGAATTGAGGATGAAAATAATAATAACATTATTATTGAAAATAAGATTTATGCCACCGATCAAAAACACCAATTAGTTAGATACTATAATTATAATAAAAGTAAACCACCTTTGCTTTTATATTTATCGCCTTATGGCAAGTTCCCAGATGAGATTAGTATTAAATGCCCCGAAAATGACATTGAACTATTAAGAGAGAAAGAACACTTTTTTATTATTTCATACAAAGATTTCATATTACCATGGTTGGAGAAATGCCATGAACTAACAACAGACTTCCCATTATTAAGAGAAACACTGAAACAGTATATTAATATAGTTAAACAATTAACAGGACAATCAATAAATAGAAAAATGGATAACGAGATAATTAAAAAGATTATAATTTCAAAAGAGACTGCTGAATCAGCAAAACTAATAGAAAGTAATTACCAAAAAGCTCTTGACCATAAACTTGGCGAGTTTAGATTAGAATTGCAGTCCTCATTAGAAAAAGTGTTTATGGATAATGAAAGTGTAAAACTATCTGGACAACATAGAGTAGAAAAAATTGAAGATAATGGTAAAAAGATACAGTTTTCGCTTAAATATTGTGAAAATTGCACAAGTAATGGTAAGAATTTGTTATTTGAAATTTCAAGGATTGAAAAAAAGACTGAATTTTATTTCGGTTTTAGATTCGATACAACTGATCAAAACAATAAAGAATATAATAATTGTAAAGCTTTTCTATCTGATATTGGAGATGGTTATAATAAAAATGATAACTGGTGGATTAAGAAAAGAATATATAAAACGAATATAAAAGATTTTGCAATTAAATTGTGTGATAAAAAAGTCTTTACAAATGAAAAAGAAGAAGTGACAAAAGAGATTAAAGAAATAATAACTAAATACGAGAGCTTAATAGGAGAGAAAGTATAATCTAAGGTTTAGATTTTGACTTTATTAAAGCCACAAGCACCTACTTGTGGCTTATTTACCTTAGAATTTTCAAAAAACAATCTGAATTCCTAAAACGTCAAGTTTTGAAGTACGTCTTTATTAACTTTACATAACTAAAACCCCCAATATCATGGCACAAAAAGATGTGACAATGCGACAGATGTTGATAGTTAAGTATTTAAAAACAAGACCTCGTACTTTTAAAGAAATAGAGTATCAATTACAAATTGATTCAGAAGTGTTTGATGTGGATTTGAATGAGGGTATTAGAACTTTTCAACGAGACAAAAAAGATATATTAGAGTTATATGGTGTTCAAATCGATATAAATAAAAGTTCGGGTAAATACGAAATAATTCATTCTGATACCGATAATAAAACTGAACGTATAATAGAATCCTTCAATACTTTTAACATATTAAATGCCACCGAGCATATATCAAAATATATAATATTTGAAGATCGTAAGGCAGAGGGCACTCATTACATAATGGATATAATTACTGGTATTAAAAATAAAAAGGTGTTAGAGGTGCATCATCAAAAATATTGGGAAACGGGAAAGTCTATACGCCTCCTTGAACCATTAGCAGTTAAAGAGTATCAATACAGATGGTATCTGGTTGCAAAGGATCGCAAAGACAACAAAATAAAAACCTTTGGTTTAGATAGAGTTTTTGATATAATCCAAACTAAAGACAGCTATGAATACCCTGAAGATTTTGATAAAGATGAGTATTTTGAAAATAGTTATGGTATGATTTATAGTAGTAATAAACCTGAAGACATTGAACTTTCATTTACTCATCTTCAAGGTAAATATATTAAAAGTTTGCCTATGCACCATTCACAAAAAGAGTTGGTTGATAACAAAGATGAATATCGCATTTCACTACAATTAATACCTACCGAACATGATTTTATGAGAGACCTACTCCACTTTGGAAATAGTGTAAAAGTTATTAAACCTAAATGGTTGGCAAATAAAATAAAGAATATGCACCAAGATGCTATTGATCAATACAGCTAATTAATTTTTTTATTCTAATACGACATCTCTTGACGCCGGTTGTGCTTTTATTTGATAAATGAAAAATCTTAATCAATTATCAAATTTACCATGAACAATTACAATCAAATAAACGAGCTAAAATTAGCAAAAGGACTAATTGCCATAGGTGGTAGAAAAGGTGAAGGCAAAACAATATTTATTCTTCATCTTTCTAATAATCTGGCAAAAACAGAAAGAGTTCTCTTTGTTAGTTATCAAGACTATCACAGCAAGTTAGAAGAAATGGTAATTAAAATTGATAAAAATGGTGTAAACAAAAATCTGATACTGAATACTACATTAGATTACTATGAAGATGATTACGTGGGTATGCAGATGATAAAACAGATTAAGGATAACGAAATTTCAACCATTATAATTGATGATATACATGATTTTGTTGGTGATGATTACAGTATTAATAAAGCTATTGTAGGCTTAAAACACTTGTCGGAATTTTTAAATATAAGAATCATTTTTACGATAAATACTTCAAAAAATGACATTGAATACTCTCAAGGTGAACGGCTTAAAATACGAGATTTTAGATGGAGAAGTGTTGTAAATGAATGCGATGAAATTTATGCGATTTATCGCCCTACTGCATTTGGCTTTACCGAAGATGAGAGTGGTTATATATCTCCCAATGATACGGAATTTTACTCACTCAAAAATGCTATTAATATAGAACATGAGTGGGTTTTTAATATTAAGTACTAGATGTAAACTATATTTTTAGTGAAACTTGAAAAAAGTGTTAAATTGAAAAGGGAATTGGGCTTACAGTTACTAACAATGCATCATAAAGCATAAGGGTTTCAGACGTTTGGGTTAGTTTTTTGCAAGAAATATGCTCCGCCAAATCTACGATTTAATCGCATATTTTTTGTTTAATAAGGAGCTCATGAGCTAAAGGTTGACTCCTAAATAAAAAAAGCTAAATTTGTGTCTAATCGCATATTTGGCTCAAAGCTATTTTGACAAGTAAACTTTTCAAAATCCCTTACAGCTTCATATGCTCACCGTTAGCGGTAATAGCTCTTCAAATTTTTATTTACGCTATAATTTTCAAAAAGCTTTTTTTTTCAACGGGTTGAAAAAGCAAAGCGGTCTGACAACTTATTAACTGGGGACAGTGAA
>JAQICC010000230.1 GCA_027858735.1 Salinivirgaceae bacterium
AATTGTTTGCTTTGCAAACATCATCTATTCGTGAATTCCCCGAATCAAGTTCGGGGCAGGCTGTGGTTATATATTGACGTCGGATATAAATTCCTAGCACCTCAAAATAATATTTAGCCAGAAGTACTAACTAAAAGAAACGATACTCTTGTCTAACACCCTTCAATTAATTGACTTAAATCAATTAAGCATGTAATTAATGGGTTCATAAAACAAAGCCAACACTATGTTTATTATGCTCTAAAAGAGATTTTGATAGCTTTGCTTTATTATTCTTTTTAGTACATTTATGTCCTATAAACAACAACAAAATGTCTTTAGATATTGTAAGAGAATTGCGTCAATTAATGGCTCAGCAACAAGTTGATGCTTTAATTATACCTACCAGTGATACACACAAAAGTGAGTATATTGTTGATTACTGGAAAATTAGAGAGTGGCTTACTGGTTTTTCAGGTTCAGCCGGAACCGCTGTTATTACAAATCAAAACGCGGATCTATGGACTGATTCAAGATACTTTGTGCAAGCTAAAAATGAGCTTAAAGAACCTTTCAAACTATTCAAACTCAAAACCCGAGGACATGAATACATTGATTGGCTATGCAAAGAATTAAAACCTGGAGATCGAATAGGGATAAATCCGGAATTATTTTCTCTTTCTGAAATAAAGAATTTTGAAACCAAACTTAGCAAAAGAGGAATATCATTAAAGTTACAAAACGATATATTTGATTCTCTTTGGAAAAACAGACCTATACCCCAAACAAATCAAATTTATACCCACAGCATAGAATTCAATGATTTAAGCAGAATTGATAAAATTAACAAGGTAAAAAGCTACCTGATTGAAACTAACGCAGATCAAATACTAGTTTCAGCACTTGATGATATTGCGTGGCTTCTGAATTTAAGAGGAAGTGATGTGAATTACAATCCTGTATTCAGAAGTTTTGTTTTAATACAGCCTAATACAACAGTATTATTTGTTGATCAGGAAAAGCTAAATAGTGACTTAAAAAATGAACTTATAAACAACGGAATTTTAATAAAAGATTATCAATTAATTGATAAATACTTAAGCGAAATATCTAATAATTCAACTATTGAAATTGATGGCAATTCGGCAAATTACAAACTCATAAACTCAATGCCTGCAGGCATCAAAATAATTGAATCTGCTAGTATGGTTGGCAAGCTAAAAGCCATTAAAACAGATGCTGAAATTAGCCACTATAAGAATGCCCAAATTAGAGATGGAGTTGCTATGTGCAATTTTCTGCATTGGCTAGAAGACAGCGTTTCAAAAGATTTTATAACTGAAGTTGATGCCGCCATGAAATCGGAAGAATTTAGAAGTGTACAAAACAATTACATGCAATTAAGTTTTGAAACCATTTCTGCTTATGCTGAAAATGCAGCTTTGCCCCATTATTCATGCAATAATGAGAATCCGGTTTTACTCAAAACCGAAGGTCTTTATTTAATTGATAGCGGTGCTCAATATACCGATGGCACAACTGATATTACAAGAACAATAGCTCTCGGCAAGGTTACAAATGAGGAGATCACCAACTTTACGCTGGTTTTAAAAGGTCATATAAGAGTAGCAACAGCAAAATTCCCATACGGAACAAAAGGCTTTCATATTGACACTTTAGCAAGACTTGATTTATGGCAGCAAGGAAAAGATTTTGGGCATGGAACAGGACATGGTATTGGGTATTTCTTAAATGTGCACGAAGGGCCTCAAGGCTTTTCCCAATCACAAAATGGTTCTGCTGCCTCAATTCTTGAACCAGGCATGCTAATTACAAATGAACCCGGTATTTATGTTGAAGGCAAACATGGTATTAGAATTGAAAATGTACTTGTTTGCAAAGAAGATTTAAAAACAGAAATGGGACAATTTTTAAGCTTTGATACTCTAAGCTACTGCCCAATTGATAAAAATCTGATTGCTGTTAAATTGCTAAATAATTTAGAAATAGATTGGGTTAACAATTACCATAACGAGGTTTATGAATTAATCTCACCACATGTATCTGAAAAATTACTTGAATGGCTAAAAGCTAAAACATCACCTTTAGATAGGAGTAATTAATAAAATAACCATTCACCTGCATTTGCGTAAGCAGAGTTAGGTGTTTAAAAGCAATAATATTGTATGAAAAAATTGAGAACTACTATTGTTCTTGTTTTGGTGGGAATTTCATTGAATTCATTTGCAAAGGAAAAGGAACAGATAAAACAATTCAACACTTTTTTTGAAGACAAAACATTAAGAATTGACTACTTACTTACGGGAGATGCAAATTCGGAAGAGTTTGTGTTAAAACAATTAAAAAAACAAGCTATCTGGGCAGGACCTAAGAGATTACCAAACGGGCACGATCTTGATATGGGTACTTATCGAGTTATGATATATGATGATAGCACTAATCAATTGATCTATAAAAAAGGGTTTTGCTCTCTGTTTAATGAATACCAAAAAACTGAAAAAGCAAAAACTACGAAAGAAAGCTATTATCATGTTAATTTAATTCCTTTTCCTAAACAAAAAATTAAATATGTACTTGAGAAAAGAAACTGGGATGATGGTAAATTCTACACTATTAAAGATTTATATATTGACCCCACCAACTATTTTATAATTGAAGAACAGGCCACACCCTATAACTTTTCTAAGATTCATGGGAATAATAACATAAATAACAAAATTGATATCGCCTTTATTGCAGAAGGTTATACAAAAAAAGAGATGAAAAAATTCAGAGCCGATGTTAAACGTATCTGGTATTATTTTATAACAATTCAGCCCTTCGATCAGTATAAAGATGAATTTAATGTTTACGCTGTAGAATGCCCTTCGGTAGAATCGGGAACCGATAATCCGGGCGAACATATTTATAGAAACACAGCCCTCAACTCAACCTTTTACACTTTTGATACGGACAGGTATTTAACAACTAAAGATTTAAAATCGGTTCATGATGCAGCAGCGGTAGTACCCTACGATCATATATTTATTGTTATAAATTCAGCAAAATACGGTGGTGGTGGTTTTTACAACTATTACTCTGCAACCACTTCTAATCATAATTATTCGCTTAAAGTAGCCATTCACGAATTTGGCCATAGCTTTGCCGGCTTAGGCGATGAGTATTATTCATCGGATGTTGCATTCAATGGGTTTTACAATTTAAAAACAGAACCTTGGGAGCCTAATATTACCACTTTGGTAGATGTTGATAAAAAATGGAAAGATATGGTTTCTGAAGGAGTGCCTATACCCACTGAAAGAATTTACAATTTGAAAGACTCGGTCGGTGTTTATGAAGGAGGTGGATATTCAGCTGAAGGCATTTATAGTCCGTACCAAAACTGCCGCATGAAATCAAATGTTCCAAAAGGATTTTGCCCTGTTTGCTCTAAGGCTATTAAGAATGTGATTGAATATTACACGAAATAAATTGAGTACCTATCACTGTTTCACAATATAAACCATGAATAAGATTTGCTTGCTCTCCAGTCTCATATGGATTATCCTTAGTTTGACTTTTAAGAAATACTTCAATCGTTTTTCCATTTAATCGCATTATCAATCCTGATGGTACTTCTGCAATTTCGGCAACAGTATTAATTAATGTTTGCCATTTATCAATGACTTCCTTTATGATTTTTGGTTTTAAATCAGAGCCAATTTTAACCACCTTTGATTCTTTTGACTCCTTATTGTAATTGTTGAAAATTTATCCAATGTTTCTTTTTTTTAATTGGCCATAATTGAAATATATCTTCTTTAATTGGCACTAATTAAAGTAGTCAATCCAGAGTCTTCAGTCAGTTAAGCAACCGAAGACTGGAGACCTTAACCTTTTTGGTATTACTACGAATTTAGTGGAAAATAATTTTATAATGAGTATTTTTTAAGTGAGAACTGAAGACTGAGAACTTCATACTTGAAAACTAAAACACTCATATAATTTTAACCTTACCCACAAAATTGGTAGTAGAACCACCTTTTTAATAATCAGTATCCCTATCTGTTTCTTTAACCAAATTACCGAGAAGCTTATTAAACTCATTGGCCTTTAGTAAGTCTTCCAAACTTAAATGCATTCTGTAATTCCAATAGTGACGCGGATTGGCCGGATCATTAATGCGCTCACCATGAGTATCTTCGCTTCTTAATTCATCATCCATAGCCAGCAAATCCTGTATAGGAAAAACTGTCCACATAGCTGGTGAGTATAGGTGTTGTAGAATCATATCTTTACACACCCAAGGCTCTGCAAAAAATGGTGCATCACCATATTTACCTAGCTGCTGATTGAAAAACATTTGTGTTTTCTCTCGATCCTCCTCCCACCATCCACGAATGGTTGCCATATCGTGTGTAGATGTTGTGCATACCGACATTGTAGGAGCATCACTAGGGTGAGCAAATTCTTTTTTAGGATCTTTTGGCATTCTTTGAATTTCCAAACTTAAAATACCCATTTGGTTCATTACCTCTGGAACAGTAGCAGGTATCATACCTAAATCTTCGCCACAAATAAGCATATTAGTAGCCTCTACCAAAGCAGGAAGCTTTTCAACAGCCTGTTCTTTCCAGAATTGTTCGTGCCTATGATAAAAATAATGAATGTAAACATTATTTAAACTGTGCTTTTGCTGATCGTCAAGCTCTTTATACGAATAAGTTGAGTGCATTGAAATGCGAGGATGAAAATGTTCATTTAGACCATCGGCGGGTAGTAAAACTACATCAGCTGCCAGTCTTATTAATCCCCACATAATTTTGTCATCCTTTTCCGATAAACCTTCAGGCCCTTGTTCTCCTACAAAATGATCATAAATAAGACGCTGAGTTTTAAACGCATTCTTTAAATTGAAAACATTGTATTCCGTTTCATTCAAATATGTATCAATAACCTCATCGGTATAAGCTGCAAAAATATCGTTTAAAAAGTGACCTCGAATGTACGGCTTGCATAAACGGCTATAATCAAACCACACCCCATTATTTTGCAATTCATCTTTCGAAAATGGAATTGACGGACGAAAGTGCCCTAAAATACCTTGAACAGCATCGAAAGGAATTTCCCAAATACGGAAAAAACCCAAAATATGATCGATACGGTAAGCATCGAAGTATTCTGCCATTTTTGTTAGCCTATTTCGCCACCATTGGTAATTATCTTTCTGCATTTGCTTCCAATTATAGGTTGGGAATCCCCAGTTTTGCCCATCAACTGAAAAGTCATCAGGTGGTGCTCCTGCCTGACCATCGAAGTTAAATAATTCAGGTTCGTACCAGGCATCAACACTATGGCGACTAATTCCAATAGGAATATCACCCTTAAGCACAATACCGTTTTTTCGCGCAAAACTACTAAGCTCGGCAAGCTGTTTATCTAAATAAAACTGAACAAAATACCAATAAGTTATTTCGTTAAAACTTTTCGATTGCTCATTGAAAAGGGCTTTAACCTTGGTCGATTTATAGTTTTGATAATCTGCCCATTCATTAAAATCACTAGTGCCTAAATGATCACGCAAATAGCAAAAAGCAGCATATGGTTCTAACCAGCTTTTGTTATGCTTGAAAAATTCTTGGAACTCTTTATTTTTCAAAAATTCGGTTTTCTTTTCTTTAAAAAGTTGTTTGGCATATTTAAGTTTTAAAGTCAGAACCAAATTGTAATCAACCGTTTGGTTTTTATTTAGCTTTTTTTGTTGCAACAAATATTCATCCATTAAGCCTGCATCTTTAATTTTACCCATTTTAAAGATATTGAGGTACAGCGGATGAAGGGCAAAAACGGAAATTGCTTTATAAGGGTACGAATCTAAAAAACCATGGGTAGAAATAGTATCGTTTACGGGTAAAACCTGAATCATTTTTAGGCTGGTTTTCTTGGCCCAGTTTACAAGTTTTTTTAAGTCAAGAAATTCACCTACCCCAAAACTTTCATTGGTACGTAGCGAAAATACAGGAACCGCCACACCCGCTTTTTTAAATGAATTACCCGAAAAATGGAAAAGACCATCGCAAATTTGATAATAACTATTGTTATTTGAAGCCTCCAGATAGGCGAATCTATTGCCACCATCTTCCCAGGTAGTTATTTTACCTATTTTTTTATTTACGATTACATATTTATACTCAACAACCTGGGGTAAGTCGGCCACATTAAATGCTGTTTTCCATTCCGGAAAATCAACATCGTTTAAGGTCACCGCTTTGCTTTCATCCCAGTTCCCAAGCACATTACAATTTCCCAAAATTGCAATATCATAATCTCTCCCTACTCGCGGTGCCATTACTTTAAACTCAATAACACTATTTACTTTTGCAGGAATTGAGTATGTTTTTGCTTGACTATCATTCCTATTAAATACAACATTAGCAAATGCCGATTTTGTCCAAACATATTGGTCATTCCCATGATAACGCCATAAATCCTTTAAGTTAATATCACCAAATCGGGATGCATTCCCAGTAAATTTACGATTGGTTCCAAATTCATAAAAAATGGTATTCCGATTACCATCTCTCATGAAATATTTGTACTCAATTGCCACTTTTGCACTAGCCTTAAGTTCAATAATAACTTTCCACTTATCTTCAGTTATACTTTTTAAAGGAATAGCGTTTTCAATTTTCCAGCTGCCAAGTTCTTTGGTAGAACCTACTAAAAACAATGACTGCCCCCATTCCGTAGGACAATAGCACTCAAAAGAAATATTCATAAGTCAATTACTTTTTACATTAAAAACCAAGGGGGGAATTGGTTTTCTAAATGTACAAAAAGAAACGTTATTACCAATTGTGCCTGTATATATTATATAACCTGATTGATTCATAAAATTTGACAAAAAGCACATATCTTTTTCATTATCTAAACCTTGTATTTTTTAACCCCAATTATTCTTAAAAATAATTGGGGTCTCCGACAGCGACTAAGTCTCACATCCAAATTTGATGCTCAAATTTGGGTTCGGCTATGTCGGGGTAACCCGCATTTCAATTCATCATAACGGTATTTGATGAATAATGCGAGTTAAGTGTTGAAATTAATTTTGTCAAATTTTACCCAAATTGAGCGATTCGCTATCACAAATCTGCTCAAGTACATTTATTTCAGCACATCTACTTCCTTGCAATCCCTTTGAAGTAGAGAACACTATGTCGGTAGGTATTTCAAGTTGTATTTGCACTAAACTAAACGCATGAATTAATCAGGATAGATGCTTTTCAACTTGCTTTACAAAATTAAGGACGCAAAAAAAAAGCTATGGAATTTCCCATAGCCTTTATAATCTTATATTTTGTTTTTCAGCAATACCCAAATGGTATTTGCATAATGCACTATTCTTTTTCAGCCAAATACCTCTCAGCATCAAGAGCTGCCATACATCCACTACCGGCAGCTGTAACTGCCTGACGGTAAATATGATCCTGCACATCACCGCAGGCAAAAACTCCTGGTACATTCGTTTTAGCAGAATCGGGTTTAGTAATAATATAGCCTGTTTCATCGGTTTCAACATAGGGTTTAAACACGTCAGAATTGGGCGTGTGACCAATGGCTAAAAAGAAACCATCCACCTTAATTTCAACTTCCTCTTCATCGGCTTGACCTTTGCGTTTAATAAGTTTAACACCTTCAACAACGTTACCATCGCCAATTACTTCTTTTGTGTTATGCTCAAATAAGACTTCAATATTTTCCTTCTCAAATACCCGCTTTTGCATAGCTTTTGAAGCACGTAAATAGTCTTTTCTAATTATTAAATAAACTTTTTTGCATAGGTTTGCCAAATAAGTAGCCTCTTCAGCGGCAGTGTCTCCACCTCCAACTACAGCTACATCTTTTCCACGATAAAAGAAACCGTCGCAAGTAGCACAAGCCGAAACTCCACCACCTTTATATTTCTCTTCGGATTCAAGCCCTAAATATTTTGCTGTTGCACCGGTTGATATAATTACAGAATCGGCTTCAATAACTTTTTCACCATCAACTATTACTTTATGTACTTTCCCTGAAAAATCAACGGCTGTTACAGAACCCCAACGCACCTCAGTACCAAAACGCTCAGCTTGTTTTTTGAGATCTTCCATCATAGCTGTTCCATCTGTTCCATCAGGATAACCCGGAAAATTATCAACTTCGGTAGTCGTTGTAAGCTGGCCTCCAGCTTGCATTCCTTGAATTACTACAGGCTTCAAATTAGCACGTGCAGCATATATCGCAGCAGTATAACCAGCTGGTCCTGAACCTATAATTAAACATTTTACATGCTCAGCATCGCCTGAAGGCTGAACATTTTTATCAGCACTAGACTGTGGAGTTTCCATCTTTTTAAATAAGGCCATAATATGTAATTTTTTAAAATTGTTTTAAAAATATGTCGCTGCAAATTTATTAATTAAATTTAACACCTCGCTAACTTAATGTCTATACTTCCATAAAGAAAACTTATAACTGTAAAACACATTAATTAATGCAACTTATTGCATTAAAGAAAAATCACTTTTGCTAAATTGCATTGTTTTTATACTTAAAAGCCTAAATTATGCAAGGTAAAAAAAACATTACCATTAACGATTTGGCGAAAGCCCTAAACACTTCTTCATCAACAGTTTCACGAGCTCTAAAAGATCATCCAAAAATTAGTCAGTCAATGAAATTGAAAGTGAAAGAAACGGCTATAAAATTAGGATATGTACAAAGCATTCAAGCCTCTATTCAAAAAGGCTTTAACAACCATACCCTAGGAATTATTGTACCTTCACTTAGTGAGACTAAATACAGTACCCTTATTGAATCGGCACAAAAAATTCTTAAAAACGAAGGGTTTACTGTTGTTGTAAGTTGCACATCAAATTCGACCGAACAAGAAGAAAAAATACTGCAACTATTTAAAAATTTAAACATTAGAGGTGTAATATCGTCATTAACATCCGAAAATAAGAATCCTAAATATTACCATACATTTATTAAAGACACACCGCTAATTCTTGTGGATAGAGTTGGAATTGAAATACCTTGCAAAAAAATTATGACCGACCATTTTCAAGTCGGATTCAGAAGTGTGCAACATTTGCTAAACATTGGCTGCCATAATATTGCTCACATTGGTGGAAACATTAACTGCCCTCTCTCCAAACAAATTTCAACAGGATACAAAACTGCATTACGACAAAGCGGTAAGATTGCGAATCCTAAGCTTGAAGTTTTTTCTGACCAATTGCATACCGATATTATGAAAGCCACAGAATTAATATACAGCCAAAAAATAAAACCCGATGCTATTTTGGTTGATGAAATTATGGCAGCTCAAAAACTGGTGTCAATATTACAAACCCGAAAAATTAAAATACCTGACGATGTTGCCATAATTGCCATTGGAGACGAAAAAGATTATTCCTTTTACTCCCCATCTCTAACTACAATTCAAATTCCTTACGAAAAAATTGGAAAAAGGGCTGCCCAACTATTATTGGATGAAATTGAAAATGAAGGGCGTGTTCAAAAAGATGAAATTTTGGTTGAACCTTTTCATTTAAATATCAGAAATTCAACATTAAAATCATAATGCAACATATTGCATCGACAAAAAATCATTTTAAATATCTCAACACATGACTATTAACAAATATAATTGCTTGAACACATCTCATTTAGAAACGATAAATTCACTCTTTATTGGAATACAATAAATACAGCAGTAATTTTAATGCAATGATTTGCACTTAAACTAAATATTATGAATAAACTCACAGCATTTACCCTATCATTAAGTATTATGAGTATGACAATTTCATCATGCAAAAAAAGCAATTCTCCAAGTGCTTTAGAGCTTAAAAGCAACTGGACAATTCAATCGGAAGATAAGATTGATGCAAGTGGAGCAGAAATTTCATCTAAAAACTTTTCTACATCGAATTGGCATTCCGTTTCGATTCCGAATACCATTTTGGCAGGATTAGTGGAGGCCAAGGTTTACACTGATATTTATAAAGACAGGAATCTTGAAAAAATTGACAAGTCGCAATTTAACCAGCCTTGGTGGTATCGCACTCAATTCAATGTGGAACAAAAACAATTTCACAAACTAATACTTGAGGGTATAAACTATCGTGCTAATATTTGGTTAAATGGCGCACCTATTGCCGACTCATCAAAAATTAAAGGGGCTTTTGGTATTTGGGAAATAGACATAACAAACCATATTGCACAAGGCAAAAACGCTTTGGCTATTCAGGTTTTTCCTCCAAAATATAATGATTTAACCATAGGTTTTGTTGACTGGAACCCTTCACCACCCGATAAAAACTTAGGGATTTGGCGTCCGGTAAAAATTGTAACTACAGGAGCTGTTTCAATTGACGAGCCTTTTGTAAATACCATTGTAAATACTGAAACCCTGGCCGAGGCTGAGCTAATCATAAGTACCCATGTCACAAATAATTCCGACGTAATAAAAAGGGTTACAATTCATGGTCAAATAAAAGACATAATAGTTGAAAAAAGCATAGAACTAAAACCAAACGAAGCTAAAAAAGTGATTTTTAATCCTTCGGAATTCGCCCAATTAAAAATTAAAAATCCGAAGCTTTGGTGGCCAAATTTAATGGGTGAACAAAATCTGCATACTCTGAAAATGTATGCAGCAATTGACAATAATATTTCAGATAGCAAAGAAGTTCGTTTTGGCATTAGAAAAGTTGAAGACTACTGGACAACAGAAGGACATAAAGGCTATAAAGTAAATGGTAAAAAAGTTCTTATAAAAGGTGCCGGTTGGGTTGATGATATTTTATTGGCTGATACTGATGAAAAAGTAATTGCCCAAATGGAATATGTAAAGCATATGAATATGAACTGCGTTCGTCTTGAAGGATTTTGGGGCAGAAACAAGACGCTTTATGAAAAAGCCGACGAACTCGGATTACTCTTAATGATAGGTTGGAGTTGCCATTGGGAATGGGAAGGCTATTGTGGCCGAGAAGAAGATGAATATATGTGTATTCGGACACCTGAAGATATGGAGCTGCAATCAAGGGCTTTTCAAGATCAGGTGATATGGCTGCGCAACCACCCTAGCATATTTACATGGGTTTATGGTAGCGATAAGCTTCCGTTGCCTGAACTTGAATCGCTGTTAAATAAGTACATAGGCGAGGTGGACAATTCGCGCCCAATTTTAGTTAGCTGCAAGGGAAGCGATTTTGATTTGGTAGAAGATGAAAACGGAAAAATTACCCAAGGATACTCGAATGTAAGTCAAATAAGTGGTCCTTCGGGTGTTAAAATGTTAGGGCCATACGCCTATACAGCTCCGAGCTATTGGTACCTCGATAAAAATGCCGGCGGTGCTTATGGATTTAATACCGAGACTGGTCCCGGTCCTCAAATACCACCAATTGAAAGTATTGAAAAAATGATTTCAGCTGATAGCCTATGGCCATTAAACGATGTTTGGAATTATCATTCAGGCAGAAACGAATTTTCAACACTAAGCCGGTATCTAAAAGCATTTAATGCAAGATATGGAGAAGCAAACAGCGCTGAAGATTTTGCTTATAGATCACAACTATCAAACTACGAAGCCATTCGTGCCATGTTTGAGGCCTTTGAAGTTAACAAACCACGTTCAACCGGAGTTGTGCAATGGATGCTAAACTCAGCCTGGCCTGAAATGTTTTGGCAGCTTTACGACTGGTACCTAATGCCTAATGGTGCTTTTTACGGCACAAAAACGGCCTGTCAACCACTTAATGCAATTTATAATTATGGAGATAAAAATATTTATTTAAGTAATGACTTGCCAAAGGAATTTGAGAATTTGAATATTGAAGCTACCGTTTTCGATATTAATTCCAATATTGTATTCAATAAAACAGAAAAGGTCTCAATCAACGAAATTTCATCAAAAAAAGTAATAGACCTTCCTGACTTTAGCTCTATTTCCAGCACCTACTTTCTGAAATTAAAGGTGACAGATAATAACAGTGAACTAGCTTCAAACTTTTACTGGCTAAGTACCAAGCCCGATGTTCACGATTGGGAAAATTCGCAATGGTTCTATACGCCTTATAAAAGCTATGCCGACCTTAAACAACTCAACAAATTAGAAAAAACAACCATCGCATCATCGTTTACCTCTAGCACAAATGAAAACGGAGAAATAATAGTTTCTTGCGATTTAAATAACCCTTCAGACAAAATTGCATTTTTCATTGAATTATCAATTAAGGATAAAGCTACGGGCGAAACAATATTGCCTGTATTCTGGGACGATAATTATGTATCGTTATTACCCGGTGAAAAAAGAACGGTTAGTGCCAAATTACAACAGGCATACGTTAAAAACAAAGAGCTTTCATTTCATATTCAAGGTATTAACACAAAATAACTTAGCACATGAGTCAAACAAAAAATTACGGAATGGTATTGTTGGTATTTGTAACATTCTTTGTAATATCGTTTCTAAGCAATGTAATGGGACCCTTAATTCCGCTTATTAAAGATAGTTTTAGTGTAGGATTTGCAATGGCTGCCCTTTTACCATTCTTCTTCTTTGCTGCTTACGGAGTAATGTCAATTCCGGCAGGTATACTTGTAGATAAGTATAAAGAGAAAAAAATGATGCTTTTTTCATTTGCTTTAGCAACGCTTGGAGCACTTATGTTCGCCGCATTTCCAAATTACAATAATGCCTTGGCTTCTCTTTTTATTATGGGAACCGGAATGGCCACCTTGCAGGTTGCTATAAATCCTCTACTCAGAGTATCGGGTGGTGAAGAGCACTTTGCATTCTATTCAGTATTGGCTCAATTATTTTTTGGGACTGCCTCATTCATTAGCCCATGGGTAAGCTCCGATCTTGTTAATAGTTTGGATAATTACAATGAAAAAACTGCCAGCTTTTTATTAACGCAATTGCATAGTTTGGTTCCGTCCTCTTTGCCATGGACATCAATTTATTGGGTAATTGCCTTGGTAGCCCTTGCAATGACACTGATTATTTTGTTTGTAAAGTTTCCTGAAGTGAAACTTAAAAGCGATGAAAAGGTAGATGGCATCTCTACCACTTTAAAGCTGTTAAAGAATAAAACTGTTCTGCTATACTTTTTAGGTATTTTCGCTTATGTTGGCACCGAACAAGGCTTAGCCAACTGGATGTCAGAATATCTAAAGAATTATCATGACCTAAACCCCTTGGTAGAAGGCAAAAATGCCGTTTCCCTTTTTTGGGGCATGCTCACTATTGGCTGTATTTTAGGTTTAGTATTACTAAAATTCATTGATAGCCGATTGGTGCTTAAACTTTTTAGCGTTGGAGCGATGATCAGTTTAGCTTTTGCCCTATTTGGGTCGGCTAATGTTTCACTAGTTGCATTTTCATTTAGCGGATTTTGCTTATCGGTTATGTGGTCGGTTATTTTCTCACTGTCATTAAACTCTTTACAAAAAAACCATGGCACTTTTGCCGGAATACTATGCACCGGAATTGCCGGAGGCGCAATTATTCCGATTATAGTAGGCACTTTGGGCGATGCATTTGGATTAAAAGCAGGAATGCTTTTCCTTTTTGTTACACTGGCCTACATTTTAAGCATTGGTTTTTGGTCAAATCCACTGATTCATAACCAAACCATATCATTAAGAAAAAAACAAACTTCTAAGCTTTCTTCATTATGATTTATCAAAATACTGAATTCACACAAACTGTTGTTGGAGTTTTTCTGGGTGGCAAAACACTGCTAGCCGGAAAAATAAAGGACGGGAAAGTGGAAAAAAAAGTTGAAATAAGCATTGACAATTTGGCACCCGAGCAAGAAATTCTGCTTGAAGTAATACATGCTATTAACGAGGTTTTCGATAATGAAGTTGAAGGTATTGGAGTAGGCGTTCCAAGTTTAGTGAATGTCAATAAAGGAATTGTGTACCATGTTGTTAATATTCCATCATGGCGAGAGGTGCACCTTAAAGAAATTTTGGAAGACCGCTTTAAAGTAAATGTGTTTTTAAATAACGATGCAAACTGTTTTGCAGCCGGCGAAAAGCATTTTGGTAAAGCGCAAAACTACGAGCATGTTATTGGTTTAGTAATTGGTGTAGGTTTCGGTTGCGGTATTATTACAAACAACCAACTTTATTCGGGTAATAATTGCGGAGCAGGCGAGTTTGGTTCAATTCCTTACCGGGATCACGATTACGAATATTATTGTAGCGAGGCGTATTTTAAAGAAAAATATGGCGAAAACTTTACCGATTTTGTTGCGAGAGCCAATAAAAAAGACAAAATAGCCTTGGCCCTATTTGAACAATACGGTTGCGATTTAGGCAATGCTATTAAAACTATTATGTTTACCACCGATCCGGAAATTATAGTAATAGGCGGTAAGGTAGCAAAGGCATTTCCCTTTTACCAGAAAACCATGTGGGATAAAATAAAAACCTTTCCGTACAAACACAGTGTTAAAAACATAAAAATTGAAGTAAGCACACAAAGCGATATTTCAATATTAGGAGCCGCTGCTCTTTATTATGATGCTTTAAATAAAATCTAATACACAAATCATGAGACTAATAATTCAGCAAGACTATAAAAAGGCTTCGAAATGGACAGCAAATTATATTGCACGTCGAATTTTGAAATATAAGCCAACATCTGATAATCCGTTTATAATGGGCTTACCAACAGGATCGTCACCCATTCAGCTTTATAAAGATTTGGTTGAACTCCATAAAAAAGGTGTTATTTCGTTTAAAAATGTGGTCACTTTTAACATGGATGAGTATATCGGCATCCCCGAAGATCATCCACAATCTTATCATTCATTTATGAATAATCATTTTTTTAGCCACATTGATATTCCAAAGGAAAATACTAACATTTTAAATGGTAACGCATCCGATTTAATACAAGAATGTGCCAATTACGAGGCTAAAATAAAATTGTACGGTGGTATTCATCTTTTTTTAGGAGGCATAGGACCCGACGGTCACTTGGCATTTAACGAACCTGGTTCGTCGCTAGCCTCACGCACTCGCATAAAAACACTTACCGAGGATACTAAAATTGCAAACTCGCGTTTTTTCGACGGCGATACTAGTAAAGTACCCAGCACTGCACTAACAGTTGGCGTGGGTACCATTTTAGATGCAAAAGAAATTGTAATTATTGCAAGTGGTAATTCTAAAGCTGCAGCCATAAAACAAGCTATTGAGCGAGGTGTTAATCATATGTGGACAGTAAGTGCGTTGCAGCTTCACGCCAAATCAATTGTAATTTGCGACGAGGAAGCTATATACGATATAAAATACAGCACCGTTAAATACTTTAAAGATATTGAATCGAAAAACCTGAATCCTGATAATTTACTTAAAATTTAATTTTTATGGCACCTACAACTGCACAAATAATAGGTATTGACTTGGGTGGTACTAATGTAAGGGTTGGTTTGGTTGAAGATGGAAAAGTTATCAAACATGCATCGGCTAAAGTGCCCGTTTCAAAATCAGATCCGGAGCCTGTATTAAAATGCATAATTGATACCGTCCAAAAAATCATATCAGATTCCGTTGTTGGAATTGGGATTGGCCTTCCTGGCGTAATGGATAAAAAAGAAGGTATTATTCGAGCTATTACAAATATTCCAAGTTTTACGAATATTCCCATAAAACAAATAGTATCAGACTACTTCAACGTTCCTGTATTTATTGATAACGATGTGAACTGCTTTGTGCTTGGCGAAAAGTTTTTTGGTGCCGGAAAAAATTTTAGGAATGTGGTTGGCTTATCATTGGGAACGGGCATGGGAACAGGAATAATTACAGGAAATACGTTGCTTGAAGATGCCAATGGCGGATCGGGAGAATTTGGTGAAGTACCCTATTTAGACGACAATATTGAAGCGTATTGTAGTGGAGAATTCTTTACCAGAGCGCTAGGTAAAACAGGTGATGAAGCTTACGAACTTGCAAAGGCAGGGGACCAGCAAACACTCAAAATTTTCACAGAATTTGGAACTCATCTTGGTAAGGCAATACATATAATACTATTGGCTTTCGATCCTGAAATTATAATTATTGGAGGTTCTGCTGCAAATTCAAGCAAGTATTTTCACGAAGCTATGATGACAGAGCTTAATAAATTCGTATTTCAAAATTCGGTTAAAAAGTTAAAGATCGTTTACGCACAAGAAAAATACAGTCCAATTTTAGGAGCTTCCAAACTATATGACATATAAAAAATTCAAATACTTACATGAATTTAATACAAACCTTTAAAGTTGTTTTGTAAAACGTTTTTTTATTCTACATTTGCAACCATTAATCGGGATGTAGCTCAGTCAGGTAGAGTACTGGTCTGGGGGACCAGGGGTCGCAAGTTCAAGTCTTGTCATCCCGACAAAAGCTTAGAGTTTACTCTAGGCTTTTTTATTTTCCAAACTTCTCAATCATAATATCCTGAATATCTAAAAAATTGTTTTGAAGCACATACATATTCTCTGCCATAAACTTGAATATTTTAGGCCAATTATCACGGTTATGATATTTTATCCCCTCCCATTCAACATAAACTCGAGCTACAACTTTACCTTCAGGTAAAACAAACTCATCATCCCAAATAAGTTCTTGCCCAAAATTATTCTCAAGAATAGTCTTGTAATTATCGAGCTCAACAAAAATATCAAAACGTCTGTTCTCATTTTTAGCATTCATCTCTAAGGCCACCCGTACAACCTTTATATCTACATCAAACTTTAGCTCTAATCCTTTAACACCCGTTTTATAAAGCACCCAAGCAATAGGCTCCCCTACATGCTTGGCATAATAATTTGTGTAATCCGAAAACGAAGTCCAAAACTCCTTTCTAACAATTCTTGCCTCTTCTTTATTAAACATCTGTTAAATTCTTACAATATTCTTCCGATAGGTAATTATCCATCGATTGGCATGTTTGGGCAGAAAATTCCGTTGCCATCTCAATACATTTTTTCCAATCATCCAATTCAACTTTATCTAATTCGGCTAAATTACAACCATATTTTGTCAAAAAGTAAATAATTCCTGCCGAATAGGTATCACCTGCACCAATAGTACTTACAACTTCAATTTTTGGTGCTTTACTTTCAACCGTTCCCTTGTTTGTATGCACTTCCGATCCATCAGCACCTTTTGTGTAAAACAGCACCTTTACTCCTTTGTCTTTCAACATCTCCCATGTTTTTTTGCCCGAATTGCAAGCAAAAATATTTTTAAAATCTTCATCCGATCCTTTAACAATATCGGCAGCAACAATATTTTTTTCTATTAAAGGCAATAACAACTGTAGCATTGGCAAATGAGGCGTTCTAAAATTGGGGTCGTAAATGGTAATCGCTCCATTTGCTTTCGCCTTACTTAAAAATGCATGAAGTTGATTATGTACATTCCTATTAATACTAAAAAACGAACCATAATGTACAATGTCAGAATCTGAAATTTTCGGAAAAACCAAACCGTCTTTAAGATTCAAATCATCTTTATAAAAAGTATATTCTGCATTATTATACTCATTAAGGTAAGCTAGAGCCAAACTTGTTTTTATTCGATTGCTTCGGTATATATATTGACAACTTACTCCGCAACGTTCTAAAAAGTCAATAAGTAAACCCGAAGCCTTGTCATCTGACAAAGTTGACACATGACCAGTTTTCAAGTCTAACCTGCCCAAAGAAACGGCTGTATTTAACATCGACCCTCCGGGTTTTACTTTTACATCTTCAATAGTCTTAAATATTATATCTAAAACCGTTTCACCAATAGTATAAATCATAAATAACATCAAATAATGATGAACAAACTTAAAAACTATTGGTTTATCTACCATTTAAAGTGAAAAATAAATTGATTCTATTTATTTTTTTTATATTTGTTATATAGAAACCTATACATGAAGAATTAGTATGGCCTTTGATGTCCAAGAATGGTTAGATAATTATAACAAGGATGAAATTTTGTTTCTTTTTAAAGGCGAGATTACCGGAACTTTAATTACGGATTCGCTGGACAAAATTGAATCGAAAACCGAGGACGCTTCAAATAAAGCCAAAAAGAAAATTTATAATGTTCTGGTTGAGTGTATGCAAAATTTATTTCATCATTCATCGGTTTTACCAACCGACGGATCAACAAAGGAACAAGGGAAATATGGCATTTGCCTTTTGAGTAAAAATAGCGTTGGATACCATATTACAACTGGAAATTTTATACAAAAAAAGCATAAAGATTTTTTATCGAAGCATTTAAGTCATATAAATTCTTTAGATAAAGACGAATTAAAAGATTTATATAAGGATATATTAAATAACCAAGAATTCAGTGAGAAAGGTGGCGGTGGTCTTGGCATGGTTGATATATCAAGAAAATCAGGAAGTAAATTAGATTACAAATTCCACGATTATCACAAAGGATATTATTTTTTTAGTTTAAATATAAAGATTGTTGAATAATTAAATAAGCAGAATCATATGGAACCAATTTCAATTGCAGGAACACCCAAAACCCCTACAGTACAATTTGATAGCGGAAGTGGAAAAGTTGAGATTAAGGGAAGATCAATTCCTGAAAACTCAATTGAATTCTATAAACCATTAGTTGATTGGCTTGAGAATTATCTTTCAACTCCAGCTAGCCTTACTGAGGTGAATATCCAACTTGAGTATTTCAACACAAGTAGCTCAAAATGTATTTTAGATGTATTTAAAAAACTTGAGGCTATATACAAAAGTGGAAACGAAGTAGTAATAAACTGGTATTACGAAGAGGACGATGAAGATATGCTTGAAGCCGGAGAAGACTACCAATCAATTATTAAAATTCCGTTTAAAATGATTGAGTTGGAAGACTAATCCTTTCAATATTTGAAAATAAAATTTAAGTTGTAATAAGACTGTCCGAAGTTCGGGTGGTCTTATTCTGTTTTATCTGATTTGATAACTGTACTAAACTTCATTTTTGGAATATACTCCACTGCTCTTCTTAACAGTCTAAAATGAAGGGTAAAGTATAATAAAAGGTTATACATCCATATTACTCCAATATTCACCCAAAACGTATCAACATACTGTCCAAAAACTACTTTGTAAGGCGAGTAAAAGTGCGACTTTATAAAAGAACCCTTTGGATTCATATATATCGGATCGGTTTTTTGGAACAGTTGCTGTTTATGCTCAATTATACGCTCAAGCGAATTCGAATTTCGCACAAACGAAGTTAAATTCTCATTCGTATATTTTTGCTTTAATTGAATAAAGGCTTCCTTTTCTTGCTTTGTGGTACGCAAAGAGTTTACAAACTCATCTTTTAAGTTGTTTGCCTTATTATACTTTTTAAGATAGTAGGTATTTAATATTCCAAGATATCTGTCAGCCTCATCTAAAACATCCTTTGAAAGTAAGTCAATATTTAATTGACTAATGTATTTAAAAGTCACAATATCATTGAAATCCATTTCCTTTGAAAACTCCGTTTTCAATAACTTAAGTTCATTTTTTACATCAAGTTGCTTAACCGGATTCTTATAATGACGTCTACAAAAAGCTACTTTATTCTTTAATGTTTTTATCCAATAATTCTTTTTAAAATCAGCATTACTCATTACTTTATCGTATGGATAAAACTGTTTCTCAAACTTATTCTCTTTGTACTGATAAACAGCCAAAGCTTCATAAGCCCACCTAGCAGTAATTATTTCACCATACCAGGGTACTTTTGCTGGTGAAGAAATTGCTGGATTTAATTTATCGAAAGATACAATCACCCCACTTAAAATTAACTGAGGAATAACCAAAAATGGAATTAATATATAAATGGTTACCACAGTATCAAAACTGTCCGATATATTCAACCCCAGCAAACTGGCAAAGAACCATGCACTAAACAGCACTAACCAATACTCGAGGTACATGCCTTTAATTCCCATTACTGAATTGCCTAAAACAATAAATAACAATGCCTGAATTGCTGAAATTACAAAGAGAATGGCAAGTTTACTAAAGAGATAACTTGTTCGGCTTAAGTTTAGAAATTTTTCGCGTTTTAGTATTTTTCTATCCTTTATTATTTCTTCAGCACTAACCGTTAAACCAATAAAAAGTGCCACAATAACCGACATAAAAATATATACCGGTAAATTAGGATTTCCACTCAGGGAGTAACCATTGCTTGAAAAGCTATAATATTTTATGATAAAGGATAATAAAAAGGCCAACAACGGAGCTTCTGTAATATTTATTACCAAATATTGTCTATTCGATAATTTTGAAAGAACATCACGCGTAATAAAAACAAAAAATTGTTTTAGTTTACCTGGTATTCTAAAAGATATTTTTGGTAATTCCCCGGAAATTAAATCATCAGGTAATTCAGACTGCGATGAACCCTGAAAATACCTGTACCATTCATGAGGAGTCTTTTTTCTATTATGGGTTATTGACCCATATTCATCCAATATTTTTGATTCAACAATATTAAATACTTGTTCAGGGTTAACATTCCCACACATCCTGCATTCACTATCATTCCAATTTGCATGATGAACTTTCGATTTGAAATAAATTATTGAATCAACAGGGTTCCCGTTGTAAATCAAATATCCACCCACATCAAGGATAAAAAGCTTATCAAACATTTTAAAAATGTCTGATGACGGTTGGTGAATCACTGTAAAAATCAGTTTTCCTTTTAAAGCCAATTCCTTTAAAAGATCCATTATATTCTCTGAATCGCGTGATGATAAACCCGATGTTGGTTCATCAAGAAAAAGTACAGCCGGTTCTCGAATAAGCTCAAGTGCAATATTCAAGCGTTTACGCTGGCCTCCACTAATTTTATTATTAAGCGGACTACCAACAACCATATCTTTAATCTCAAGCAAACCTAAGTTTAGTAAAGCTTTATACACTTTTCGGTTTAATTGAAAACTGCTTATATACCCAAAACAAAGTTTTGCATTGTAATACAAGTTCTGGTAAACGGTTAGCTCTTCAATTAATAAGTCATCTTGCGATACATGACCTATTAGCCCCTCAATCTGGTCTTTGTCGGTATGGATATCAATACCATTTATTTTTACCGAACCAGAATAAGGTTTATAACTACCATTTAACACGTTGAGTAGTGTTGATTTCCCAGCACCACTTGCTCCCATTATACCAATAAGACTTCCACCATCTTCGGCAAAACTTATGTTATTTAAGCCTTTTTTACCCCCTTTAAACAGATACTCCACACTATCGGCTACAAACTGAATATGCTCATCAAATTCATTAAGATGGTAAGCGCTAATAATATCAGAATAGTATATCGGATTCATTTTTGAATCACGCAATGCCGACCCTTGTGTTAAAATATACGCCCAATCGTTTACAATTAGCTGTCCATTTAAATACATCTCATGATCACCAAAACACCTGATCATATAAATATCGGCCGGAGGAAAATACATTACCCAAATAGAATCCTCAAAATTCTCGTGAGCTAAATGTCGCACCTCAGGCTTCGTTGTTGTCTTTTCTCCGTCAATTAGAAGCATTCGAGCCGAAAGAGGCATACCTTCAAACGAGCTTAGTACAAAACCTTTTATTATGTCATATTCCGATGGTGGATAGTGAAAGATATCGGCAACTGTAAAAACAAACTCAAGTTCTTGCTCTGAAATTTCAACATCAGATTTAATAAACTCGATTAAACGAATTAGAACCACAACCTTTTGTCGAAGATCGAGTTCTTCGTTTATTTGAGTACATATTTTTAGTACTTTGACTGAACTTAAGGAGAGATTTTTGGCTTTTTTACCTTCGCGCGATTGTTTCTTTTGGTACAACGCGTAAAAGCCATCAAATAAAGTAAGGTATTCTTCAACTAAATCTTCATTTAGTTGCTGATTCAAAAAGGATTCTACAATATTTCTCCCATTCCTATTATTACTACGAGGTCCGGCAATAAGTGCAAAAAGTTGCATTAATGCTTTTAGAATCCTTTCGCTCATGTAGTATTATATATTTGCCAACTATTGCTGAAAGCCGATTAGTAGTACTGCAATACCTGAAGTTAAATACTTCGCATCAAGCTTTGCCTCAATTATACAATCCATGGAATAATCAAATTCAAAATCCCAATATGGTATATTTTCGTAGTCGTTATTTGTAAAAAGTAAATTTTTTTCCTGATCGTATACCGAGAATATTATATTTCCTTCTGCTGTTCCACTATAACCAACTATGCGATAAGTGCTACCTCCGTAGAAAGTAGCGTAAAATTCAGCGACCTCATCGCCATTTAATAATGCCGTGTACGATTGCCCATCGGATAGGAAGGGTAAGTTCATATGCGACCGGCATAGCATTATAGTTGAATCGAGCTGAGCTATAGCCTTGTTGCTAACAAACACAAATGCAAAAACTAGTGATAGTATTATTAGTGTTTTTTTCATCGCTTACATTTTAATTAATTAACAAACTTCTGATATTTCCAACTTTAGCATCAATTGTATTCAGAACATCGTCTGCTATTTTTATTTCGGAAACCGAATGAACCTTTGTAAGTTTTTGTTCAGCAATAGTTGTCGGTTCCTTGTATTCATATATTACTTCAATAGCATCAAAATCATGTGCCAAATCAATTAAATCATCAACCAATTTTGCTACATCTTCCGATTCGTTGTAGTATGGAGATAGTATCTTAATCATATTTTCTATTGGTTGCTTATTTTCCCCTACCCTTTTAATTAATTCGGGGCTTTTTGTTTCAATAGCCAATTTTGTAAGAATATGCATTGCTTCAATAAAACCACCTGCCAAAACCAAAGCTCCTTCGCGTTGCCTTTGATTCTCCTTTAAAAAGAAATCAACATCACGGTAAGTATTTGACATGATATATAAAAGTGAGTCTTTGTTATCAACATTTTTTTCGATACGGTTAAAAATGGTGGGACTAAATGCAGCTGATAATCCTAACTCATCGGCCAACATTTTAATAATGGAGAAATAAGTAACCGCAGAAGGCGACTGCTGATAAATGTTTAAATAAGCTAAATCGGCTCCATATATACCTAAGTTGATTGATTTTTTAAACAAACTAGTGTATTGCTTAAAATTTTCAGCCGGATTAAGTAATTCAGAATTATAATCGGTTCCAATTTGTTTTACCAGTATTGATAATTGGTAGGGCGAAGGTAAACTAAACAACGAATTTTCAAACCTTATTACCTTGCTAGTAGTATCTAACTCTACCTCCAATGCCTTTTCAACAGTTTTATTGTTTGCTTTTTTATCTTGATTGCATGCCCCCAAAACAAGGGCAATTAGCGCTAAAATGGGCAAATACCTTTTATTCATCATAAATCAAGTTAATTGATTGCTACTCTTTACTTATGCAAGTAATGAAAAATTTATGAATTCTCAAAGCCCCAAATCATCAACGTTCCAACTACTTTTTAAAATATTTTTTATTATGCCCAAGCTAACTTAAAAAATCTATAATCTATCAATGTAAATATTAGGTATATGAATTGTATATTTGGCGAAATATTTAACAATCACTTTTTGGCAAATAAAGGAATACTAATTTTAGCAAAAGTTAATTGATGTACACTTTATATATTATTAAAATTCAATTATGCATCGAACATTATTCTTATTTATACTATCATTCATTACTTTCTTCGGCTTTACTCAAGAAAAACTATTTAACATTGAGGAGGCCGTAATTGGTCAGTGGAAAAATCTATATCCACAATACATGCCCAACCTACAATGGCGAGGCGAAACAAAAAATATTACTTTTCAAGATTATACAAATGTTTATCAACAGACTATTGGTTCTGCCGATAGCATTACAATAATAACACTTGATGAATTAAATAAGTATTTGGTATCTGCAGATCTGGACTCTATGCAGACTATTCCTACAATTATTTGGGAGAATGAAAATGAATTTCATTTTTACAATTTAAATACCTGGAGCTGTGTTTCATTAGAAAGCAAAAAAGTTATCTCCTCAATTAAATTACCCGCTGAAGCTAAAAATCAGTCGCTATGGTTCAATAGTAAAACCATTGCCTATACCTTAAACAATAATTTGTTTATTATGGGTACCGATAATTCAGCAATATCTATAACAACAGACTTAAACCCTGATATTGTAAATGGCCAAAGTGTAAGTAGGAATGAATTTGGAATAAATGGCGGAATTTTTTGGTCGCCTAAAGGCAACTTAATCGCCTATTATCGAAAAGACGAATCGAAGGTGAAGAATTACCCTTTAGTAGATATAACAGCTCGTGAGGCAGAACTTAAAAATATAAAATATCCTATGGCAGGTATGGCAAGTGAACACATTAGCCTTGGAGTTTTCAACTTAGCCACCAAAGAAACTGTTTTTATTGAAGCTAATGATACAGTTAGCGAAAAATACCTTACAAACATTAGCTGGGATCCGGAAGAAGAAAACATTTACATTCAAGTACTAAATCGTGCTCAGAATTACATGAAACTAAATAAGTATTCAGCTGCAAATGGTAAATTAACTGCAACTTTATTTGAAGAAAAGCATGACAAATACGTTGAACCACATTCTCCTCTAATTTTCTTAGAAAACAAAAAAGATCAATTTATTTATCAAACCCGCACCCATGGATATAATCATGCGTATTTATATAACACCAATGGCGAATTACTTAAACAAATAACCAAGGGCAAATGGGAAATAACTGAGATCGTTCATGTTAAAAAAGATATTCTTTTTTATATTTCAACAGAGGCCTGTCCTATAGAGCGTCAATTATATAAAATAAGTATAAATTCAGGTAAAAAGAAAAAACTTACACAGGCTCAAGGCGTTCATAAAATAACGATTCATAAAAATGAACGCTATTTTATTGACGAATATTCAAACACCAAAACACCTAGAATAATTGATATTTTAAGCACTGGTGGCAAATTACAAAGAAGGGTTATTACTGCTGCAAATCCGCTTAAAGAATACAAAATGCCTGAGATGGAGATTGGCACTATAAAATCAGCTGATAGTACTACCGATTTATACTACAGACTAATTAAACCTGTAAATTTTGACTCAACAAAAAAATACCCCGCCATAGTATACGTTTACGGCGGCCCGCATGCTCAACTAATTGAAAACAGTTGGCTTGGCGGAGCACGAATGTGGAATTATATGATGGCTCAGAAAGGCTATGTAATGCTCACAATTGACAATAGAGGCTCGGCTAATCGCGGATTAGAATTTGAAAATGTAATTCACAGGCAATGTGGAGTAAACGAAGCAAAAGATCAAATGATGGGCATTGAATTTTTAAAGAAAACAGGTTTTGTTGATTCTGAAAAAATTGGAGTGCATGGTTGGAGTTATGGAGGATTCATGACAACTACGCTAATGACAAATCATCCCGAAACTTTTAAAGTAGGAGTTGCGGGCGGTCCGGTAATTGATTGGAAATACTATGAAATAATGTATGGTGAACGTTATATGGATACTCCAGAAGAAAACCCTGATGGATATATTTACACTTCCCTAATACATAGAGCCTCAAACTTAAAAGGCAAGCTACTAATAATACACGGAGGCATCGACCCCACTGTAGTAGTGCAGCATAGCCAGCAATTTGTTAGGGAGTGTATTAAAAACAGAGTACCTATAGATTATTTTATTTATCCACGAGCAGAACACAATGTAAGAGGCTATGATAGAATTCACCTCATGGATAAGGTTACTCAATATTTTGATGATTATTTGAAATAAGAAAACTCGCCGGGTTTCATCTTTTTCAAATTATTCTAATAATAATGAAAGAAGATTCTGACAGTTATTTTTCGATAAAGAACATTTGGAAAATTGCCTATCCTATTATTTTGGGTAGTCTTGCTCAAGATATTATTACTGTTGTTGATACCGCTTTTATTGGCAGACTAGGTGAAATTGAACTTGGTGGAGCTGCAATTGGCAGTGTTTTCTATTTAGCTATAGTAATGATTGGTTGGGGATTTGGACTTGGCGTTCAAATTTTGGTTGCGCGCCGATTTGGCGAGAACAACATTCCTGCCATAAATAAAGTAATATTCCATTCCTTTTTTATTTTATTGATGTTGGCATTATCTGTATTTGCTATCATCCGAATCTTTGATATCAAAATATTCAGTAGCATTATTAAATCGGCAGCTATTAGTGAGGAAAGTTTAAAATATATAAACATAAGAGTGTTTGGTATTTTCGCAGCTTTTATGAATATAAATTTTAGAGCCTTTTATATTGGCACCTCTAACACAAAAATTATTAGCTACACTACAGCTTTAATGGCTTTAATAAATATAGGACTCGATTATTTACTAATTTTTGGGATAGGTGGTTTTCCTGAAATGGGAATTCAAGGAGCTGCATTGGCTTCAGTTATTGCAGAGTATTGTGCGCTCCTATATTTTATTGTTAGTGCGATTAAAAGCAAGAAAAACACACCCTACAAACTGTTAAAATTGCAAAGACCTGATTGGCATTTTGCAAAGGGTATTTTTTCAGTGGCGACCCCTACAATGATACAAAACTTCATTTCATTATCAGCTTGGTTTTTCTTCTTTTTAATGGTAGAAAAAATGGGTGAGACTCCATTGGCTATCTCAAATATAATTAGAAGCATTTATATTGTGGTATTAATTCCAATTATGGGATTTTCATCGGCCACAAACACATTAGTAAGTTATGCCATTGGTAATAAAACTAAAAAAGATATTTGGCCAATAATTAAGCGAACTTTAGCACTTACAATAGGTTGTGTTGCATGTCTTGTGCTAATAGCACTTGTGTTTCCAAAACAAATTATTGGCAGTTATACTTCAATTAAAAGTATAGCAAATGCTACCTTACCTGTTTTTTATGTAATAATGTTGGCTTCATTTACACTAGCATTTGGATTTGTGCTTTTTCAGGCAGTTTCAGGAACTGGAAATACAAAAACAGCCCTACTTATAGAAGTTATTGTTCTTTGCGGATACCTTTTAGGAATTATGCTAACCACAACATCAAATGCACCATCAATAATATTAGTGTGGAGTATGGAGTTTTGCTATGGCATAGGTTTAGGTACCTTAAGCTTATTATACCTTAAGTATGGAAAATGGCATTTAAAAGAAATTTAATTATTTACTGAAAGCAAACTGGTCATTTCTCTAAATTCATGATCGGTTAAATCTTCAATAAAATAAAACTTAGGATTTCGCCTAACATTGTTATAAATTACCTCATAATGTAAATGTGGACCCGTTGATGAGCCTGTATTACCCACGGTACCAACAGATTCGCCTCTTGATACCTTATCGCCTTTTTTTACATAAATTTCATTCATGTGAGCATATAAAGTTTTAAAACCGTAGCCATGTTTTATTATTACCCTATTTCCATATCCAGAATGAGATTTTCTAATATCGACAACAACCCCATTACCTGCAGAATGAATTTTTTTGCCCCTACTTGCTGCCAAATCAATTCCTGTATGCTTATGAACTTTCCCAGTTATAGGATGCTCTCTTATACCAAAAGGATCGGAGATACGATGAAAGTCTGCTGGAGAAATTGGTAATATTCCAGGAACTGACAATAAACTATCATGTTTTGATTGCGCAAAATATATAACTGTATCGTATGATTTTGATTGAACTCGCAGCTGATTAATTAGAATATCACTTTTTCGTGATAATTCTATTAATAAATCGCTATTCACAAAACCAGATAAATGAGTATAATTGTCGATACCACCAAAACCTGCCTGACGAACTGTGAAAGGTAAAGGCTCTATTTCTGAAATTACACGATAAAAATTATCATCGCGTTTTTGAACATGCAATAACTGGTTGGCTATATCATCAAATTTAGCATTAACATTGCTTACTTCAGAAACCAAATTACCATTTTTCTTCTGCAGAAAGTATTTCTCTGGCGAATCAATTACCCCAGTAAAAAACAAGGACCACAAAATTAAAGCTAGCCCCCCTCCAAACACTAAATATTTTGAAAATATTTTTGCTCTCTGCTTAAATGATATCCGTTCTTTCTGAAAAACTAATTTTTCATTATCAAGAAAGTATGTATGTCCCATTACAAAGTCGTTCGTTGATACAAATATATTTTTTTTTATTAAAGATATATCATGCTAATTGTTTTTTTTCACTTTTTTACATCAATATAACATAATAATTGGTGAATAATACAAAAAAATAACCCTTTAGAACCTAAATACAGTTGAAGAAATGCACATTCACTATCAAAACATCTGATTATTGGAGAATTCATATGCTATTGTGCTTTTAAAGCATATTGCTTTCTATTACCCTTTTTTTTTTGTAAAATAGCATCGTAAAAATTGCTAACTCAATACATTATGAAAGTAAAAATGAGCATTAATACCAAAATGTTGGTTTTCATTTTAACCTCCACCTTGTTAATTAGTTTCTTAACAAATGGATACATAAGTTTAAATACACGAAAACAGGCTCTTAATGACGCGGAAAAATTAGCCACAAAAACTGCTCAAGAAAATGCGCTGAAAATTGAAAAAAGCCTTTCTGAAGATTTAACAGTATTAAGAACACTAGCTCAAGCTTTTTCGGTTTACGAAGATATGGAAGAACAAGAATGGAAAGAGCTATTTATGAAAATGTATAAAAAGGTTTACAGCGACAATGACAATTTTTACAAATTATGGGACAGCTGGGAATTAAAATTTTTTGATGAATCATGGAATAAAGATTATGGAAGATTTGCAGTTACTCTTTTTAAGCAGAACGGTAAGATTTCAAGCAGTGAATCAATAAGAAGCCTAGATGGTGACAGCGAACTATACACCCATGTAAAGACCATAGCAAAAGACATGCTATGGGAACCCTATTGGAATGAATTTTTAGAAGAATCAGAACAGAAAAAATTCATGACTACGCTATCGTCACCCATTTTTAGAAATAAGGAATTTGCCGGTATTGTTGCAGCCGATATAATAATGGTAAAACTTCAACAAATAACCGACCAAATCACAGTTCATGAGGGCACATCAGCCTACCTAATTTCCAACGGAGGAACCATTGTTGCACATCCTGACCCAAACTTTGTGGGAGAAGCAGCAAGCTACTATTTTCAGGAGTTTGAGGAACAGTTTCAATTGTCGCAAAAAATAAAAGAAGGAATTCCATTTATTTCAAGAGGAAAAGATTTCTCAAATAAAAAAGTGATCATTGTAACTACTCCTATTCAGGTAGGAGAATATGTATCTCCATGGTCGCTAACCTTAACAATTCCATACAAGTCAATTTTAAGCGAGGCAAATAGAACCTTAATCGTATCAATAATTGCAGGACTTTTAGGCCTACTATTACTTTGTTTAATTATATTAAGAATAACAAGTAGTATGAGTAAATCGCTTGTTAAAACTAAGGATATAATGAAAATACTTTCTACAGGTAATATTGAAGGTATTGATGATTTGGTGATAAATAGAGGCGATGAAATTGAAGATATTGCCAACTCTCTTAATGAATTGAAAAATGGACTAAAGAATACATCTGAATTTGCTAATCAAATGGGCAAAGGCAATTTAGAATCCGACTTTATTCCACTTAGCAACAAGGACATTATGGGCAATTCGCTGCTTGAAATGCGCCAAAGCTTAAAACATGCAAGAGAAGAAGAAGAAAAACGAAAGATAGAAGACGAAAAGCAAAACTGGGCAACAACCGGTTTAGCTAAATTTGGTGATATTTTAAGAAGTAATTCCACCAATATTAAAGAGCTCTCGTTTAATATTATGAGCAACTTGGTTAACTATTTAGAATTAAACCAAGGGGCGCTTTTTATAGTTGAACAAAACGATGATGACGATGAACCTTTTTTAGAATTAAAAACTGCCATTGCGTATGATCGTGATAGACTAATGCAGAAGCGTTTAGCTTTCGGGGAATCATTGGTGGGCAGATGTGCTTTTGAAATGAAAAGTATATATATGACCGATTTGCCTCAAGAGTATATTAAAATTAAGTCAGGCATGGGAACAGCCAACCCAACTTCTATATTACTTGCTCCATTGATTTTAAACCAGGAGGTCTATGGTGTTATTGAACTCGCATCCTTTAAAGACATAGAGCCTTTTCAAATTGAGTTTATTGAAAAACTTGGTGAAAGCATTGCCAGTACTATTGCAACTGTTAAAGTAAATGAAAAAACATCAACACTACTTGAGCAATCGAAACGTCAATCGGAAGAGCTAGCTGCTCAAGAGGAAGAAATGAGGCAAAACCTGGAAGAATTGCAGGCTACCCAAGAAGAAGCTGCTCGGCGCGAATTTGAAATGAGTGGAATAGTTAATGCCTTAGGCTCAACTGCATTTACTGTTGAATATGATTTAGATGGTACCATTTTAAGCTGTAACGAAAAGTATGCTGAAATGCTTGGTATGTCAAAAGATAACGTTTTAGGACAAAAACACAGCGACGGTTATGATATTAATTCTGAAATGGGAACAAATTATGCCGTATTCTGGGCAGATTTATGTCGAGGAAATACAAAAAAAGAGGTTAATAAGGTAACCATTAATAATCGTGAAATATGGGTTGAAGAAACCTATACTCCAATAAAAGAACCAAACGAAACCACTCCTTATAAAATTCTTAAAATTGGGTTCGATATAACAGCCCAGCAGATTAGGGAGATTAAAATGAAGGAGCAAGAAATAGAAATTAAAAAGGAACACCTGCTGATAGGTGAATACAAAAGTCGCATAACTGAACTTCAAGATGAATTAAATAAAGCCAATAATTCTACTAAAGAAATTGGGAAAGCAAAAAATTCTCCTGTTATTAAATCACCTCAAGTAGAACCTATAAAAGAGGCGAAAGCCACAGGCGATAATTTGCTTGACTGGAATTCTGACTTTGTTCTTGGCATTGCTGAGATGGATGAACAACATGAACAACTTGTGGATTTAGCAAACTTGATTAACTCATCGTTTAGGCTGAATAAAAACAAAAAGGAGATTAAGGAAAACTTACGAAGCTTCATCGATTTTGCATCGTATCACTTTGGCAATGAGGAACATTATTTTAATGAGTTTGGATATAAAAATACGGATGATCATATTGCTAATCATCAGAAATTATTAAAAGAGCTTAAACAATTCCAAACAGCCTACCATAGCAATAAAACTAAAGAACTCGATGGTATTCTAGATTTTATTCAAGAATGGCTTGTAAAGCACTTCGAAGAATTTGATGCAACTTATAAGGAATTATTTAAGTCGAACGGATTATAGGTAATTACGGATTATTGATTAATAAAGCACTTGATATGAAGAAAATCGACATTAAGGAAATAGTTGAAAAGATTAAAAACTTTGTATTAAAAGACATCTGGACAATTCAATCTAACCATTTAAGTAAGTACCCTCGCCTTGCAATTAAAGGCTTGCGAACATTTGCTCTTGCCTTTAGAGGATTTAAAGAAGATAAAGTAAATTTAAGAGCATCGGCATTAACATTTTATTCTGTTCTTTCAGTAGTTCCGGTAATGGCAATGGCTTTTGGAATTGCAAAAGGTTTTGGCTTTGATGATAAACTAGCTGTATTACTTGAAGAAAACCTTAAGGGACAAGAAGAAGTCGCCAGCTTTTTAATTGAGTTTTCAAACAACATGCTAAACAATGTAAGTGGTGGATGGATTTTTGGTATTGGCTTGGTTTTCTTATTATGGTCTATTTTGCAAGTACTTGGCAATATTGAAAATGCTTTTAATAGCATTTGGCAAGTTAAACGCAGTAGGGTGTTTTTTAGAAAATTTAGCGATTATGTTGCTATTATGTTAGTGGCTCCTATTCTAATATTATTATCAAGTAGCACCCAAGTTGTAATAAGCGAAATGGTTGATAAATTAACCAACGAAATAAGCTTTATTGGTTATGTGGGGCCTGTACTGTATTCACTAGTTAAATATATTCCTTATATTTTAATCTGGTTGCTCTTTACATTCATATATATGGTTATGCCAAATACAAAAGTAAAATTTGGCTCTGCTCTAATAGCAGGAATTGTTGCAGGAACTACTTTTCAACTTCTTCAATGGGGTTATATTCATTTTCAAGTTGGGGTATCGAAATACAATGCTATTTATGGTAGTTTTGCGGCCTTACCCCTATTTTTAGTTTGGCTAAATTGGAGTTGGCTTATTGTTTTATTCGGTGCTGAAATCTCATTTTCAGCTCAAAACCATCATCAGTATGAATACGAAAGCGATATTAAAAATCTGAGCCAAAAATCGAAAGATTTAATCACACTCTACCTCACTCATTATATCGTTAAAAATTTTGAACAAGGAGAATTACCATTAACTGCTCAAATTATATCAGAAAAATTAAAACTGCCTGTGCGCTTGGTAAGACATATATTGTACGATTTGGTTGAAAGTAGAGTGCTCGCAGAAACTCCAAGCAAATTTTCAAAAGAACCTGCATTTTTACCTGCTCATGATATTCAAGGACTTACAATCTTAAAAATTCTAGACAATTTGAATGAAAAAGGATATGAATACGCCTTTATTGATGAAGAGGTTGAATCGTTAACCAAAATTAAAGCTCTTCTTGAGGAAGCCCGCACTAGTTTTAAAGAAGCTTCGTTTAACAAAGCATTACGAATAATTTAAGTTTTAGACTAAACCTTTTTCTTTTAAAATACGGAGAGCATTCATTAACCTTTGATTGCCAGTTCCTGAGACTAGTTCATACTCAAATCCAAAGCTATCTAACTCTCTTTTGTAAATATCATTCAGTTTTATGCGCATCGCTCCCCCATTTTCACGTACCGAATCCGATTGCCAGGGTAAATCAATATCACATAATAAATGCAAAACTTTTGGGAGCTTATAAATTGCATCAATCAACCAATCTGGACATTTATTGTAAACCACATCAAACCATACTTTGGTAATTATTAATCCTGTATCGAAAACTACCGTTTTTAATGGATTATTTGCTGCTACATTAAATTGAGCGATTTGCTGCTGAGCGATTATTTCAATATCATTAAAAATGTAGGGACGCTTAAGTTTTTCAACATAAGTACGCGACAACTCCGGAATCCATTCCCAATTCAAATGATCAGCCAAATATTTCGCCAATTCGGTCTTTCCAGTTGATTCGGCACCCGTAATTACTACGATACGGGTATGGTCTGCATTTTCTTCCATTCCTTTTTCCATTCAATGTAGCCAATTATTGCCATTACAGCTAATACAGCAAACAACACTATTGTAAGATATAACTCTCGGTAGAAATATAAACCCATTGAAACTGTATTTACAACGATCCAAATTAGCCAGTGCTCAATAATTTTTCTTGTCAGCATCCATGTAGCAGTAAAGCTCAATGAAGTTGTAAACGAATCGACATAAGGTATTGGCGAATCGGTAAAATGAATTAAAATTTGAGCAATAATAAAAAATAGAAACACGGTTATACTTGATGCCAGCCATATTTCCTTTTTAGTTAGGCTCGAAACCGGAAGTTCAAATTTTGCATTTGAATTATCAAGTCGTGCCCAATGAATCCAGCCGTAAATTCCCATTATAACATAGTAAGCCTGGAGCGACATATCGGCATAAATTTTAAAGACAAAACAAAGGAATAAATACAATACTGACGATATGATACCAAATAACCAGCACCAAATATTCTGTCGTATAGAAAGAAAAATATATACCAATCCAGTTAGCACTGCTAGTATTTCAACCCCGTTTTTAAAAACCCATTCTATCATAAATAATTTTCAAAAAAAAGGATTGCTCTTAATAAGCAATCCTGATATGTTAGTATTTTTGGTATTACTACGAATTTAGTGGAAAAACTTATAAATAGTACATTTTTATCAATGGAATATAGTCGACAGTCTGCAGTTCTCAGTCGATAAATTGACTGTGGACTGATCCCGATAACAATCGGGAGAGAACTATTGACCTTAAAATCTAAATATGTACATCTTATAAAAAACACCCACTAATTGGTTGTAGAACCTTTTTTAATCTCTTATTTTAAAAGCTTTGCATTGTAAGCATCCTTATCAAGAATTACACGTAGTGCCTCAAGATAAATTTGATCGGATTGATTAATTATTTCATAAAACTCACTGGTTGTAAATAGATCGCGAGCGACCAAAGCTTTTAAGTTAATTTTTAAATGGGTTAAACTTTTATTGTATTCTTCTTCGTTAAACTCAAGCTTTTCTTTTTCTGCAAAATCTAATAACGCCTTTAAAAATTCATCATCAACCTCGTAATTACTTTTAAAAAAGCTGAAATCTTTGTCTTTTTTCTTGCCTAAATACTTTTTCTCAAGTTCATTTCGATGCTCATCCATGTAGGTTAAAATAAACCTATTAATAATACCCTTGCGAATTAAATCGCGGTAATAATCAGAGTAATCAGTAGTATCAATCGGCACAAAAATATCGGGCATAATACCCCCTCCACCATATACTGCACGCGCATTAACTAATGTAGCGTATTTAAGAGAATCAGGAAAATGGATAGAATCTTCATTTGAAAGTTCTCCATTATTATATCGGTTAACCAGATCATGACGATAGGCTTCGTTTCCACCTTTGTACGATTTTTGAATTAACCTACCCGTAGGTGTATAATAACGTGCTATGGTTAAGCGCATAGCAGATCCATCGGGAAGGTTTAATGGACGTTGAACCAAACCTTTTCCAAAACTACGTCGGCCTACAAGAACACCACGATCCCAGTCTTGAATAGCACCACTAACAATTTCACTAGCCGATGCTGAACCTTCGTTTACCATTATTACCACCCTTCCCTCATTAAAGCTGCCTAAATTGGTAGCTTTCATATCCTGACGCGGGCTTTTTATACCTTCAGTATAAACAATCATTTGACCTCCTTTCAAAAATTCGTCGGCCAATTCATGAGCCATATTTAAGTAGCCTCCCCCATTATCGGTTAAATCGAGAATTAAATTTTCTGCGCCATCGGCTCTCAATTTTTTCATAGCCTCTCGATATTCCTGCATAGTCTTTGCTGAAAACCTGTTAAGTTTTATATATCCAACTTTTTCTTTTTCATCAACCATATAGGCAGCATCTAAACTAAAAATTGGAATTTTATCGCGAATAATTTCAAAATCGAGTAAGACATTAACTTCACGACGTTTAATAGAAACCACCACTATGGTTCCTTTTTTTCCTTTTAAACGATCGAACACCATTTGATTTGTTAAACCAATTCCGGCAACATTCTCAGTATCGATTGCTACAATACGATCGCCAGCTAAAATCCCAACTTTCTCTGACGGCCCACCAGATATTGGTGAAACAACGAAAAGTGTATCATGCATAATATTAAACTGTACTCCAATACCTTCAAAGCTACCTTCCAAAGGTTCATTCATTTTTTTTACATCTTCTTTCGAAATATATACTGAATGTGGATCAAGTTTTTTAAGCATTTCAACCACTGCTGTTTCTACTAAATTTTCTTTATCTACAGAATCAACATAAAAATTATCGATATAGCCTAAAACCTTTGAGAACTTATAAACTTCGTCGTTAAATAACTGGGCTTTAGAAGTAAAACTAAAAAGCAAAACTCCAAATATTAAACTTAATACAATTCTTTTTGTCATAATTACTACTTATTTTAAGGTTATAACACGATCTTAAACCAATATATTAATTTATATAACAGTCGTAGGATGAGCTTCAAAGTTACAATAAATATTGATTTTTGAAATTTTGCCGCGCCTAATTCATTCCCATATTACGAAACATTTTTAATTTTATTCATCACTTTAATTATACGCATTTTTTGCCTTATTATTATTTTTCCAACTTGTTTTCAAGCACTAAATAGATCTGTCCATAAAGTCGAGAGTTTGAGCTAAAAAGTTCAAATTCGAGGCGTGTGAAAAATTCAAACCGCAGTCCCGATATAGCTTTTGTAAGGTTTTTATATAAAAACCAACAAAAAGCAG